>JAFYUJ010000070.1 GCA_017558555.1 Akkermansia sp.
CCCAGCCCGCGCCCCCCGCCGACCCCGCCCCCGAGGATAATTTCACCCAGCTCGATTTGGAGTTTTAAGGTATGTCCCCCGACAGGGCGCAAATGAGGTTTTATCAGGTCGGGCAATGTTGAGCCATGCTTTGTGCCGCCCCAGGCGGGCTCTTTCCGTTGAAAATGTGAAATGGGCAAACCCTTGTCTTGCCTCCGCTTTTTGTTTTTGGTAGAATGCGCGGCATGGCAGTGACACTCAGTCAGAACGAAATCAGCGCACGAGCCGCCAAGTTTGCCGGCGATTGGAAAAACACAGAGCGCGAGGAGGCCGAGGCCCAATCCTTCCTCATTGATTTCTTCCACGTGCTGGGTATCGACCGCAAGCGCGTGGCCATTTTTGAGCACAAAGTCAAGTGTGCGGATGGCGGCAACGGCTACATTGATTTATTCTGGAAAGGCCACATCCTCATCGAGATGAAATCCCGTGGCAAAGACCTCGCCAAGGCCTACGAGCAAGCCAAACGCTATGCCGATTCACTGCCGCACCACGAGTTCCCCCGCGCCATCCTCATCTGCGACTTTGAAACCTGGCATTTCTATGACCTCAGCCGCGATGCGCAGCTCACCTGCTTCTCCCTGGAGGAGTTGCCCCAATACATCCACCTCTTCCACTACCTAGCCGGTTACAATCAGCGAGAGTACCAGGAGGAAGACCCCGTCAACGTACAGGCTGCCGAGCTGCTCGGTAAGCTGCACGACCGCCTCAAAGACATCGGCTACACCGGCCACCCGTTGGAGGTCTACCTCGTCCGCTTGCTCTTTTGCCTCTTTGCGGATGATACCGGCATCTTCCGCAAGGATTCCTTCCGCTCCTTCATCCACAACTGCACCGCAGAGGACGGCCGCGACCTCGCACCCTTGCTCGCCCAGCTCTTCCAGGCGCTCAATACCCCGGTGGAGCAGCGCTTCAGCATCCTCGATGCCGCTATCAACGATTTCCCCTACGTGAACGGCGGCCTTTTTGCCGAGTTTCTGCCCATGCCCGCGTTCGATACGGCCATGCGCCAGGCGCTGCTCGATTGCTGCGCGCTGGATTGGAGCCGCATCTCCCCCGCTATCTTCGGCTCCATGTTCCAATGCGTCATGGATGCCACCGCCCGCCGCGCCCTCGGTGCCCATTATACCTCCGAGCGCAATATCCTCAAGCTCATCAACCCGCTCTTCATGGATGCCCTGCGCGAGGAATTCGAAAGCATCCAATACGATAAATCCAACCGCAAGGAAGCCCGCCTTCAGGCCTTCCACCAAAAACTCGCCGGCCTCACCTTCCTGGACCCCGCCTGCGGCTGCGGCAACTTCCTCGTGGTGGCTTACCGCGAGCTGCGCCGCCTGGAGCTCGCCGTCATCGCCGAGCGCGAACACACCGAATCCCCCGGCTCCGCCTGGATGCTCTCGGCCAATGATGTCTGCCTCGTCAACGTCAACCAGTTCTATGGCATCGAGATTGAGGAGTTCCCCGCCCAAATCGCCCAGGTCGCCATGTGGCTGATGGACCACCAGATGAATGTGGAGGTCGGCAACTACTTCGGCGAGGCCTATGCCCGCATCCCGCTCAAAGCCTCCGCCTCCATCGTCTGCGCCAATGCCCTCCAAATCGATTGGGAAACCGTCGTCCCCAAGGATAAGCTGAACTATATCATGGGCAACCCGCCGTTTTCCGGGGCTCGTTTCATGAGCAAGGAACAAAAAGCTGATTTGCAGGTAATTTTTGAAGGAGTACCTAAATCTGGTGATTTGGATTTTGTGACGTGTTGGTTCAAAAAGGCTGCAATTATGATGCAGAATTCCTCAATCGAATCAGCGTTTGTTGCGACCAATTCTATTTGCCAAGGTCAATCTGTATCTATTTTGTGGAAACATTTGCAGCAGGATTTGAATATTCATATCAATTTTGCATGGCGTACATTTAAGTGGAAAAGTGAAGCTCGTGGCGTTGCAGGTGTGCATTGCGTGATTGTGGCTTTTTCCATGAACTCCAGGAAAAATAAGCTGCTTTTTGATGAGAAAGGTGAGCCTTCTGATGTTTCCTCCATCAATGGTTATCTCAACAATGGACCTGACATTTATATAGAAAGCAGAAATAAACCACTGTGCCAAGTGCCCGAAATGGCTATGGGTAACCAACCTATTGATGATGGTAATTATTTGTTTACATCGGCAGAAAAGGAGGAGTTCTTAAGCCTTGAACCTGCGGCCGCTTCCTATTTTTATTCTTGGTTGGGGGCTCAAGAATTCATTAATGGCACCCCTCGTTATTGTCTCTATCTTGGTCATATATCTCCTTCTGATTTGAAAAAAATGCCGCATGTGCTTCATCGCGTCGACTTAGTACGGCAATATAGAGCAGAGAGTAGTAGAGCGTCGACGTTAAAACTTGCAGCATATCCTGTAAGATTCCAAACAGAAAATATACCCGAGAATAATTATATTGTTATTCCTGAGGTCTCTTCCGAACGGCGTGCATATATTCCTATTGGTTTTTTAACGCCAGATATATTGTGCAGCAATAAACTGCGCCTTATTCCCAATGCTACGCTCTATCATTTTGGGGTGTTGACCTCCAATATGCACATGGCATGGATGAGAACGGTAACAGGACGCTTGAAAAGTGATTATCAGTACTCCGCTAAAATCGTCTACAACAACTATCCGTGGCCGGAAGCGAGTGAGGCACAGCAAGAAAAGATAGCAGACTTGGCGCAGGGGGTCTTGGATGCCCGCGAGCTGTATCCTGATAGTTCGCTGGCGGATTTGTATGACCCGCTGACGATGCCGCCGGAACTGGTGGCAGCGCACCGCAAGCTGGATGCGGCGGTGGAGAAGGCTTATGGGCGCAGTTTTGCGGATGATGCAGAGCGCGTGGCCTTCCTGTTTGAAAGATACAGCGAGCTGACAGCGGGGAAATGAGTGAAGTGGCAGAAGAGGAGATGCTGAGGCTGTTTGGGCGCGAGCATTTTCGCGCGGGACAGCAGGAGCTGGTGTGCGCGGCGGTGGCGGGGCGGAATGTTCTGGGCATCATGCCGACGGGGCACGGGAAGAGCCTGTGCTACCAGATGGCGGCGGTGATGGTGGGCGGTACCTCGCTGGTGGTTTCGCCATTGATAGCCTTGATGCGCGAGCAGGTGGCGTATTTGCAGGGGCTGGGCATCGCGGCGTATCGCTATGATTCCACGCTGGAGGATGCCGAGCGCGAGGCTTTGTTTGCGGCGCTGGCGGCGGGGGAGGTGCGGCTGTTGTATGTGGCGCCCGAATCGCTGGACAACGCGGCGCTGCGGAAGGTGCTGCGCGGGGTGCAACCCGGTATTTTTGTGGTGGATGAGGCGCATTGCATCTCGGAGTGGGGGCACAGTTTCCGGCCGGATTATCTGAAACTGCCGCGCTGGCGGGAGCAGCTGGCATTTCACGCCACGATGGCGTTTACCGCCACGGCCACGCCGCAGGTGCGGGCGGATTTGTGCGCGGCCTTTGGGGTGGCGGCAGAGGATGTGGTGTGTTTATCCCCCTACCGGGCAAACATCACGCGGCGGGCACTGGGCACGCGGGAGCGCATGCCGGCGCTGGTGGCGTTTTTGCAGCAAGAGGGGCACACCCCTGCGATTGTGTATGCCCGCACCCGCAAGGGGACGGAGGAGCTGGCCGCGGCGCTGCAAGGCGCGGGGCTGGATGCCGCGGCTTATCATGCCGGGCAGCCCGCCGAGCTGCGCGAGCAGTTGCAGGATGATTTCCTGTGCAATCGCCGCCGGATTCTGGTGGCCACGATTGCTTTTGGCATGGGGGTAGACAAACCGGATGTGCGCGCGGTGGTGCATTACAATTGCCCGGGCTCGCCCGAGGCGTATTTGCAGGAATCCGGGCGAGCCGGGCGCGATGGGCTGCCGGCGGAGAGCCTGGTGCTGCTGGATGGCAACGATGTGCAGGATGCCCGGAACCGCATTTATGCCGCCGAGCCGGATGAAGAAGGGGTGTTGCGCTGCAGCCGCTGGTTGTTGCCGGCGGCGCCGCGCGTGGTTTCGCTCTGGGAGCTGGGCACCACTTGCGATGTGCCGGAGGATGTGCCGATGCGTTTGCTCACTTCTCTGCGGCAGAGCGGCGCGCTGAGCGAGGAAATGCCGCGCGGGTACAAGTTTTACAAAGTGAAGCCGCTGTTTTCGCTGAGCTGCATTCTGGATGGCCGCGAGGCCACCGAGGTAGAGCGGCTGCGTTGGCTGGATGCGCACCGCGAGGGCGAGGTGGAGCAACTGGCGGAGGCCTGGGATTGCACCTTTGCCGAGGCGATGGAGCTGCTGCGCGAGTGTGAACAGTCCGGGGAATGGAAGGTGAGCTTCCGCCAGCAGGCCATTCAGGTGATACCGCAAGGCGTGGGAGATGCGCGCGCGCTGGCGGCGGAGCTGTCCGCAGGCTATGAGCGCCGCCGGGAGAATGATTCAGGCCGCCTGGATCTGCTGCTGGGGATGCTGAGCGGGCAGGAGTGTGTGAATGCCGCGTTGGCCCGCTACTTTACGGGGGAAACGGCTGCTCCCTGCGGGCATTGTTCTGCCTGCCTGGGGGAAACCGTGTGCATTCCCCCGGCAGAGAGCATCGAACCCGAGCTGCCCCCGGAAAGCGAGCTGCCGGAGTTTGACCGCCCCGCCCAGCGCCGCCGCTTTTTATTGGGCCTGGCCTCTCCCGGCCTCATGGCCCGGCGTTTGTGGGCGCATCCGTATTATGGTGTGGCCTCCATGATGCCCTGGCACCGTGTGCAATGAACAATGCACAATGAAGAAATTCCCCGCGCCGCAGGCGCGGCTGGCTATACACTTCCAACTTTCAACTTTCACCTTCCAACTTCGCTTCATTCTCCCAGCATGGTGCGCACCTGAGCCCAGCAGAGGGCAAAGGAGGAAGCGAAATCCTGGGGGCGGCGTTCCAGCCAGGTATCAATGAGGGAGGCGGGGAAAGGCATGACACCGGAGATTTCTGCGGCGGGGAAGTGGACTTTGCCATCGTAGAGGGCGGCGTAGATTGCGACGTGTTCCCAGCCGGTGTGCTCCGTGGGGGGCAGGGTGCCCACATGGATGATTTTGGTATCGGTGATACCGAGTTCTTCTTTCAGCTCGCGGCGGGCGGCGTCTTCGTAGGATTCGCCGGCATCCAGATGACCGGCAGCAGAGGAATCCCACACGCCGGGGTGGCGGTCCTTGAGCAGGGAGCGCTTCTGGAGCAGGCAATCATGATTTTTGTTGAACACGAGCACATGCACCGCGCGGTGAAGCAGGGCACCATCGTGTACTTCCTTGCGGGTGGCCTGGCGCAGCACCCGGTCTTGTTCATCCACCACATCGAAGAGCTCATCATCCTTTTGCGCGACGGCGGCCAGGGGGTGCGGATCGTAGGCGTTGGTGAGGTGAATCCACTGCTCCAGCCCGAGTTCCTCGGGGCGGGCGGTGGGGGAGATGTCGAGCTGAGCGGAGACCTCTTTCCAATCGCGGTGGGTGGGGAGTTGCTTGTGCATTTGCTTGCGGCGCTGGGCGAAGCAACGGCGCATCAGCTCATCCATGAGGCGGTGGTCATAGGGCGGGAACTCGCGCTCATCGCGGCGGGTGAGCAACATGACCGTGGAATCAATCTTGGGGCGCGGAGAGAAGGCCTCCGGCGGCACGGTCTTGAGCGCCTTGGGCACCCAATCCATCTGCATGCGCAGGGAGAGCAGCCCATAGGCCTCATCCCCGGGCTTGGCCAGGATGCGATC
>JAFYUJ010000071.1 GCA_017558555.1 Akkermansia sp.
GCATTCTGGGATTGACAGACGGGGGACAAGGTGCTATAAGAAACGGCGTACGCTATGCTTCAGGAATACTTTTCAGCATTGATTCAGTTGGTGGCAGGCTTTGGCTTTGCCGGGATGATTATTGTTCTGAGCATCATCTTTGGTCGCCGCGCCAAGCTTCGCAACCCCGCCCACATCCCCTACGAATGCGGTAACGTGCCGGAGGGTGATGGCGCACCGGCATTCTTCTCCATCAAGTACTACATGGTGGCGATTCTGTTCCTGGTGTTCGATTTGGAAGTGATTTTCCTGTATCCCTGGGCACTTGGTTTCAAGGATATTGTGGTAGAAAACGGTGCAGCTTTTGCCGCGATGGCTGTATTCATCGCGGTGCTGATGGTGGCTTACCTGTATGCACTGGCCAAGGGCGTAATCGTGTGGCACCGCAACCCGGCCCCCCGCCGTTTGGGTTGAGCCAGATATCCACGAAGGCGATTTTCGGCTCTGTCGGCAGCGCAAGACTGCGGCAGAGCCTTTTTCTTTTAATAAGTAAATGCAGCAAACATGAAGAGTACAGCAGCTGAACGTCAACAATTCCTGGCAGAAACGCTGGCCAAGCGCATTCTGATATTGGATGGTGGGATGGGCACGATGGTGCAGAAACACCGCTTGCAGGAGGAGGATTACCGGGGCGATTTCTTTGCCGACAGGGCCGCGTACCCCTGCGATTTGAAGAACAACAACGATGTGTTGGTGCTGAGCCGCCCCGGCTTGCTGCGCGAAATTCATGATGCATACTTTGCTGCCGGCTCGGATATGGTGAGCACTTGCACGTTCTCTGCCACCAGCATCGGCCAGCATGAGTTTTTTCACCAGTCTGCTCCCGGGCGGCATGACCAGTCTTATTACGATGGTGTGCTGGCCGATGAGAAGCTGGCCGCGCTGGTGCGTGAGATGAACCTGGCCGCCTGCCGCATTGCCCGCGCTGCTGCGGAGGCGGCGGAAGCCCGCGAGCATCGCCCCTGTCTGGTGGCGGGCTCGATCGGCCCGATGGCGGTGACGGCTTCTCTCTCCCCGGATGTGAATGACCCCGGCTACCGCGCCATCAATTTCGAGCAACTGCGCCGCGCCTATCGTGCCCAGGTGCTGGCTCTTGTGGAGGGCGGGGTTGATGTGCTGCTGCTGGAGACGATTTTTGACACGCTGAATGCCAAGGCCTGCTTGTTTGCCATAGATGAGCTGCGCGAGACGATGCCGCTGCCGCCGGTGATGATCAGCTTCACCATTACAGACAAGGCCGGGCGCACGCTCTCCGGACAGACGGTGGAGGCGTTCTGGAACTCGGTGCGCCATGCGAAGCCTCTTTCCATTGGTATCAACTGTGCCCTGGGGGCAGACTTGATGCTGCCCTTCGCCCGCGAGCTGGCTGCCCTGGCCGATTGCGCCATCAGCATGTATCCCAATGCCGGGTTGCCGGATCCGCTCAGCCCCACGGGCTATGCCCACAGCGCGGAGCATATGGCCGGTATTATCCGTCGGTATGCCGAGGAAGGATTGCTGAACTTTGTGGGCGGTTGCTGCGGTACTACGCCGGAATACATTGCCGCCATGCACGAGGCTGTGGCCGGATATGCGCCGCGCGCCATCCCCTTGCGTCCTGCGGGGGGCACCATGCGTTTATCCGGGCTGGAGCCGCTCAGCCACAACCGCGCGGATGGAACCTTGTTCATCGGCGAGCGCTGCAACGTGGCCGGTTCTCCCAAGTTTGCCCGCCTGGTGCGCGAGGGAAATTATACCGAAGCGCTGGAAATAGCCCGCCAACAGGTGGAGAAGGGGGCCCGCGTGCTGGACTTCTGCTTTGATGATGGCATGATTGATGGCCCCGAGGCCATGACCCGTTTCCTGAACCTGGTCTCTGCTGAGCCGGATATTGCCCGTGTGCCGTTCATGATAGATTCCTCCAAGTGGGAAGTCATCGAGGCGGGGCTTCGCTGCTTGCAGGGCAAGGGAATTGTGAACTCCATATCGCTGAAGAATGGCGAGGAAGAGTTCCTGCACCAGGCCAAACTGCTGCGCCGCTATGGTGCTGCTGTGGTGGTGATGGGCTTTGATGAGCAGGGGCAGGCCAGCGGGCGAGAAGACCGCATTGCTATTGCTCACCGCGCGTATGATTTGCTCGTCAACCGCGTGGGATTCCCCGAGGAAGATATCATTTTTGACCCCAATGTACTGACTGTGGGCACAGGGATCGCGGAGCATGCCAATCATGCGCTGCATTTCTTCCAGGCGGCGGCAGAAATCACCCGCTGCCACCCGCATTGCCACATTTCCGGTGGTATTTCCAACGTATCATTCTCCTTCCGCGGCAACAACCCTGTGCGCGAGGCCATGCACTCCGCCTTCCTGCACCATGCGGCTGCCGGTGGCCTGGATATCTGCATTGTGAACGCCGCGCTCATGGGGTGCTATGAGGAGATTCCGCCCCACCGCCGCAAGCTGGTGGATGATGTGCTGCTCAACAGCGCAGAGGATGCCACTGAGTGCCTTATTTCGTACGCACAGGAACTTTCTGCCGCCAAGGAACGAGAAAAAGCGCTTTCCACCGGTGCTCCCGCTGCCAAAGCCGCCCCCGCTGTGGCCGATTGGCGCAAAGGCAGCGTGCAGGAGCGCCTGGCGCATGCCCTCGTGAAAGGTATCAGCACCCATGTGGAGCAGGATACCCGCGAGGCCTTGGAACTATGCGGCTCCCCGCTGGCGGTGATTGAAGGTCCGCTCATGGAGGGCATGAAGCAGGTGGGCGAGCTTTTTGGTGCCGGCAAGATGTTCCTGCCGCAGGTGGTGAAGAGCGCCCGCGTGATGAAACAGAGCGTAGCCGTGCTCACGCCTCTTCTGGAAGCCGGACAGGGGCAGGGCGCTTCTGCCGGCACCGTGGTGCTGGCCACGGTGAAAGGGGATGTGCACGATATTGGTAAAAATATCGTAGGCGTGGTGCTGGCTTGCAATGGATTCCGCGTGGTGGATCTCGGTGTGATGGTGCCACTGGAGGATATTGTGGCTGCGGTGGAGCGCGAAAAGGCAGATTTGGTGGCTTTGTCCGGGTTGATTACGCCCTCTCTGGAGGAAATGGCCAAGGTGGCGCAGGCCTTGCAGGCTGCCGGGCAGACGCTCCCCTTGTTGGTGGGAGGTGCCACGACCAGCCCCATGCACACCGCGCTCAAGCTGGCTCCGCTGTATCCTGCCGGTGTGGTGGTGCAGACGGCTGATGCCTCGGCCATCGTGCCTGTGGCTTCGGCTCTCATCGGGGCCGGTCGGCAGGCATACCGTGAGGAAATCCTGGCTCTGCAACAGAGCATGCGCGAGAGCTACCAGGCCAAATCCATTCCGTTGATGCCGCTGGCGCAGGCCCGCTCCCGGGTGTTGGCTCCCGGTGCCACCCAGCCGCGGCCCGAGCGTACGGGGGTGTTCACCGCTGCAGTGCCGCAGGGTTGCCCCTGCTGCAGCAAGGCTCCGGATGTGGCGCTGAGCTGGGATGAGCTATTGCAGCGGGCTGATTGGTCCATTTTATTGCGCACTTATGGCATGCAGGATGTGTGGAACCCCGCCCGCGGCAGCATGCACCCGGATGCCCCGGCTGACAAGGCCGCGCAGGCACAGAGCCTCATGGATGATGCCCGCGCTCTGCTGACCCGCGGTATGGAAGAGAATCGCCTGCATGCCCGTGCATGCTACGGCGTGTGGCCCGCCCGCCGCATGGGGGATGATATCGAGGTAGAGGGTGGCACCATGCTCCACACGCTCCGCCAGCAGAAAGAATCCGCCAAGCCGCGCCTGGCTCTGGCTGATTTTGTGGCAGAACAAGAGGGCTATGTGGGGGCTATGCAGCTTTCCATCACGGGGGCAGATGTGTGGGCCGCAGAGTTCAACGCCCAACATGATACCTACAACGCTATCCTGTGCGAGGCTCTGGCCAATATGCTGGCTGAAGCGTTGGCCGAGCGCACGCATGAATGCATGCTTGCCATCTGGCCGGAGCAGGGGGGCTCTGTCTCCATTCGACCGGCTTGTGGCTACCCCAGCCAGCCCGACCACGCAGAAAAGCGCACCGTGTTCGCCTTGCTCAATGCCACGGAGCACACTGGCTGCTGCCTGACGGATACCTGCATGATGACCCCCTCATCTTCCGTGTGCGCCTTGTTCTTCAATCACCCCGCAGCCCGCTACTTTGCCGTGGGGCCGATAGGGAAGGACCAGCGCGCCGATTACGAAGCCCGCAGCGGGCATAAACTGCCGGAAACGCTGTGATGTGTCCGCTTTTCTACCGGAAAAAAGTCTTGCAGTTGATTCCGTGCTTGCAATCATCAAAATAAATCCTAATATAGTATTCGTTCACAACAACATTAATCTTATACCATGAAAATCCTCATCACCGGCGGCGCCGGCTTCATCGGTTCTCACATCGCTGAGCACTATCAGGGTAAGGCAGAAGAAATCCGCGTGCTGGATAACCTTCGCACCGGCTACAAGAAGAATCTGGATGGCCTTAACGTAACGTTCATCGAAGGCTCCATCACCGACCGCGAGCTCGTGGCCAAGGCTGTGGAGGGCGTGGACTACATTTTCCACATGGCTGCTCTGGTGTCTGTGCCGGAATCCATGTCCAAGATTCGTGAATGCCTTGATCTCAACGTGAACGGCCTGCTTATCGTGCTGGAAGAAGCCAGCAAGGCCGGTTGCAAGAAAGTGGTGCTTGCTTCCTCCGCTGCCATCTATGGCGACAACCCCGTTGTACCCAAGGTGGAGACCATGTACCCCGAGCCCAAGAGCCCCTATGGCATCACCAAGCTGGACGGCGAGTACTACATGGATATGTTCCGCACCACCGGCCAGATCAACACCGGCTGCTGCCGCTTCTTCAATGTGTTCGGCCCCCGCCAGGATCCCAAGGGTGCCTACGCTGCCGCTGTGCCCATCTTCATGGAAAAAGCCATCAAGGGCGAAGACATCACCGTGTACGGCGATGGCGAGCAGACCCGCGACTTCATCTATGTGAAGGATATTGTGGGCGCTCTGGCCTATGTGGCAGAGCATCCTGAAGTGACCGGCGTGAACAATGTGGGTTACGGTGGTCAGATTACCATCAACAAGCTGGCAGACATCATCATCGAGGCCGCCGGTTCCACCTCCAAGGTGGTACACCTGCCCGAGCGCCCCGGCGATGTGAAGCACTCCCGCGCTTGCGCTGACAAGCTCCGCGCCGCCGGTTGGGAGCCCCAGCACACACTGGAAGAAGGCCTCAAGACGACGCTTGAGTACTTCAAGAGCGTCACCAAGTAAGATTGATATCTTTCTATTTCTGCGCACCGCAAAGCTCCACACGCTGCTTTGCGGTGCGCTTTTACCCATACGTCCTGATGTGCGATGAATTCACACCCCGCCTGAGCGCCAAGGAACTTGGCAAGCTGGCGGCTGCCCGCCTGGCAGAGCTGCAAGATGCCGGCGAGGAGCTGCAGCCCGTGGTGTGCGCGTCCCGCAAATTAGCCGGGAAATTCTGGGGGCAGGCCTGGATGCGGCACCTGGCCCATTGCGAGGCAGGGGGGCTTTGCCTGGCTCCCGGGCGCGCGCTGCTGCGCCATGGCTGCGTGCTGGATGTGCGCCTCTCCCCCGGGCTCATCACCGCCAAAGTGAGTGCGGATGAGCTTTACGAGGTGAGCTTGCAGCTCAGCCCGCCGGATGAAGAGCGTGTAGCTGCCATGCGCAGCTTGTGCAGCGGGCGCATTGATTCGCTCGTGTCCCTCCTTTCCGGCAAAGTGGATGCCACGGTCATGGAGCAACTTTGCCACCCTGAAAGCGGACTCCTCCCGGAGCCTTCTGATTGGCACATGTTCTGCAGCTGCGCGGATTGGGCGGAGCCGTGTTCCCATGCCGCCGCAGCCATCTATGCCGCCGGTGTCCTTATCGATGCCAATCCCTCGCTCCTCTTCCTCCTGCGCTCCATTGAGCCGGATTCTCTTGTGTCCGCACCTGTTCTTACCTCACAAACGTTTGATGTAGCAGAACTCTCTGCCACCTTCGGCATCGAATTGGATGTGTGAGGTAAAGAGCAAGAAGGAGCGTGTCGACGGCGCTGAAAAGTTGCGTTATGCGTTGAGAGGCTTGTTTCAAAATGCAATTGTTGTGTAAATAACATTGCCATATTGCGTCAAATATGCTAGAAATGATGCAAGGGGTGTAGTGATGAATTCGGAAGAACGAAGAGCGTTGCCATGGTGGCAGATACCACATGCACTGGGGCTGGATGTGGCATTCGCTGTGTGCATGTGGGCCCGGGCGTGTGCCGAGGGCGTGCAGGCTTCGTTGGCGGGCTCGGGGGGCTGGCCTTTGCTGGTGGGCGGTGCGTGGCTGAGCGTGATGGTGCCGCGATTGATGAGCAAGACCTCGCGGTGCAGAGCGTGGCCCCTTGTATGTCGTATACTTCTGTGGGTGGTGGCCTTGGGGGCAGAGCTGTGGTTGCTGTGGTTGCTGCTGTATGAAATGGGGGCGGGTATGCTGGCGTTTGTTTCGTATGCTGTGGCATTGCTATGCTGGAGTTTGTGCTTCCGCTGGTGTTGGATGAAGAGTGCATGTTGGAGCTGGGCTCTTGCCATTATGTGCTATGGCCCCATTGTTAACTATGCGATGTCGTTTTATAACGGCGCCATCCTTTTTCAATATCTGTCCATCTGGGGGATGGCCGGTGTCTTTTTTCTGTTTTTCTTGCACAGACAGGATACGCACAGGGGAAGGGGCCGATGGCTGACTTGGACGTGTACGCTGATTCTGCTGAACGTGTCATGTTGCTGGTGCGTTGTCCCGGCGGAGGAGAAGTCCATCCTGGGGTTGTTTGTCCTGGGGGTGATGAGCATTGTGCTGCTGCGCTGGTTGGTGCGAGGGAGAGGCGTTGACGCTTGTGATGCATTGGACTGGCCGGTGATGGGGCTGGCTGCGGTGGCGCATTTGTGCTTTTTTGCCGTTTGAAGTCTAAAATTGCGCATGCTGATGGCAAAGGATGCTTGCAATGAGATGGAGCTTGTGATACAAAGGAGTATGGTCTGAACAACGACCATTTCTGATGCCATGAAGTCTCAGGTAATCGTATCGGTGTTTGTCGGCAGCTCCCTGATGGTGGGGGCTGAGCCGGTGCCGCCCGAAAATGCGCAGGTTGAGCCCGTGCCGGCGCAGGTGATGAATCAGGACGCCGTCGTGATGGCTGCGTTGCAGAAGCTGAGCGGCTCGCTGGAGCGTTTGGTGGCGATGTTGACCTCTATCAAAGATAAGCCGACAGCGGAGTTGCACGCGTTTGATGTGGGCAATCTTTTCATTGATTATGAGACCAGTCTGGCTGAGTATCAAACGGCCACGGCAGGGATGAAGGAGTCTGACGTGGGCCGCATGGCAATGGATGATTTGCGCCGCTACAAGTTCCTGAACAAGCGCTTCCGCGTGCAATGCCGCCGTTTGTCGTGGGCGAATCATTATGACTGCCTGGATTTGCGTACGGCCATGGGCGAGGATGTGGCAGACCACGAGACGGAGCCGGAAAAGGAGCGCCCCCTGTTGCCGGACGAGCAGGTGCAGCAGCTGGCGGCCTCTGTGGCGAATGCTCATGCTCTGTACCTGAGCTGTAATTCTAATGTGAAGGGCGGCCCCGGCTTCTCTCGCGAGACCGCTTGGGTGATGCTGGATTACAAAATGTCTGTCATCCCTCAGGAGTATGAAATCATGAAGCAGGTGATACGCCAGACGCCTGACAGACAGAGTCTTGTCTATGAAGGTGAACGCTGGTATGACTTGCTGGAATATGATGTGAAGGTGGATGGTGTGACCTATACGGTCGACCAATGGTTTGACATTACGCTGCATGCTGATACAATGAACGCCCGCGCTAAGGCCGCTGCGACGTCGCAACCGCCGGTTGAGCCAGCGGTGAGTGTGCCTGCGGCATCGGCCCCGGCTGAAACCGCCACGCTTGTCCCGACAACTCTGGTTACGCCGGCAGCCGTGCCTCCTGCATCTGCACCTGCTGCATCCGCAGGCACTCCCGCCACAGCCCCCGCGGCGGAAGCCACGGACCCGGCGCCAACAACCAAGAAAACGAAGCGCAGCCGAAGCAACGCCGATCCCCCGGCCACCACACCGACGCCTGAGCCGCCCCCCGCCCCCGCAGTCAAGCAGGCTCCTGCACCCATGCCTCTCCCCATCCCCTCGACGGTTTAAACAACACATGAAGTATCAGCAAGCTATCATCACCGGTGCCTCATCAGGATTTGGTGCGGCGTATGCCCGGCGTCTCGCCGCAGCGTGTGAACGTTTGGTTTTAGTGGCCCGCCGAGGTGAGATTTTGAATGAGCTGGCTGCTGAGCTGAAGACCGATTACCCCGGATTGGAGGTGCAGGTGAAGGTGTGTGATTTGTCCGCGCCCGAGGCACGCTGCGGCTTGATAGCTGAGCTGAAATCTCAACTTTTGAGTGGCAAAACGCTGCTGATTAACAATGCAGGGTTAGGGGATTATGGCGAGTTGGCCTCTGCTACGGCAGTGCGCAACGCTGCTATGATGCAAGTGAATATGCTGGCGCTTGTGGAGCTGTGCCATGCAATTGCTCCTCTGCTCAAAGCGCAGGGGGGCGCTATCATCAATATAGCATCTCTTGCGGCTGATTTACCCATCCCTGATTTTGCCATTTATGCCGCCAGCAAGGCGTTCGTGGCTTCGTTTTCGGAGGCTCTGCGCATAGAATTGCACGCCAGCGGCGTGCCGGTTTTGGCGGTGTGTCCCGGCCCGGTGCATACAGAGTTTGGCCAGGTGGCGCGCCGCAGCGGCTGCTCTGATGGCGCTGCTCCCTTCAAGAAATGGTTTTATTCGACCATCCCGACAGTGGTGGATGGCAGCTTGAGAGCGTTGGAGCGGGGCAAGGCCCGCTTTTATCCCTCTCTTAAAATCCGCATGGCAGGATTGCTGGTGCGCAATATGCCACTCCCTGTTTTGCGTTTCATCATGGGCATGCGCCCCCGCAAGGTCACAGCGACCCATCCTGAGTCATGAGCAAATCAACTTCCCGTCGTTCCGGCCGTTTCTTCACTTGGTTCAAGCTTGGTTTCCTGTTGGTGCTGGGTGCAGGTGCCGCATCGTTGTACACACCATATCCCGAGCGTTTGGCGCGCGAACTGCGTGGCCCTGCGCGCGTGGTCATCAAAAAAGTGATGGTGAAGGAAGAAGCACCGGCCAAGCCTGAGCCTGTGGCTCCACCGGCCGTTGAAGCCCCTGCGCCGGAGCCCTCTAAGCCCATGGATGAGCTGCCGCTCACGCCCTGGGCCCCGGAGAGCAGCTTTGCCATGCCCACTATTGAGCTTCCGCCGTTCCCTCCGGCCTTGCCCGAACGGGTAGAGCCCGGGAAGTTCGAGCACATCAACAGCATTTCTCCCGGTACGTTCCTCAAGAGCCACATCAATTTTAATCCCGGTACCACCGCGGCGCAAGACCGCTCCAAGCGCGAGGCATACCAGGTGAATATCAGCATGGATATGTTCATGCCCCATGCTGCGCAGGGAGATGAACTGCTGCATGCCAACCCGCAGTTACCCAAGGTGCTGGCGCAGTTTCCCGCGCTCATGGAAAAAGCAAAGGTTTCTCAGTGGTATCATGCGCTTTACCTGCACAAGCAAAACCGCATCCGCAAGAATGCGGCCACTATTTCCACCCTGCTGGACAGGCACAATTTCTACGATACGGATACGATGCTGGAGATAGAAGCACCGCAATCTGCCCGCAAGGCTTTGTGGATTCAGGCAGATATGGATGTGGTATCTGATGGGTCGGATGGTGATCGCCTCCCTGACATGCCCGAGGCTATCCGCAAGAGCGACCATTACCAGCCTTCTACTTCCTATCGCTGGAAGAAGCGCACAGACAGAGTGAACCCATTGCTGCCCGGTTGGCAGGATCGCTACGAGCGACTCCGCAAAGATCCGAAAGCCAGCAAGGATGCTGTGGAGCATGCCAAGCTGGTCATTGCTGATTTGAAGCGCTACAGCTTCTTGTTGGCGCAGTACGATCCCTTCATTGTCATCCCGCTCACCGTCAAATCCGGCAATGACAATGGCTACCGCCCCGAACCGGGGGACTACGCGGCAGTGATTGTGGAAAATCGCGTATTCCCTGCCATTGTGGGAGATTTTGGCCCGCGTTTCAAGACGGGTGAGGCCTCGTTGCGCCTGTGCCAGGAGGTCAATCCCAAAGCGAAAGTGTACGCTCGTGCTGTCTCTGATTTGGGGGTGTCTTACATCGTGTTCCCGGATTCTGCCGAGGAAGAGAAGGGCCCCATTGATTACAACCGCCTCAACAGCCGTGTGCGCGAGCTTTTGGATGAGATGGGCGGTCTGGGTTCCGAGGCTCAATTTGTGGAGCTGCACGATAAGGTGCCTCCCGTTCAACAATAACTCTGATTGAGCGCAAAAGGAAGGCGGAGGCTTGCGCCTCCGCCCCGATTACATACACGTTACAGCACAATATCCACGAAGGATATCAGAAGGAGATCACACCCTGCACACCCACAAAGACGGCGTCGCTGTTTTCGCTGTCGTAGGCGGGATTGGCGATGTACTGGACGTGGGGAATAATCTTGAAGTAATCATTCACCTGGAAGCTGTAGTAGGCTTCCGCGACCAGCTCACGGTTTTGCTCAGCAGGAGCGCAGGGCTTGAACACCCCGCAAGCGACACCCAGTACATCATCCTCGCGGTAGGGGATGTTGTTGAAATGGGCGCCGCAGGAGAAATCAAAAGCATTGCCGTATTCGTCTTTCAGGCCGAAACCACTGCGGGCAAACACGGTGACGTTATCGTTAAGCGTGTATTCGATGCTGGCCGCCAGCCCGGCATTGGTGCTGGTGGAGCCGTCCATGTCATCGATGTGGCGGTAGAAAGGATTGATGCGGAGGGTGGCGTTGCCATCGGCCAGGAATCGCCCGTATTCACCCACCAGGAGGTAGTTATCCGCACCGCCGGAGAAAGGATTATCGCCATAGGTGGTTGTTTCTCGGGACAGGGCCACCATGGCGTAGCTCTTGTCATTAATTTCGGCCTGCACAATGGCGCCCAGATTAGCATCCGGCAGGTAGAGCACGGAAGAGTTGACAAATGCATCGTTGGTGAAACCGGAGAAGGAATCATTGGCAATGCTTACGACATCAAAATAGTTGGTGAGGTTGACCATACCCGCGACAACGCATACGCGCTTACCTGCAAGATACTGCATGACGGAAAGCTCGGGGATGACCAAATCGTGCCCACCGTAGATGTCCACGTGTGGGTAGGTGGCGCTGTTGAAGCCATCGGTCAGCAATTTGTCGGTACGGGCAGATTCGTGGTCCAGCCCCCAGGAACCGGAGAACTCTACGCGCAGCCAGGTGCCACCATTTACGTTGTCCTTGATGAGTTGCTGATTAAGCACGGCGTGGAAGAGCGCCAGATTGGCGTTGCGGTGCACTTCATCAGAAGCGTTGTGGCTGTGCCAATAGCCGTAGGCCAGGTCGGCGTACCATTGGGTGCCGTATTTTTCGTTGGCTGTTACTTTGTAGGCGGGGTCTCCCTCCTCAGGCGTGAACATATTGATGCCCTGGAGAAGGTCTCCTGCCTGTGGCTTTGATGCGTCTTCCGCGATGACCGGCGTGGCCATGAGTCCGGCCATTGCCAATGCGATTATGTTCTTTTTCATCATGATAATGGATGGTTGATGGATAGTATGTTTTCTCCTTTGCGTCAGGTGGCTGCGGCTAGGTTGCGTTATGGTTTGTTCTGCTTTTTGGGGCAGGACTTGCAGTTTCCGCCACATTCTCCGCAACCACAGCCGCCCTTGGTCATCCTGCGTATGCAGGAGTAGAGGGCCGCCGCCGCCGCGATGAGGAGAATCAGGATGATAATGAGGTCATTCATGGGGTGTTGGGTGAGGTAGGGTAGAATGTTATGCTTCTGTGGGGTGGTGTCCGCGCCGCACTATCATGTAGAGCAGGGCAGCGGATACCAGACAGGCCATCACCTGGCCGGACCCAAAAGCTCCGGTGCTCATCCAGGTGCCGAGCTGGTAGGTCAGGAATGATACCATGTAGGCCCACAGAGTCATGTAGCCAAGGGCAAACCAGGTCCAGCGAGAGCTGTTCATTTCATTGCGGATGGCACCGCATGCGGCAAAGCAGGGGGCACAAAGCAGGTTGAAGAGCATGAAAGACAGCGCGCTGAAGGTGGTGAAGGCTCCTGCGGCCTTGATTTGCGCGGCCACACCGGCTTCTTCACCCGCTTCTTCTTCGTCGTCCTCGCCGCTGCTGCCTTCGGGCAGGGCATAGGTGCTGCTCATGGCGCTACCGGCATCCCATAGGGAGACCACGGCATCAGTACATGCGGTGAGCATAGGAAGAAGATTGGTGGAGGTATCAGCCTGGGGCGCTTCTTCATGGGGGGCTGTTTCTTCAGCCGTGGTTGCGTTGCTGTACAGCACGCCGAAGGTACCCACCACGTTTTCTTTGGCCACCAGACCGGTTACAGTGGCTACGGCGGGTTTCCAGTCTCCCCAGCCCAAGGGAGAGAAGACGGGGGCAAAGCTATTGCCGATGGAAGCGAGCATGCTTTGCTCGATGGCGGCGGGCTCTTCATCTGTGTTCAGGTATTCCAGCTTCCAGTTGTAGTTACTGGTGAACCAGATGAGAGCGCATGCCAGGAAAATGACGGTGCCGGCCTTGCGGACAAAGGACTTGCAACGCTCCATAGCGCGCATGTTGATATTGGCCGCGCGCGGTGTGTGGTAGGCGGGCAACTCCATCACAAAGGGGGTGTAGCTGCCGGCAAACATGTGCGTCTTGCGCAGAATATATCCACCCAGAATCACGGAGCCTATGCCGGCAAAATAGGCGATGGTGGCAATGTTGGCATTCTCGCCCACCAGGGCGGCAAAGAGTGCAATGATGGATAATTTGGCACCGCAGGGGATGAAGGTGGTGAGGATGATGCTCATGCGGCGGTCTTTCTCGTTCTCAATCGTGCGGGTCGCCATGACGGCCGGTACGCCGCAGCCCATGGCCACCAGCAGAGGGATGAATGACTTGCCGGAAAGGCCGATGGTGCGGAAAATACGGTCCATCATGAACGCCACGCGTGCCATGTAGCCACAGTCTTCCAACAGGGCCAGCAGCAGGAACAAAACCGCCATCTGCGGCACAAAACCCAGCACTGCGCCCACACCGGCCACAATGCCGTTGGAGATAAGTGCAAAAAGTGTCGGGCTGCAGTTCATGGTGAGGGTGCCCAATGCGCCCACGCCGACACAGGCTGCACTGAGCAGGAGGTACCAGGTGACATAGGTGATGCGGTTGATGCGACCATCCAGTTTGAAGGGGGTGAAACTGAAAGAGGGTGGAGTGCTGCCGTACTTGTTGGCACTCTTGTGGCCCGGCAGGGCCAAACAGGCCAGTTGCAGCAGGATATTGACGCCCAACAGCAGCGCCATGATGCTGCTGTGCAGCACCCCGGGCAGATGCGGGCAGATGTATTCCAGTACAAAGGGGGCGATAATGAGGTATACCCACAAGCCATTGAGACCCAAATCATGCAGACGGCGCAGAGTAATGGGGAAGATGAGGCAAAGGGCCAGTACGGTGCTGAGCATGACCATGCTGCTGTGCGTGGCCGGGGTATTGCCGATGAAGCCGCCCAGCCAGTTGGGCACGACCTCGCCGAATAGCACATCATTGGCCCAGTCAGTGCCCCAAGCTCCAATGGTGGAGATGGAAATGTGATAGATGGCCCACATCACAGCCACGAAGATGGCAAGTCCTGCCACGCGGTGCGTCAGTACGGCATCCAGTTTGGTGGAGAAAGAGGCGCGCGTCTTGCCTTTTTGCACGGCCTCCGGTATCAGCTCGGTGATGGCGTCATAACGCCCGGCTGCGATGATGGAGGCGATGTCATCATCCTGCTCATGCTCCAGCTTCAGACGCTGTTCGGCGATGATGTGTTTCGCCTGTGCATCTTTGTCTGCCATCACCTCAGTGTCGTTCTCCAGCATTTTGATGGCGGTCCAGCGGCTGCAGCCGAACGCTGCCTGCAAGCTTGCAATGCTGCTCTCGACCGAAGGACTGAAACTCAGCGGGGTGGGGAGGCTTTGCTTATCGCTCAGGATTTGCTCCACCAGCTCATCTGTACCGGTCTGGTGCAGGGCACTCACTTTGATGACCGGGCAGCCCAGAGCTTGGCTCAGGGCGTCGGCGTCAATGATGTCGCCTCGTTGCTCGGCCAAATCGATCATGTTGAGCGCGATCACCATGGGCACGCCGGTTTCCATCAACTGGCTTGTCAGGTACAGGTTGCGCTCCAGATTAGTGGCATCTACCACGTTGATGACCATGTCCGGCTGCTTGTCCAGCAGGTAATGGCGCGTCACTATCTCCTCCGGTGTATAGGGAGAAAGGGAATAAATGCCCGGCAAATCCAGCACTTCTATCGCTTCATGCTCCTTGAGTCGACCTACTTTGCGCTCTACAGTCACGCCCGGCCAGTTGCCCACGTATTGGTTCGCCCCGGTCAGTTCATTAAAAAGCGAGGTCTTGCCACTATTGGGATTGCCTGCAAGTGCGATTGTTTGTTTCATGTTTGATTAAGCTAACTTTTGCGCCGAAAAAATCAGACCAATTCTATCCGCCCGGCCTCTGCTTTGCGCAGGGTGAGTTCGTATCCTCTCACCGTCACTTCCAGCGGATCGCCCAGTGGGGCTACCTTTCGTACGGTGACCTCTGTTCCTTTGGTCAGCCCCATGTCCAGGATGCGCTGGCGCAGGGGGCCCGCCCCCGCAACGCGGGCTACTCGTACCGTCTGTCCGGCTTTCGCCTGGCGCAGGGTTTTCACATGGGTGGTTTCAGAAGTCATGTTAGGGAGAACTAATTGGTGTTCAGAAATGTTAATGTAAACTAACTTTGTTGTCAAGCAAAATGTGCAAAAGTAAAGAAAAATTGACAAAGTTTTTGCGGCCTGCCGAAAAAAATTGGAATGCCGGAGGCAAGGCCGTGCAAGGAAAAAGGCAATCGTGTGTCTGGGTGTTGAGATAAAAAACTTGCAAACCGGGCGCGAACTGGTAGTATGGGCGGGCTGATGAGTGCAGAGCGGAAAGAGAAACTGGATTTGAAGGGAGGTGCCGAGGTTGCAGACCAGAGTGTGGTCATGCCGCAGGCGCCCGGGGTGGAGAAGAGTTTGTTGTCGATGATGACGATAGACCCTACGAACATTGTATCACAGTGCATTTCCGACGGCATGACGGCAGATTATTTCTATGTGCCGGCGCACCGCATCTTGTGGGAAATCTTTCGTGCGCGCTATGAAAAGGGAGTGCCGCTGGATACCACATCTGTGGCTCAGGAGCTGACGGATCGCAAGCAGCTGGAAGCCGTGGGTGGCCACGCCGGACTGGTAGACATTTTTACCTTTGCCACAACAACGGCGCTGTACAAGGTCCATTTCGAGACGCTGAAGGAAAAATACATTCGCCGTGCCATTATTCAGACGGCCAACACAGCCACTCAGGCTGCATACACCAGTGAGGCTGAGGTTGAGTCGCTGTTGGACCAGACGGAACAATCCGTGCTGCAAATTCGCCAGAGTGCCTCCAAGGGAGAGGAATGGAGCCTGAAACGCGATATCGAGATGGCTGTGACGAATCTGGAGCGCATGATGAGCACGCATGGCGAAATCCTGGGCTATTCCACAGGCTACCCGAAGCTGGATAAGATGATTAACGGCTTGAAAGGTGGCGAACTGTTTGTGATTGCAGCGCGCCCGTCCATGGGTAAGACCTCATTCCTGCTCAATATCATTGAGCACCTGGCGCTGGATTTGAAGAAGCCGGTGCTGGCATTCTCTTGCGAAATGCCCAGCGTGCAGCTGGTGGAGCGCTTGCTCTATGCCCGCAGCGCGGTGAGTAAGCAGAAACTTATTGCCCAGCAGGGCAAGCTTTCTCCGGATGATATGAAGCGTTTCAGCGTGGCGATGAATGAGCTGCGCGCCAGCAAGCTGGTCATTGATGATACGGCGGCTATTTCCATCTCCGAGCTGCGCGCCAAGGCTCGCCGCGTGATGCGCGACCACCCGGATTTGTGCGCCATAGGTATTGACTACCTGCAGCTCATGCGCTCCCACACCAAGCAGGCCCAGAATAGCCGCGAACGTGAAATTGCAGAAATCTCCGGTGGCCTCAAGAGTCTGGCCAAGGAGCTGAATCTCCCCATTATTGTACTGGCCCAGCTGAACCGTGGCCCGGAAAACCGCGCCGGTAAAAACAAGGGTACGCCCATGATGAGTGACCTCCGTGAATCCGGTGCTATCGAACAGGACGCCGACATGATTGGATTGCTCTACCGCACAGCCTACTATGCGGAAGACGATGAAGAACGTGAGAGCGTGGGCTCTGATGCTAATCTGGCTCTGGCCAAGAATCGTAATGGCCCCACGGGTGATGTGCCCCTTACCTTCATCGCCGAGCTCATGCGCTTTACCACGCGCATTCCCCGCGATGACGAGGAAGAAGGTTGAGCTTGTGTGCTACGTTTTACATGCCCTCATCACGAGTTGATGAGGTTTTTTTTATGTAACATCAAAAAGCGTGCTACCCCGGTGAGGTAGCACGCTGCGTGAAAGAGAAGTGAATATCGGGCTTTACAGGCTGTCGCCAAAGTCTTCGCGGAACTTGGCTGCCAGCTGTTCCTGCCAGTCGCTCAGGGGCTGCAGGCGGCCGAAGAAGAAGCGGAGTACCTCCGGTTCTTCCACCCACTTGAGACCGCCGATGAGGTGGCGGTTGTCATACAACCACTTCACGCGGTCAGCGCAGTACTTGACCTGAGACAGGGTGAACACGCGGCGGGGGCAAGCCAGACGCACGAGCTCAAGGTCAGCGTAGTGTTCGGAGCCATCGGGGTTGCGCTGCTCGGAGAGGGAGCCGCGTTCCATACCACGGATGCCACCAGCGATGTAGAGGGCGGTGGCGAGAGCACCTGCGGGGTACTGCTCGTGGGGAATGTTGGGCAGGAATTCGGATGCGTTGATGTGAGCGCCCAGACCACCGGCGGGCTTCACCATGGGCACGCCGTATTCGGAGAGTTCCTTGACGAGGTACTCAATGAAGATGGGACCCTGGTTGATGATTTCTTCGTCCAGCGTTTCAAGCAGACCCACGGCCATGGCTTCCATGGCGCGCACTTCCATACCACCGTAGGTGAGGAAGCCTTCGTACAGGGGGATGAAGGCCTTCATCTTGAGGATGAGGCTCTCGTTGTTGGAAACGATGGCGCCACCGCGGGCGAAACCAAGCTTGCGGCTGGAGAAGTAGATGAGGTCCATCTGGTCAGAAATCTTGCGGATGATTTCTGCGATGGTCATGTTCTTGGCTGCTTCCTCGCGGGTCTTGATGAAGTACAGGTTGTCTTGCAGCAGGGAGGCATCGAGCACGGACATGATACCGTATTCCTTACAAATGGCTGCTACTTCCAGCATGTTCTCCATGGAGAGCGGCTGGCCGCCGATGAGGTTGGTGCCGGCTTCGATACGCACGAAGGGAACGTGCTCGGGGCCTACTTCTTCAATCAGAGCGCGCAGGCGGGGAATGTCGAAATTGCCCTTGAAGGGAAGCTCCAGATTGGGGTCAAGACCTTCAGCGGTGATGAGCTCTTCCACGCGGCCACCCTTGCGGGTGATGTGAGCCTTGGTGGTGGTGAAGTGGAAGTTCATGGGTACCACGTCGCCTTCTTTCACGAAGGTTTCAGCAAGAATGTTTTCGCAGGCTCGACCCTGGTGGGCAGGCAGGAAGTACTTGGTGCCGAACACCTGTTCGATGACGCGGGAGAGACGGTTGAAGGTTTCGGAACCGGCGTAGGAGTCATCGGCCTGCATGGAGGCTGCTACCTGGTTGTCGCTCATGGCGTTCACACCGGAGTCGGTGAGCATATCCATGAACACGTCCTTATTCTGCAGCAGGAAGGTGTTGTTGCCGGCTTCGCGAAGCTTAGCCACGCGTTCCTCTACCGTGGGCAGGAACAATTTCTGCACAACACGTACCTTGTGCATTTCCAAGGGTACCTGGTGCTCTTCTTTGTAGAACTTTACAACGGACATAATCTGATGTGTTTGTGGTGAGATGTGTAGTGTCATTCGGCCACGGCCGAATGAAGATTCAGCTGTGTGAATATAAAGGTCGCCTAGTTTAGGCTGTTCCCCCCTTTCAGTCAACCCTAAACTGTGACACCTATGCGTTTATGAGTCATTTACGAGGCCTTTCCCGTCCCAATAGTAAAAAAAATCTTCAAAAAAATCATTTTACGCTTGCCTTTACTTTAGAATCATGCTAAATACCGCCTGACGAGTTAGATAAAACAAACAAAAATAGAAAGGAACAAAAAAGATGAATACAACAATCAGCAAGATACAGGCACGGGAAGTGTTGGACTCACGCGGGAATCCGACGGTAGAGGCCGAGGTCATTCTGGCAGGAGGCGCGTATGGCCATGCTTCGGTGCCGAGTGGAGCCTCCACCGGCGAGCATGAAGCCTGCGAGCTGCGAGATGGCGACCAGACCCGCTACCGTGGCAAGGGAGTATTGAAAGCCGTGGAATATGCCAACACGGAATTGGCCGCTGCTTTGGTGGGGATGGATGCCCGAGAGCAGATAGCAGTGGACAACCGCATGATTGAGGTGGACGGCACACCGAACAAGAGCAGGGTAGGGGCCAATGCCGTACTGGCCATTTCCCTGGCCACGGCACGCGCCGCCGCCTGGGCCACGGGGCAGCCCCTTTATCGCTATCTGGGTGGGCCGAACGCTCACATTCTGCCGGTGCCGATGATGAATGTGCTCAATGCGGGAGCTCATTCCGATGCACCGATTGATTTTCAGGAGTTCATGATTATACCGCGTGGTTTGCCCACATATCGCGAAGCCTTGCGCTGCGGGGCCGAGGTATTCCATGCACTGGCTGCGGTGCTGCGCAAGAAGGGCCTGAGCACGGCCGTGGGGGATGAAGGCGGCTATGCCCCCAACCTCACGAGTGCAGATGCGGCGCTGGAGGCCATTGTGGATGCCATTACGGATGCCGGCTACGAGCCCGGCAAGGATGTGGCCCTGGCTCTGGACGTGGCAAGCTCCGAATTTTACGATGAGGAAAGCGGCCTGTACGTTTTCAAAAAGAGCACGGGCGACAAGCTGACCGCCGCTGAACTCACCTCATACTACGAAGGCCTGATACAGCGCTACCCCATCATCTCCATCGAAGATGGCTGCGCCGAAAATGACTGGGATGGCTGGAAGCACCTGACTGATACCATCGGCAACCGCTGCCAGTTGGTGGGGGATGACCTCTTCGTGACCAACGTGGATTTCCTGCGCAAGGGCATCGAACGCGGTGTGGCCAACTCAATCCTGGTGAAACTCAACCAGATTGGCTCGCTGAGCGAGACATTCGAAGCGGTGCGCCTGGCTACCACCAAGGGGTACACGGCCGTTATCTCCCACCGCAGCGGCGAAACCGAGGATGCCTTCATCGCAGACCTGGCTGTGGCTACCAATGCCGGCCAAATCAAGACAGGCTCCCTCTCCCGTGCGGACCGCATGGCCAAGTACAACCGCCTGCTGCGTATCGAAGAGCAGCT
Source organism: Akkermansia sp. (assembly GCA_017558555.1). Classification (GTDB taxonomy): domain Bacteria; phylum Verrucomicrobiota; class Verrucomicrobiia; order Verrucomicrobiales; family Akkermansiaceae; genus Akkermansia. The sequence continues at coordinate 19,687 of JAFYUJ010000071.1, forward strand.
CGGCAGCTCGGCCCGCTACGGCTGCTGAAAAAGCTTCAGGCAACCATAGCACATGCCCCGCCCCGGAACATACTCCGGGGGCGGTGGCATGTTTTTGTGTATTCTGGCAGATTTTATGCTCGCATCTTTGGGAAAACTCTTTATAATAGCGGCAGCAAGGTCTCATCGGCTCTTGGTGCCGATGCCAAGCGTTTTTCCAACACAACATACTCATACAACTATGCAGTACACACACGAAGTCGAACAGATGTGTTGCGTCAAGAAGGGCTGCAATCACGGCCCCGCTCCCATCCCTCAGGAGGGTGCCTGGACGCAATCCACCAAGATTGAGGACATTTCCGGCCTTACCCACGGTGTGGGTTGGTGCGCTCCTCAGCAGGGTGCTTGCAAGCTGACCCTCAATGTGAAGCAGGGTGTCATCCAGGAAGCTCTGGTTGAGACCATCGGCTGCTCGGGCATGACCCACTCCGCCGCTATGGCTTCTGAAATTCTCCCCGGCAAGACTGTGCTCGAGGCTCTGAACACCGACCTCGTGTGCGATGCCATCAACACCGCCATGCGCGAACTCTTCCTCCAGATTGTGTACGGTCGCACCCAGAGCGCCTACTCTGAAGGTGGTCTGCCCATCGGTGCTGGTCTGGAAGACCTGGGCAAGGGTCTCCGCTCTCAGACCGGTACCCTCTACGGCACGCTCGCCAAGGGCGCCCGCTACCTGGAACTGGCTGAAGGTTACATCACCAAGCTTGCTCTGGATGCCGAAGGTGAAATCACCGGTTACCAGTATGTGAAGATGGGCCCGATGATGGAAGACATCAAGAAGGGCATGGACGCCAACGAAGCTCTCAAGAAGCACACCGGCTCCTATGGCCGCTTCGCTGATGCCGCCAAGTACATTGACCCCCGCCACGAGTAAAGAACCCTTAACACAAGAACAAGATTATGCCTCTTTTTGAATCCTACTCCCGTCGTATCGACCAGATCCTTCCGGTTCTGCAGAAGTACGGTATCAACTCCTGCGAGGAAGCCGAGCAGGTCTGCCTTGAAAAGGGTATCGACGTGCGCGAAATCGTTCGCGGTATTCAGAACATTGCCTTCGAAAACGCCGGTTGGGCCTATGTGGTAGGCGCTGCTGTGGCTATCAAGAAGGGTTGCACCAAGGCTGCTGACGCTGCCGAGGCTATCGGCGAAGGTCTGCAGGCTTTCTGCATTCCCGGTTCTGTGGCCGATGACCGCAAGGTAGGCCAGGGTCACGGTGACCTTGCCGCCATGCTTCTGCGCGAGGAGACAGAATGCTTCTGCTTCCTGGCCGGTCACGAATCCTTCGCTGCTGCTGAAGGTGCTATCGGTATCGCTCGCTCTGCCAACAAGGTGCGCCAGAAGCCTCTGCGCGTTATCCTCAACGGCCTTGGCAAGGACGCCGCTTACATCATCTCCCGTATCAACGGTTTCACCTACTGCCAGACCAAGTTCGACTACGCTACCGGTAAGGTGGAAGTGGTGAGCAAGAAGGCTTTCTCCGATGGCGAGCGCGCCAAGGTGAACTGCTACGGCGCTGACGATGTGCGCGAAGGTGTGGCTATCATGTGGCTGGAAGGTGTGGACGTGTCCATCACCGGTAACTCCACCAACCCCACCCGCTTCCAGCACCCCGTTGCCGGTACTTACAAGAAGGAATGCGTCATCGCCGGCAAGAAGTACTTCTCCGTGGCTTCCGGTGGTGGTACGGGCCGTACCCTGCACCCCGACAACATGGCTGCCGGTCCCGCTTCTTACGGCATGACCGACACCCTGGGCCGCATGCACAGCGATGCTCAGTTCGCTGGTTCCTCCTCCGTGCCCGCTCACGTGGAAATGATGGGTCTCATCGGCATGGGCAACAACCCCATGGTCGGTGCCACCGTTTCCGTTGCCGTGGCCATCGAGGAAGCCATGAACAAGTAAAGCGCTCTGCTCCCTTTACACACGTTATAACACACGCCCTGTCCGAGCTGCTCGGACAGGGCGCTTTGCGTGATGGAAAGTGAGTGGTATCAGTTGAGCAGAAGCTCAAAGTCATCCACATCAAGAATTTTGCCTGATTTTTCGCCGACTTGTTCGAAGTGCGACACCTGGCGGAACCCGGCTTGCATGTGGAAGCGGCGGCTGCGTTCATTATCGCCGGTGATGCAGGCGATGAGCGCGCGGCAACCTGCCTGGCGGCAGCAGGAAATGAGTTCCTGCATCAGGCGTTGGCCCGTGCCGTTTCCACAAGCCGCTGGAGCCAGGTAGATGGTGACCTCCCAGGTTTTGGCGTAGGCGGCGCGCTCTTTCCACGGGTGTGCGTAGCAATACCCCAGGAGACACCCCTCAGATTCGCAGACAAGGAAAGGATAGCCGCCCTCGCAGCATGCGGCGATGCGTTGCGCCATCACCTCAGCAGAAACAGGCAGTATTTCAAAAGAAATGGTGGTGTGGAGGATATAGTGGTTGTAGATGGTGGCAATGGCCGCTGCATCTGTAGGGGAAACATGGCGAATCATGGAAATACAATGATGCTTGTTTATCGCTTGTGCATGTTTCTCCATGCAATGAGACGCAGCGGGAGAAGCCGACTGAGGAAATAGCGTTTGAAGCGCAAGGGGAAGTTGCTGTAATGTTTCAAGACAAGGTAGAAGCGCTTGAAGATGGAGGTGCCCCACCAATGGGCGCGGATGGAATGTGCTGTGTGGTATTGCTGAATCAGGGTGATGCAGGTATCTACGTCTGATGAGCTCCAGTCTGTCAGCCCTTGTTGTTGGGCTCTTCGGGCATCTTGCAGCATGCATTGGATGGCCAGCAGCGCTTTGTAATCATAGGAGCACACATCAAGTTCGTAGTTGATGTAATCCTGTAGCGTGTTGAACGTACGTGCTTTGTTGAGGATGTTGGTGGCATGGGTGCGGTATTGGCATGCCAGGGCATTGCTCCACACCACGGGGGCGGAGAGAAATGCTCTCTGCTGCCATGGTGGATCTTGGGCAAAGTGCCCATTTCCGGATGCCAGCGGCCCCCATTGGGTGAGGAGCTTCTTGTGGATGGCCATGCTGCATCCATAGGCATCCTTGTATACGGGAAAGGCCTCTCCTTTTTCCAGATAGATAGCCGCACGCATAGCCGGGCCATTGGCTACAAATACGCTTGTATCATCATCTGCAATCATGTGGCGTGTGCGGAATGGGATGCCTTGTTCATCAATGCATTCATGGGACATGATGATGAGACCGGCTTCCGGATATTGCGCTGCAAGCGCCATGGTTTGGGTGCAGCGGTTCGGAAATTGGATGTCGTCACCATCAGCCTCGATAATCCAGTCGTATTTGGCCATCGCCCAGGCCTTGTCTGTTGTCCCGGCTATGCCAAGATTTTTTTCATGGCGCAGGAAGGTGATATCTTTGTTCTCTCCGTGGCTGTTGATGAGGTGTTCGATGAGCTCAGTGCTGCTATCTGTGGAGGCATCATCTACGATGATGATTTGAACTGGGCCTGTATAATCCTGCGCAAAGACGGAGAGCAAAGCATCTTCGATAAACGCTTCCAGATTATAGCATGTGACGACGATGCTGACTCCGGGTACCTGGCTCATGTGCAGATTTGCTGGGGATATGCCGTTTACTGACCTTGTGAACTCACATAGTGTGAATAGGACCGAGCCAAATCAACGGTAGACGCAGTGTGTACGGCTTTTTGGTGCTCAACAGGCGGTGGTGTCATATAATCACCATAGGCGGCGGTGAGCATTTCATCATATCCCACCGGGAGGGGGATGGTGTGTTGCTCAAAGGGTAAATCTACCGTGGATTTGAACCATGCTGTGTGATATACATATGGGTCTTCATAGGCACACACTCTGTCAGACGGCGGCAATGCGGCCAGCATATCATCCAGCTTTTTCTCCACAGCCGGGCGGTTCTTATAAATTAACAAGGCAAGGGGTTTCAGCAAGGCTCTGAGCTTGCTTTTCCAGCCGGGCTCCTTCCAGTATTTTCTCGTCTTGTCGATGGATACAATAATGTTCTGATAAAATCTTTTTTTGAAGTGAACCATCCACATGCGCAGGGGATGCTGCGGGACATAATCGAACGGGAAAATATCAATGAAAACTCCATGGTTCCACTGGTAGTCTTTCCAGCTGTCTTCAATGAACGTGGTACGGCTATCTCTCAGCTTGGCATGGGATAGAAAGTAATCGTTCTCTGTATCATAGTTCTGATAAAAGAGATGCGGAGGTAACAGAGCAGGTGCTTCTTTTCGGAACCGTTCGTAATCCTCTCGCAACATGCCCACATCGATATCATCATCCCAAGGGATGAAGCCTTTGTGCCTTACCGCACCCAGTGCCGTGCCGTAACACGCAAAATAACGTATGCCTAAAGTTTTGCATACCTTGTCAAGTTCTTCCAGTATGCTTATTTCTGCGGTGTGTAGGGATTGTATATCGATATCCATGTGTAGGGGGAATGATAACACGAATGCAAGAAAACTCAATCTTTTTTGCGCTTTTTCACTTGCTTGCCCCTGCATCCTTTTTTGCTCAGAGAAATCAGATACAGACAGAACGGGACAACAAGCAGGATGCTGACCAGACCCAGCGATATGCGCACGGCAAGTGATTCTGCCGCAGAGCAGGGGAAAACCATGAGTAGCAGACAACAAATAGCGTATGCCAGAGCATGGCTGTTTTGCCTCATGGCCGGAATCATTAGTGCAGACATCGCTGTTAATGCTCCGAAAAAGAGGATGAGGGATGTTGCGGTGTTCATGTCATGATAAATAAAGCCGCAATCAGGGCTGATTGCGGCTTTGGGAGAGATACGTGTTGTGTTTATTTGAAAATGACCTCGTTGAGGAAAACATGCGGTTGTTGGGGATGCAAAATACGCACAGAGGTCGCACCCGGGGTGACCTTGTAGTAGCGCAGGTGCTCGCCGTCGCTGGTGAGTGTGGCGTTGGAGACCTCGCACTTGGCGTTGCCCACGGTGATGAGGGTGGTGGTTCCCTCCGGCACAGGCAGTGTCACATCCAACGGAGCTTTGGCGCAGAAATAGGAGGAGGCGATGTCTGCATCGGAAATACAGCGGGGATCGATGTCAAAGGCATCTTCTGTAATGCCAATACGGAAGATGGTTACCTTGATTTCTTGCGACTCTCCGCTTTGGTTAGTAACACTGAGTGCTGTAACGCGCGCATCCGGGAATTCTCCCTTCTTGAGGTAGAGTCGATTTTTTTCGATTTTGCCCTCCAGAGCTACCGTTTGACCGGATTCGAGCGTCATGCGGATGTTGCCCCATTTTTCCAGATTTGGGTTTTCCAGATTGATTTCAATCCACTCCGGTTTCATGGGAGTGGGCAGTTCCAGGGTGATATGTTGCTGGGGCTTGAGGGTTGCGACTTCCATGACGCGATTGATGCCGATATCACCCGTATTGCTGTAGGCTGAGAGATGGCAGCCTTCTATATTGCTGGTGACATAGGGAGGCAGTGATTTGTTGATGGAGAACTCGCAGATGGAAAGCCAGTTGGGCCGCGGTTGGAGAATTCGGAAGCGTATATATCTTGCTCGAACCGGTTGCTTGGCGAGGTTGAGGATGGCTTGGTTGCCATACTGTGGGGAGCCGATTTCGTACCAATGCTCTCCATCGTCAGAGGCCTCGAACTGCACGCTTTGTGGGTGGTCATTGTGGCGTGGCCCGCCCATGATGAGGCAGATATTGTTGATGTTGGCAGGGGAACCCTGGTCCAGACAATACCACTGGCCTGCTTCCTGGCGGCGGTCATTGGACCAGAAGGTGGTGGGGCGGCCATCCGTGAGCTTTGCCACGTTGGCGTTTGTATTGCCAACGGAGGCAGAGAACTTGGGTGTGCTGCGCTTCTTGCCCGAAAGATCCGCATACACGCGGTCGTTCAGATAGGCAAAGGTGGCATTGAGTACGGGGGTCATGGCGTAGGCCGCCACTTCCACATCATCCACCTGGCGCACTCCTTGCATGCTCCACTCCCCTCGCATGGTGGAGCGCATGTCATAGATGGCTTGCACGGTGTCGAAGAAGTAGTGGAAGAGGTAGGCGTCTTCTGTGGCCAGAGCGGTCATGATGGATGCACCGGCTACGCCGGTCAGCTCGAATTGATCGAGCCACGGGCGGATTTCTTCGCACAGGCCCTTTACCGGGTTGGTTGTGTGTTTCAGTTCTCGTGCGGCGCTGACCATGCGGTCAAACTCCAGCTGGAGGAGCTGAGCGGTTTTCATGTCCGGTTTGCCGGCAGCTATGCTGGAAATGAAGTTTTGTGCTGTTTCTGCAATTTCTGCGGATTCTTCGCGGAAGTAACCGTGCCCATTGGGAAGCAGATACGAATTGTGGGCGCAGAATACTTTCATTGCTTCGCGGTGGCGGGGATAGAGCCTGTGAATGCCTGCATCCCATGTGGTCTGTGATTCGAACTTATCGATGTTCCAGGTGTAGTTTGCCACGCCGAAGAGACCCACTTTGCTGGCCTCGGCATGTTCCATGGGGTTGGCAACAAAGCCGCTCATCTGGTTCTTCATGTCGGCATCAGTATCCAGTCCATAGGTGCGCCCCATGGAGAGGCGGCTGCGCTTGAAGTCATTGCAGGGCCAGTTCCACCAGATGAACGTGGGGCGCTTTACATGCTCGTTTACCCACTTTTGGCCATTCAGCGTAATGTCATGCACCACCGTGTCGCCGGTCCACATCACGGGGATGCTCTTGTCCAGCCCGTCCCCCAAGGTGTTGAGGAATTGGGCATTGGTCCAGCTGCGGTTGTAGCCGGTGGGGCACATGATGAGGGTCTGGTTCACATCCGGGTGTTTGCGAATGAAGTTTTCCAGGATGTAGTTGGTGAGCTGCACCTGGCGTTCTGCTTTGCCGATTTCGCCGCTGGAGTCATCCACCAGTACGCCGAAGTCTCGCACGCCCAGGTCATACATCTGCTGCAGCTTGTCGCACAGGGCATCCAGCTGCTTTTTGCCGTTGTTATCTGCCCACCGCACGGTGTTGGCCGGGTGAATCGCCCATACGAACCGTACGTGATTCTGTCGGGCATATTTCACCAAATCCCGCAGTTCATTGGCTTTGGTGGTGGGGTAGGGTTGGTAGCAACCGTGGCCGTGGTGGTAGGGGTCATCCTTGGGGGCATAGATGTAGGTGTTCATCTTGTTGCGCCCCATGAAGCGGAAGATGGAACAGCGGGCTTCGAAGCTCCAGGGGGCACCGTAGTATCCCTCCACCACACCGCGTGCGGGCAAATCCGGCCAGTCTACAAGAATGCCCATGGGCAGAGGCCCCAGACGGGTGACTTCGCGCAGCGTTTTGTCTGCAAAGACATCGTTGTGCGCCAAGGTGGCATCCGGCACGTTGTACAGCATTTGGATGATGGATTGGCGGGCATAATATACGCCGGTTTCATCATTGGCGTAAATCGTCACCTTGCCGGGGGTGATACTGATGGCATAGCCCTCCGGTACATCGGGGAGGCGTTTCCACATGTCGCTTGTATCTCCGGAGCTGCGCATGATGACCTGCACGTCTTTCACCTCAGTGGTGACGGAACGCATGCCATTGTGTTGTGGCTGGGGGTAAATGATGACGGCTTTGGCCAGCGGGAATACTGTTGCCAGAAGAAGTGGTGCGGCACAGCAAAGTGTGCGAAAGAGCGATTTGAGGTGCAGTTTCATACGAGAAATGATAGCGTTTACGCCAAAAGAAGACAGATTCGGCCTCCTTATCCTATCATTATAGGAAAGATTTTATGCTGTGGCAAGCAGGAAATCCCCTGGTCGGGGGCTCATTTGGCCGAAAAAATCAAAAATTGAGGGTTTGCCCGGTGGTGATGGCCTGCAGCTGACCTCCCAAATGCTCTTTGAGGAACTGAAAAGCCGGTGCGCCGGTGCAATGCCCGGTGAAGTAGCGGGTGGGCAGCGTATGCAACACGCTGGCCGCTTGAGTGAGCAGATTGGCATCGGCGCGAGCATCCAGCTTCATGAAATGAAAACCGCCGATGAGGACATCTGCCCGGAAATGGACGGCGATGTTGAGAATACCGCGGTGGGAACAGCCGCTGAAAAGGTAGCGCAGGCCGTCTTCTTCGATAAGCAGGTATTGCTCGTGCCGGAAATCATCGGGGCCGGTGTGGCCCTGCACGCAAGCGCTCATGCCTGTATCTGTGGGGGGATATGGGGTGGGTACGCTGCAAGCCGGATGCAGGGTGATGCCCGGAGCCAATTCCGCGACACGCTCCGGCGCGGTGATGATGCGTGGATGCCGCTGCAAATGCGGGGCAATCCCTATGTCTTTGCCTTGTGCATTGAAGTGCCTGTCGAACGCGTGGGGGCTTACCCAAACCGGGGCGTGGGTGTTGATGGACAGGAAGTGGGCCAGACCACCGCCGTGGTCATAGTGCCCATGAGAAAGGATTGCTATCTTTACCGCCGCCATATTCTGTCCCAGGCGGGCGGCGTTCGCCGCAAAGAGCGGTGAGGCGCCGGTGTCAAAGAGAATCTGCTTGCCGTCGGTCTCAATCAGAAGACTCAATCCGTGTTCTGCCTCCATTTCCGGGCTGCAACTGGTGTTTTCTGCAAGCACGTGTATCCTCATGCCGCCCAGTGTACACCCCCGTATGCCGGAGCGCAAGTGCTTTTCTGATATGCCATGGGTGCGATCTTTGCCCACCAAGGCCGTTATCCGCTGTTTTTTGTGAGATTTTTGCATGTCATGCTTAGGGCTTGATTTTGTGACACGTGGCTGTTAACGTACGCGCATGGCAACTGATAAGAAAATCACGATGAAGACGAGCAAGGGCGATATCAACCTGACGGTGTTCGCCTCCAAGACCCCGATGACAGCCGCCAGCTTCCTGAATCTTGCAAGCAAGGGATTCTATGATGGGCTGAGCTTTCACCGAGTGATTGCCGATTTCATGATTCAGGGTGGCGACCCCCAGGGAACAGGCTGCGGTGGCCCCGGCTATCAGTTTGATGATGAATGCCGCCCCGACCTCAAGTTTGACCGCCCCGGCTTGCTGGCTATGGCTAATGCCGGTCGCACCTGGACCGGGCAGGGAACGAATGGCTCCCAGTTCTTCATCACCCATGTGCCGACTGATTGGCTGAACGGCAAGCACACCATTTTTGGTGAGGTGCTCAGCGCTGCCGATCAGGACGTGGTGAATGCCATCCGCCAGGGGGATAAGATTACGGCGATTGAGATTCACGATGACTGCGCAGACCTTTTTGAGGAGCAGTCCGCCAACATTACGCGCTGGAATAGCAAGCTGAAGAAGTAATGGTATTCGCCGTACAGGACCTGCATATCGAGTTTGGTCCCCGCGTGCTTTTTGATTCGCTCTCCTTTGTCGTGGAGCAAGGAGAGCGAATTGCTTTTGCGGGGCAGAACGGAGCCGGCAAATCCACCCTGATGAAGTGCATCGTGGGTGTGATGGAGCCGGACAATGGCAAGGTATTGCTGCCCAGGCATACGCATGTGGGGTATCTTCCGCAGGATGGTATCCACATTGCCGGGGTGCCCTTGCTGGATGAGGTGCTGGGGTCCGTCGGCAATATTGTGGAGCTGCAGCAGGTGGTGGATGAATTGTCTGCCGATTTGCAGCGTCTCGATTCTCAGAGCACTGAATATCGCGATACGCTGGAAGAAATAGGCCGCCTGGAGCTGATTTTGCATGACCGCGATGCGGCGCGCTTGCGCCCGCGCACGGAGTCCATCTTGCGTGGCCTGGGCTTTAGTGAGTCTGATTTTACGCGCGATTGCGGGGAGTTTTCCGGTGGTTGGCAGATGCGCATAGCGCTGGCAAAGCTGCTGCTGCAAGAGCCGGAGGTGCTGCTGCTGGACGAGCCGACAAACCACCTGGATTTGCAGAGCCAACGTTGGCTGGAGCAGAGCTTGCGGCACTATCGCGGGGCCATCTGCATCATCAGCCACGATGTGGCGTTGCTGGATAGCCTTGTGACCCGCACCATCGCGTTCCACCACGGCCGGGCTGAAGAATATGCCGGTAACTTTTCCTTTTACCTGAAGGAAAGCAAGGCTCGCAAGGAGATTTTGCTGCGCCAGGCTAAGGCCCAGCAGCGCGAGATTGCCAAGACGCAGGAGTTCATCGACCGCTTTCGTGCCAAGGCTACCAAGGCCTCTCAGGTTCAGAGCCGCATCAAACAGCTGGAAAAGGTGGAGCTGATAGAAGTGGAAGACGATGATGCGGTGATGAGTTTTCGCTTCCCGCCGCCGCCGCCCGGTGGCAACACGGTGGTGAAGCTGGAGGGTGTGTGCAAATCCTACGGCGACATTCACTTGCTCAAGCAGTATGATTTTTCCATGGCCAAGGGCGACCGCATCGCCATTGTGGGGGTCAACGGTTCCGGCAAGTCAACGTTCACCCGCTTGATTTCCGGTACGGAAGCTCCCGATGCCGGGCAATTCTCTTTTGGCCATCACACCCAGGTAGCCTTCTTTTCCCAGACACACGCGGATGTGTTGGATGATGAGCAGACGGTGCTGGAATGCGTGGAATCCGCCGCTTCCCGCGAGACCCGCCCACTGGTGCGCAATATCTTGGGCTGTTTCCTCTTCCGTGGGGATGATGTTTTCAAGAAAATCGGCGTATTGTCCGGTGGCGAGCGCTCGCGCGTAGCCTTGGTGTGCATGCTGTTGCGCCCGGCTAATTTCCTGATAATGGACGAACCGACAAACCACCTGGATTTCCAGAGTCAGGACGTGTTGCAGCATGCTCTGGCCGAATATCCCGGTTCGTATTGCATTGTGTCGCACAATCGCCAGTTCCTGGACCCCATTGTGAACAAGGTGCTGGAGTTCCGCAGCGGGTTGCCGCCGCGTTTGTTTCATGGTAATGTGTCCCAGTATCTGGAGACGGTGGAAGCCGAGGAACGCCGCTTGAAAGAGCTGGCGCAGGGCGGAGGTGCTGTATCAAATGCCGTGGCTTCTGTGGCGGCAAGTGCAGCGCCTGCCAATCGCAAGGAAAACCGCCGTTTGCGAGCCCAGGCGCAGGAGCGCCGCAAGGAGCTCATCAAGCCGCTGGAGCGCCGCCTGGAGGAGGTGGAGCTGGAGATTGCCACCAAGGATGAGCGCAAGACCGCTATCTCCGAAGAATTGGAAAAACCGGAGAATATGAGCGATAACCAACGGCTCATGGAGCTGACGCAGGAATACCAGCAGTTGGGGCGTGAAACGGATGCCCTCTTTACCGTATGGGAGGAGGTTTCTTCCGAGCTGGAACGCGCCACCGCTGCTTGGGAAGAGGAGTTTGCCGGTGTGTTGGCTTGATGCGTTTGCAAAAAAACTCACACCTGCCGGATGACAGGTGTGAGCTTGATTAAACCTTGAACAAGGGCAGGCTTTTTAATCACCCAACATGGCACGAGCCATGACATTGCCTTGCTGAGCAGCCAGTCGCAGAGCTGCCATGGCCTTGTCTGTATCTTTGTCCACCAGCTTGCCATCGATGAAGCTCATGGCCAGCACAAATAAGGCCACGTGGTCTCCACCCTGGGCTGCGGCTTCCAAATCTGCCAGGTCGCTGCGTTGCTTCAGCTGGGAGAAGTAGATGCGCGCCAGTTGATTCTGAGCCTCGGGGTGGCCGGCAAAGGCGGCATGGCGCAGGTGCTCAGCCCCCGCAGCGGCATCCCCGGTGAGGAATGCCTCTGCGCCCAGTTCATACTCCTTTTGCGGATTCATCATTTTGTTTCAGGCGCAGAGGGGGTGATTTGCATGCTGTATACCTTGCCCAGCAGGCTTTCGCCGAGGACTTCCAGCGGCAGCACAAAGGTGGAGCGGACATTTTTGGTGCGCTTACTGAATCCGTTGTCGGCATCCAGATAGGTGGTGAGCACCATCTGTCCTACGGGCTGGCCATCGATGAGCAGCTGGGTGTTTTCCGGCTTGCCAATGAGCTCAAGCTTCACCTTCTTGCCAACGGGAAGCTTGGCACCGAAGGAGAATTCCAGAGTGTCATCGCGGCGGAAGCCCACGGTACCATCCTTCATGACGGCGATGAGCTTGCCTTCGGGGGCGGAGAGCAGCACCTGCTCCTGGCCTTCGGGGGCAGAGGCGAGCTCTAATTCCATGGTGAGGTGGTAATTCGGTCCCAGAGCGGGCAATCCCAGTTTCTGAGGAGTCAGGGCAGGGGTGATGTTCACCGTTTCCCGGCTCTTCCATTTGTAGAGCGGGTTGCAGAAGGGGGCTGCACCAATGCGCGCGGCCAACTCCTTGTGCGCAGCCATGTCATGCGGCATCTTTTCCTTGCCCCACATCTTCTGGCTGAGGATTTCTACGGATTCTTTGATGGAGTTCCACACATCGTAGGGGGCGTAGCCGGAGTGCTTGGCGTCCGTCATGTCATTCCACACGGCAAAGGTGGCACCCAACAACTGGGGATGGCCGGCGGGCAGCACTTCATTGCCTACCACATTGGGCTTCCAGTTGGCATAGAGCCACTTGTGGTTCTTATCCATCCGGTAGTAGTTGGCAAACGGCACGATGTAGAGAGCCCCGTCATTGGTGTTGATGACATCGTAGCCCAGGTCAATGGCTTCCCAGGCTTTCATCCAGCCGGGACTCCAGAGGTTCATCTGCACTCCCTTGGAGACAACGGGTGTCTTGCCCGGCTTGCTGCTCAGGCTGCCCCAGATGCGCGGGGTGTAGCCACGATCCAGTACGTGGCGCATCAACCCGTCTGCATACTTGCGGTAATCTTCTTTTTCTCCGTAGAATTCATCTGCACCCACATGTACCACGGGGCAGTTCTCAAAGACAGCGGCCCCCAACTTCTCATCCTTCACCAGGTATTCATCGAAGACTTTCCCCACGAAGGTGACCGTTTCAGGGTTGGCGGCGTCAAGCATTTCGCAACGTCGCTTTTCGTGGTTCATTTTGCCCTTGTAGATGAGGTCGGGGCGTACACGAGTGAAAGAGAGCGCGTGGCCGGGGGTGTCAAATTCCGGGATGATATTGACATTGTGTTCCTTGGCGTATTCCACCAGTTCCATGAACTCCTTCTTGGTATAGAAAAGATCCTGAGCGGTGAGTGGTGTGCCGTCTGCCCCCTTCATGTCGGATTCCAGACGGAAGGCCGAGTAGCTTTCCTTGAAAGGATCGCGCCCGGCATCCACATAGTTTTCGTGGAAGATGTAGTTGTTGTTGATGACGAGGTGCAAATCGTTCATCTTGAACCAGGACATGGTGCGTATCACGTCCTTGATGTAGCTGATGGGATGCGGGGTGCGGGCGATATCCAGCATGAAGCCGCGCAGCTCGTAGCGGGGCATATCCACTGCCTTGCCGCAGGGAACACTTCCACCTGTTTGGCGAAGAATCTGGAGCAATGTGCGAGTACCCCAATAGACGCCTTTCCAACTGGGAGCATCAATGTGGATTTTGTCAGCATTCACGACCATCGTGTAGCTTTCCTCGGTGTCGGATGAATGCTTTTTCTTGCCTTCTTTGAGAACAATGCTTGCTTCTCTTGCATGATTGGCCAGTTGGATATTCTTGCCTGTGACTTCTCGAAAGTCTGCGGCGATTTGGGCTGCCAATGCTGCATTGTTACAGTAAAGGGTGGCGTTGTCACTCAGTTTGAAATTGCCTGTGCTGCCGGCCCATTGCAAAATTTCAGGAATGACGTTGGGCTTGGGGTTGCCCGTTGCCTCTTTTGCAGGCTTGAGTATCAGTTCGTAGTCCTTACTGATGACTTGTTCGCCGTCTTTGCTTACGCGGAAGCTGATGTTGACCGGAGTCTCGGATAAAACCGGGCGAATATTGCCATGTGAGGCAATAATTTGCTCATAGTCTGCACCCAGGATTTCAACTTTTGCACCGGGAATCTTGGGCATGGGCAGGTGGGTGCTGCCGGGACGAAGTTCGGTGAGAGTCATGGAGTTTGCAGCTTGCTGCAAATCCGACCCCAGAAGAGGAGTGGCGGTCATGGCTGCTATCATCAGAAGCGTGGAGGCTTTCATGCTTGGTATAGGTGTGTAGATTATTCAAAACTACGAATTCACTCGTAGTCTACCATAAGAATACGCAGAAAAAAAGCAGTTTATTTCAAAAAAATTAAACTTCAATCCACGCGAGTCTGCATGCCTGGGGGGCAACGTGGATTTGTGTGGGGAGACCCAGTTGTTGGATGGTGCGTTGCATGGAGGCTAGCGCACATTCCGGGGTGTTGCATTCCGGGCTGATATGGCCAAGGATGATGTGGCGGAGTTCCGGGTGTGCCAACGAAGTGACAAACTCCCCGGCCTGGGCGTTGGAAAGGTGGCCCCAGTCTCCCTGGATGCGCTCGATGATATCGTAGGGTCGGCCGGAGTTATGCAGCATGTCGGGGTCATAGTTGGATTCCAGGTACAGGGCATGCACCCCGCTCAGAATGTTGCGCATGCTTTTGGTGATTCGCCCTGTGTCGGTGATATAGCCCAGTTTACATCCATCATGCTCAAACAGGTATCCCATGGGGTCGGCGGCATCATGACTCACCTCAATGGGTGTAATGTTGATATCTCCAACCTGAAGCATACTCCCCGGTTCAATGTAGGTCATTTTGGCGCCGGGTGCGATGGCGCGCAGGTCGCGTGCAAGATAGCGGCTGCAATACAGGTTGAGTACATTTTTCTTTGCCAATACACCCAGCCCGCAGAGGTGATCGCTGTGCTCGTGTGTGTAGAAGATACCCTCCACCTGTTGGATGCTCAGTTCGCATTCCTCCAACCCCTTGCGGATGCGCATGGCGCTGATGCCTGTATCGACCATGAGGTGGGTCTTCCCGGAGGAGATGACAGAGGTGTTGCCCTTGCTGCTGCTGGCGAGTGTGGATATGCGTAACATGAGTTGCTCATGCTACCATACTTTGCCGTTTTGCTCAATAGTAAACATAAGTGAGATGTTTTTCAAAAGTGTGGAAATGCGCCACCTACGCCAGTTTGACGCTTTTTTTTCTTTCCATCAGGGGTAAAGTGGCTATAATGTCGGGAAAGGCGTATGGCAGTTGGAGAGAACAGACGCAGGAAGCGGAAGAAAGGCGGTGCGGATGACCGTTCCTTGTGGGGGTATCTGTTTCGCAAGGATGAACCGAATCCTAACTTCCTGTCCGGTGCCTTTTACGGAAACAGCGAAGAGTCCGAAGATGAGAAAATAACGGCGCGTAGCATATTGCGGGAGCTGATGTCTCGCATTAACGTGTTGACTTGTGTGGCGGTGGCCGTTTTCTTGCTGTTTACCGGGAGCCTGATGGTGATGGTGTATCGCATGTGGAGCCCTCAGAATTTAGAGGATGTTTCCGGGTATCAGGATCATGGTAATCCCCGGGATTTGATGGTCATGCTCAAGAATGCCAATGGGGCAGAGGTGTCATTCAGTGAGGGAGAGTTAAATCGCTATTTAAAGGATACGTGCCGTATGCGCCAGATGGGGTTGTTCTCTTTGTTGGCCCATGTAGATGGCGTAGCTATTCGTATTCATGACGGGTACATGGAGCTGGTGATAGATCGCGTCATCGGTGCCAATATGCATCAGACAACGGCCGTCAATCTTTCATTCCGTCAGGAAACGGACCTTGGCCGCCCTGTGCTGAAAGTGGATTTTCATGGAGGCCCCCCCCTGTATGGTTCGATGCCCCGAGGTGGCAAAATTGGGGAGGTCGGTGTACCCCAGCGCCATATTGAAATGCTCAAGCCGGCGCTGGAAACCTTGCTGGATTGCTATCCGGAAATGGTGCAGATTGTGGAAGAATGTGGATACTGTCCTCACTTTACAAAGGGTAGTCATGGGGCAGAAGGTCGTGTGACGCTTCGGCCTTATACGCCGGAAATTTAATGTTTAAAGATATGAAAATGCGAAAATCAATGTTAGTCGTAGCGTTAGTCGGAGCGTTGAGCCTCAGCTCCTGCATCATTCAGCAAACTGTGGGAATGTTCATTCGCGATGAATATCCTGGTGCGCGTCCTCCCATGGTCATTGCAGATGTGAATGGAAAACCTGCAAGCCAGAAATGGCTCAAGATTGATCCTGCCATGTTACCGCCGTCCGGGCATATAGAGGGGCGTATTACCCATGCGGATGATGGTATCCCCTATGGCTTGTCTTCGGAGTTCAGTAATGTTGTCGTTTCTCCGTACCCTCCATACAATCAGCTGGATTATACCGGTGTGCCCGTAGGTGCCAAGGTGTGGGATCCCTTCACCAAAAAGCCGTTTTATATTCCTCGCGTCTACACCTTTAATTAATGCTCCCTATGGCAGAAGAGGAAAAAGCCCCCCAGGCAACGCTGGGACAGAAGTTGAGCCTTGTTGCATACAAGGCATTGTGCGCAGTGTTGCGAGTGACAGATATTCGCATTGTTGCCGTCATCGGTCGTGGCGTGGGTTATTTAACGTGGGCTTTGTTCCCTTCTCGCCGTGCGATTGTTGCGCGCAACTTGCGCATCATCCTTGACCCCATGCTCCGCCCGGATAAGTTGGCGGCGATGGTGCGGCGCAACATGGTGCGTACGAGCATGAACCTCGCTTGCTCGCTCAAAACCGGTCTGATGTCGGATCGTGAGTTGGAGCGCGCGGCTGTGATTCATGGAAAGGAAATCATGGAGAGTCACGCAGTGGGTGGCCATACAGCTGTATGTTGTATACCCCATGCCGGCAACTGGGAGCTGCTTGCCCGTATTCGCCCTCTGTGTGACAAGGTGAAGCGTTTTGGTTCCATGTATCGCCGCTTGCGCAATCCCTTGCTGGAGCAGTTTATCTACAAATCCCGCACCGGATACGGTTGCGAGATGTACAGCAAGGAAAATGGCCTGAAAGCGGTGCTTCAATTTGCCAAAACAGGTGGTGGCCTGGGTGTTTTGTGTGATCAGTTCACGCAGGAAGGTTTGTTCTTGCCTTATTTCGGCAAGATGACCGGTGTGACCCCTCTGCCTGCCATTTTGCATAAGCGCTGTAAGGGGAAGGCTACTTTGTTGGCTGTTTTCACGCGCAATGTTGCTTTGGGTAAGTGGGAGGTTGAGCTGGGCCACCCCATTGAGTTGCCGGAAAATTGTGATTCCATGGCCGAGGTTACCATGCGGATTAACCTGGCCCTGGAAAAAAGCCAGAGTGATAATATCATGGATGGCTTTTGGATGCACCATCGCTGGAAAGCTCATGCCGATTTCGCGTTGGAGCAGACCCCTGAATTGTTGGAAATTGCTTCCAGATACGTGAAATTGCCGTTCCGAATGATTGTAGTCGTGCCTGAATCTTTCGATGAAGCGGTGAATATGCTGCCGATGCTGCGTGCGCTGAAAGCTTCTCGATTTGATGCGCAGTTGACGGTGCTTTGCCCTGAAGAACAGGCTGGCTTCTGGCGTAAGATGCAGGATTGTGTGTCTTATGTTGTTCCCACCGACAGGAAGGAAAGCGTGTTGGTGCAGTTGGAGTCGGATGAAATGTACAAGGACGGGCCGTATGATTATCTCTTCATGTTCAGCGAAAATAAGCGCGTGATGCGTGATTTGCAGAAATTGAAGCCTATCTTTGTATCCGGTTTAGAGGATAATCCGCTGCGAAAGAAGTACCGCTTCATTCGTGTCATTCAAAAGAATGACGAAGGGGCACCCATCCATATTCAGCAGAAATACCTGAGCTATATGGCTCGTTTCCATGCAATTGGGGTGGATGATGCCTCGTTCGTGTCCACCATGAAGGGGAATGAGGCGTGTACAGACACCTTTGTTGCACCGTTCTCCACCTTGGGCAAGGCTGATACCTGGCCCAATGATAAATGGGCGGAGCTGGTGCGCCGCTTGCGTGATAAGGGAGAGGTTGTGCGCTTGCTTCATTTGCCGCAAGACGCAGAAAAAGCCAAGACTATGGCTGTTTCCATGGGGATTGACTGCTGCGAGGTTGCGCCGGAAGATGTATTGCAGATTTTGGGCTCGAAGTCTCGCTTGTATGCCGTAGATGGCTTGCTGCCACAGCTTGCTGCCTGGGTGAATTGCCCCTGCACGGTGCTGATGGCAAGCCGCCTGGCAGCCCGCTATGCACCGCAGGGAGAATGCCATCGCGCGTTGACCAATCATGTGGCTTGCCATCCGTGTTACCGCACGGTATGCGATGCAGCCGATGGCTGTTGCACGCAGGGTATCAGCGTGGATGAGATGCTGGGTACCCAAGCTTGACAGACAGTGTCCACCTGACAGTTGTATGATGAAGAGTATGCCATGGCACTTGCTTGTCATGGCTGCTTGCTTATGCTAAAACGCATTTGCCGGAGAAATGATGCCCGCCAACCCAGCAGAACCCGCAGATGAGCTTGTATTCCGTTTTTTGGAGTACATGGAGGGGGAGCGCAACGCGTCTCCCCGCACGCTGGAAGCATACGAACGCTCGCTTCGCCAATTCCGCGAGTGGATGGCTGCGCGCTTTTGCAGCTGGTTTGATTGCTGTGAAACGGATTTTCGTGCGTGGCTGTATGAAGCACTGGAGCAACAGCTCAAGCCTGCTTCCATTCGTCTTCGTTTTGCCGCGCTGCGGTCTTTGTATACCTACATGATGCAACGTGAGGGGCTTTCTTCCAATCCGCTGGCAGAGGTGGTGTTGCCCAAGGCCCGTCATGGGTTGCCCGTACACCTGAGCTTGCGGCAGATGGAGGAGTTGCTCTCTTTGCCCCTGCGCACCCCGGCAGATAAAAAAAGCCCGGCTTGGTTGCCTTTTCGCGATGCTGCCATTTTGGAGCTTTTTTACTCCAGCGGTATGCGATTGAGTGAGCTGGTGAGCCTGAATGCGGATGCCTTGCAGGGGGTGGACTGCGTGCGAGTCATGGGCAAAGGCCGCAAGGTGCGCCTGGTGCCGGTAGGGGATTACGCACGAGAGGCGTTGTCCCACTATCTGGAGCTGGCTTGTTTGGCTCCGGGAGATCCGCTGTTCATCAGCCGTCTGGGGCGGCGCATGACAGGGCGTAGCGTGCAGCTCATGCTGGATAAATACTTGCGCTTGTCCGATATTCCCTTTCACATTTCCCCGCACAAGCTGCGCCATACGTTTGCTACGCATTTGCTGGATGCCGGGGCTGATTTGCGTTCCGTCCAGGAGTTGCTGGGGCATAGCTCGCTTTCCACCACGCAAATCTATACGCATGTGACCAAAAGCCGCATGAAGGCTGCCTATATGCAGGCACACCCGCGCGCCGGGGATATCATGGCTGATGCGCCTGAAGATACGCTCTGATACCGTAGGTGGGGAAGAGCAGGCTGTTGCGCTCAAAATCCCTCAGGTTGCGGCAGGCTTTGGCTTCGTCGCCAAACAATTCTTCTATGTTGAGCGCTTGCTCTGCCGGGATGCTTGCTTTTTGCTGTAGCACAAACATCAGGCAGCGCACTGAGGGCATGCGATTGCGCGGGTTGGCAAACATCTCTTTGCCCACTTGCCAGGCTTCTTGCTCGCGCCCGCGGATGCGGCACAGGTTGTAGAAGTATTGCCGCCGGTAAATTTCCGGCGCTCCCAGCTCGACGGCGTGTTTGTACGCATCGGCAGCCAGCGCAAAACGAGGGCGGCGGTATAAATCACTGTACAAATCTCCCAGATGCGCATAGAGAAGGGCGTTTTCCGGATTGTGCCGTAGCGCATCTTTCAGGAATTGCTCGCCACGATCAATGTAATGGCGGGTGAGTGAAGCCCGTTCGTGTACTCCCAGTCGCTTGTCGTTGGAGATATCAGCCGCAGCATTGATGGCCATGTCTCTGGAGGCAGAAATCCAGTAGTTGATACGCTGCGGATTCAGCGTGGTGATAGCTTTCCAGCGGCGTTGCAATCGCTCCCAATCACGGTCAATCCAAGCGGCAGTGGCATCTAGAGTCAGCACCTCTGCGGCCAGCGATCGCAGGCCACCCATGGCAAAAAAACTCAGCTGTTGGGTGAGGGCATCTTTCCTGTTCAGCTGCACCGGCGGGCGCAGAAGGCCCGCAGCTATTTCATGGTTTTTGATGGCATGGCCTGGGATTTGCAGCAGCAGACCGCCTATAGCCAGCGCCAGGATGGCACCGACATAGTGCAAGCATATCTGCCGGTAGCGGCTCATACCAGGTATCAGGCTGTGGGGTGGAGTCTTGCTTGAATATCCTTGCAAAGCTGTTCCCAGTAAGGGACTGATACGCCTGCTTCATGGGCGCGCTCCAGGGTGATACCCCAGATAGCATCGTATTCCACAGGGCGGCCTCGCAGATAATCCACGGCGCTGCTCGGGATGAAATCTCCCATCTTGCTTGTGCGTTCCATTTGCGCGTGCACGATGTCCAAGGGCAGGGGGAAACCGCGTTTGGCGGCTACCTCGCACACCTCATTCATGATGTGCCGCGCGCGCTCACCCTCGCCGGGCATTTGGAACAACTGCCGCACGCTGATGCCTCCATGTGCCAGACACAGCCCGTTGAACGGGATATTCCACGAAAGCTTGCACCAGAGAATCTTCTCCGCCTCAGCAAAGGCCAGGGTATTGATGCCGGCTCGCCGGAACATCTCGGCATATTGTTCGGCCCGGGTCACTCCTTCGGGGGTGTTTACATAGGGCGCAAACTGGATATCGCCGCCCTCCAGGTGGCGGATGTAGCCCGGTGTATCCATCATGCAGCACACAAAGCAAAGCCCGATGTGAATGCGCTCCGGCGCTACGTAAGCAGACAGGGATTCCGCATTGCCCATGCCATTTTGCAGGGTGATGATGCGCGTGCCCTCGTGCAGCAGCGGGGGAAGATGCTCTGCCAGCAAGTGGTTGGAAATGGTTTTCCAGCACACAATCACCAAATCCACCGGGCCGCATTCGCGGGTGGTGCGGTAAATCTCCGGAGCGGGCAGGTGTACGTTCCCCGCTACGCTTTCCACCTGCAATCCCTTTTCCTGCACCGGCTCATAGGCCGAACGCAGGATGAACGCGACCTCCTCACCGGCGGTTGCAAGCTTGGCTCCATAGTAGCACCCCAAGGCGCCGGCCCCCAAAATGGCTATTCTCATGCGCCCGACTTTACTCCAAAATGCCTCTTTTTGCAATAAAAAACGGAAACGCACACACTTTAGCCTTGATATGTGCATCGGAAAGCATTATTTAATAGGCACTTCAATTAAATTCGGGCGGGCCGGCTTGCCTGCTCTACAAAAAACCAAGTACCAAGATGGGTCAACAACATCGTAAGGAAACGAAGCGCCGCCGCCGCAGCGCTTATATCAAGCGTCAGAAGGAAATCGCCAAGAACAGCCTCAACGCTGTTCCCGTGCAGCTCGCTACCAAGGTCGTCAAGGCTGATGCCGAACCGGCCAAGAAGGCTCCTGCCAAGAAGAAGGCTCCCGCTAAGGCTGAAGCCTGATTTTCCTCCCCAACACCTTGAAAAAAAGCACATCCCTGTGAGGATGTGCTTTTTTGTGTGTTTGTTGTCATATTGCCCGGGGATATGGGAAAGCATACTTATGGGTGGGAACTGGGCTTCCAGAGTTTCGCGAGGTGGGCGCAGGTCATGAGCTGAACCTGGTGGAAAATCATCAGAGGGAGCAGGAGGTGATTGGATTCTTCCCCAAAGATAGCCATCATCATGGGCGCTCCCACGGCCAGGCTTTTCTTGGAGCCGCAGAAGACGATGGTGATACAATCCTCCCGAGAGAATCCAAGCCATTTGCTGCTGAAATACGTGCTGGCATGCACGATGCTGAGCAGCACCAAACAAACGAAGACAAGCCCCGCCAGATGGGTGACCGATAGCTGGCTCCAATATCCTTGTGCCGTGGCGCCGGAGAAAGAGGTGTAGACCACCAGCCAGATGGTGCCCTGGTCATTCCAGCGGATGAGGTCTTTGTGCCGGTGGACCCAGTGGCGCAGCCAGCGCTGGCTCCATTGGCCCAGGAAGAAGGGTAACAGAATCTGAAGACTGATGTTGGCTATGGTGCCCAGCCCGATATCGGCACCGGCGGAGGCATCCGTGCTGAACAGCAGACTCACCAACATGGGAGTGAGAAAGACACCCAGCAAGCTGGATACGGAGGCGGAGCATACCGCAGCCGGCACATTTCCCGCCGCGACGGAGGTGAACGCGATGCTGCTCTGCACGGTGGAGGGCAGGCAGGCTACATAGAGCAACCCCAGGTAGAGAGCTTGGCCGATGATGGGCTCGCAGAGGGGGCGGAGCAGGGGAATGAGCAGGGGGAAGAAGACAAAGGTGAAAAAGAACACCATGCTTTGCAGCCGCCAATTGAGCAGCCCTTCCAGTACGGAGGCTCGGGAGAGCTTGGCCCCATACAGGAAGAAGAGCAGAAAGATGGCCGCATCCGTCAGCAGCCCAAAGGCATTGCCCACCCAGCCGGAGCAGGGGAGCAGCACCCCCAGCACCACACTGATAATGATGCCGGATGTGAAGCGATCCGGGCGGACGGGAATGTGGCGTAAGACTCCCATTTACTTGCGTGGAGGGAATTCATAGCCCACCTTGCCGGTGCCGGGTGTAAAGGTGAGGTAGGCCTCGAAGTTCTTACCGGTCTTGTGGCTGGTGAAGTTCTTGATGAGCTCTGTCTTGCCCTTGGTGAGCAGCTGAGAGATGACAGCTGCTTCCAGATTGACTCCGCACATGGTATGAGGGATGACAAGGGGGCGGCGGGTTTTGCCGTACACGATGCCATCGACATGCCAGGCGTTTTCTGTTTCGAGCAATTCGTGTTCGCCCTTTCCCTTCACCTTGATGATACCATGGCGTTTCGCTTGGCTGAGGTCCTCTTGCGTGGCATCGGCTGCGGTGAACTTGCGCTCGGCTGATTTGTTGGTATCAGTCTTGCTGCGTGCTTCTCGCGGCGGGAATTCAAACGCCACGTTGCCTTTGGCATCATCCAGTACCAGATAAGCATCAAACTTCTTGTGGGTGCGCTGGGAGACAAAACCGGAAATCAGTTCTGTTTTGCCCTGTTGCAGTACTTGGTAAAGATGGTTGGTCTCCAGAACCCGGCCCAGGATGACCTTGGCCATGGTGAATCCTTTCTTGCCGTTTTTGCGGGTGAAATCAGGCACAACCCATTGTTTGTCATTTTCCTGGAGACTCATTTCACCCTGATTGGCTACCTGCACCAGGCCGGCGTGGGTGTTGGACTCGGCCTCCGGTGTGTCGGCGGCCTTTTTGTCGTCATCAAAGAAGAATTCTGTCTTCCAGCTGCCCTTTTCGGATTCGGGCGCCACGAGGCGCAACCCGGCTTTGAAAGGCTTGCCGAACTTGGAGCGGAAGCCTTCCATGACGGGGAGTTCTTTGTGGCAAATCAGCTCCTGGATTTGCTCATCCGTGAGGCTGAGCCCCGCATGCACGCGGCGAACGCGGAAGCGACATTGCGGGCAGGCAATGGCATCCAGTCGGCTGGAGAGCCCCTGGGTGCCACAAGCAGGGCAGGTTTCTGTCAGGTCCGGGTTTTTACCATTTTTCATGTAGTCGCGCACAGATTCCACAATTTCAGCGGTGTAGGTGCGGATGTCTTTCATGAAGGAATCGCGGTCAAGTTTGCCGGATTCCATTTGTTTGAGTCTGTATTCCCACTCGCCGGTGAGTTCGGGACTGGACAGGGTGCTGAGTCCGATTTTGCTGAGCAAATCAATCAAATCCATGCCGCGGCGTGTAGCGACCAAGTCTTTGCCATCGCGGACGATATATTCCTGGGTGATAAGCCCCTCGATGATGGAGGCGCGCGTGGCGGGCGTGCCCAAGCCGCGCTCTTTCATGGCGTAGGACAGCTCCTCATCCTCTACGAGCTTACCGGCTGTTTCCATGGCGGTGAGCAGGGTGGCTTCCGAGTAGGCAGAGGGGGCTTTCGTGCGGTCCGTTATGGATTCAGCAGAAGTGGTTGTGATGCGTTCTCCCTTATTCACCTTGCAGAGTTCATCTTTTTTGCGGGAGAGGTTGTTGTAGAGCGCGCGCCACCCGGCTTTGAGCTGAATGCGGCCATGGGTGTAGAATGTATCCGTGCCCGCGGTACTGGTGACGATGGTGGTGCGCTCCGTGTCTTCAAACTCTGCATTGGCCATGAAGACGCCGAGGAATCGCTGCACAACCAAGGTGAAGATTTTGGCGGCATCGCCGCTCAGGTTGGCTACTTTACCCGTGGGGATGATGGCGAAGTGATCGCTCACCTTGCTGCTGTCGAATACGCGCTTGCTGGGGCGAATGCCGGAGCCGGAAAGGATTTCTTCTGCAAAGGATGCGAACTCCGGTAAGGCTGCTTTCAGTTCGGACACTGTGCGGGTTGCGACCTTCAGGTAGTCATTGGGCAGGAATTTGGAGTCTGTACGCGGGTAGGTGAGTACTTTATGCTTTTCGTAGCATTCCTGCGCCAGGTGCAGCGTGCGGCTGGCAGAGAATCCAAAGCGGTTGCTGGCTTCTTTTTGCAGGGAGGTCAGGTCAAAGAGCAGGGGCGGCGGCATGGATACCGGCTTGCGGACTTCTTTCACCTCTGCGGGTTGACCCTTGCAGCGCTCTGCGATGTCCTTTGCCAGGTTGGCATCCCATATACGCTCTTTGGTGCGCTGGGGGGCTTGCTCGTCTTTCTTCCATTTCGGGTCGAACCAGCGCCCCTCATAGCTGCCGGCTGCTGCGGCAAAGGTGGCACGTACTTCGTGATATGTTTCCGGTTCAAAGGCCAGAATCTCTTTTTGGCGAACCGCCAGAAGCGCAAGCGTGGGGGTTTGCACACGCCCGGTTGGGGTGATGTTGAATCCACCACCGGCAGATTGCAGAACGGTGAGGGCGCGGGTGCTGTTGAGGCCGACCAACCAGTCTGATTCAGAGCGGCATACGGCTGCATCTGCCAGATTGGCCATGGCGGCATCGCTCTTGAGGGTTTCCCATGCTTCCAGGATGGAATCATCTGTCATGCTCTGCATCCAGAGTCTGCGCAGGGGCTTGCGAATCTTGCCGTAGCGGATGATGTTGCGGAAAATAAGCTCACCTTCGCGCCCGGCATCGCATGCGTTCACCAAATCGCTCACTTCTTTACTGCGAGCCAATTTCAGCACTTTTTTCAGGCGATCTGCCGATTTGGTGATGGGCTCCAGCTCCATGGTTCCAGGCATCACAGGCAGGTATTCCATCTTCCATGGCAGGCTCTTTCCATCATCTGTTTGCGGTTTTTTTTGCTCTACCAAATGACCCACTGCAGAGGTGATAATCAGAGAGTCGTTCTCATAACTGCCTGTGGAAGCATCTTTTTTGAACTTGCCCAGCTTCTTGCCCAGCACGCGTGCCAGGTCACTTGCTACACTAGGTTTCTCTGCGATAATGAGGGTTTTGGACATATGGAGAAGGTGTGAAAATTGCCAATGGATGACGACTCGGGGGACGCTCCGCTTGTCTCTATAGATGCCTGATTGAAGTTCGTTTTGTCAAGTTTAAAATGCGGCATCGTGTGGGGTAAAAGTGACTTTTTTAGGGGTGGTGCGGACATGCGGCGTTTCTACAAAAGGTGACAGGGCGATACTTTTGTGCTTTTCTCATATTGGCAAGAGCGATGGCGGTGCACATTCCCGGCAGGGCGCCCACACAGGACATCAGGCAGAGAACCACCTTTCCCGTACGCCAGGCGGCCAGACCCCGCACAGGGTAATCTGTAGATGCCGATTTGCTATAACTCATATTAAACAAACAAGAACAAAAAGAAAGGAAACAATAATATGGCTGATATCGAACAGAATTATCAGGTAAAGTACAGTGATAAGTGGGGCGCTTACCTTCAGCAGGAAGCTTCCCGCTTGGATAAATATGTGACCGTTGAGACGGGGCTGACCGGCAAGATGGTAACGTTTGACCAGTACGGTTTGCTGGCCTTTGAAGAGAAGGTATCTCGCATGGGGCAGACGGTGCTGGCTGAGGCGCCCACGAAGCGCCGCGTCATGTATCCGCATATTTACACGAAGGCTGTGGGCTTTGATGAGTTCGACGCCAAGAAGCTGGCCAACATCGATGTGCCGGTGAGCAAGACAATCGAGGGCTTGCGAGCTGCCGCCGGTCGCAGTATGGACAAGGTGATGTTGGACGCTTTCCTGGGTGTGAACTACATCGGAGAAAATGGAACGACTCCCGTGGCATTCAGTGAAACGCAGGTGGTGGCAAGCGATTATGTGGACACCGGCAGCGCGGTAGATAGTAATCTGACTGTGGCAAAATTGCGCAAGGCTCTTGCCATGCTGCACAAAGCGGAGGCTTGGAACGAGGAACGCCGTGCTTATGGTGATGAATTGGTGCTGGCCTGTACCAGCAGTCAGATTGATTCACTGTTGAAAGAGCCTCAGGTTTCGAGCTATGATTACAACACCGTCCGAGCTTTGGCGGAGGGTAAGGTGGATACCTTCCTGGGCTTCCGCATCATCCGCACGGAGATGTTGCCGCTTGATGAAATGGGCGTGCGCTCATGCCTGGCATGGGTGAAGAGCAAGGCGCAGTTTGGTATTTGGGATGATTTTAAGGTGAAAATCTCTGTTCGAGATGACCTGGATGAGGCCCTGCAAATCCGCGCGAAGTTTGCATGTGGTGCCACCCGCTTGCAGGAAGAAGCCTTTGTGAAGATTGATTGCAGTGAAGGCTGAGATGCAAAGTAAATAATATAAGCCGGCGGCACTTCTGTCAGGTGGCTTTGGCAGGGGTGCCGCACCTTTTTTCAGGAAATGACGAATTCAATGGTAACAGGCACGATTTGGGGAGCCAATGCACTGGCGGTCGTGAGCTTGGCGACCTCGGAGTTTAACCCGCTGCTGGAGTATGTACAGAATGGTGCTTCGGTGGCAGCCGTGATGGGCCTTTTTCTTTGGCGGGAGATGAAGCGCGCTGAGCGCTATGAACAGTTGTATGACCAGGAACGCAAGCTGCGCATTGATGCGGTGAATAAATGTGTGGGGTGCCCTTTGTTGCGGCGTCCCGGCCAGGATGCTGCTGATGCGCACTCGTCGCAGAAATGATGTCGGCACCGTCTGACAAAATCCCAGCTTGCCATCTTTTGCTGCGTGGTGTAGGATGCGGGTATGATCGCTTTCCTCAGAGGTGCAGTAGCAGAAGCCTTGCCGCAGTCCATAGTGTTGGATGTTGGTGGTGTGGGATATGAAGTGCAGGTGCCGCTTTCTACCTACGATGCCATCAATCCCGTGGTGGGGCAGGTGGTGATGCTTAAGACGCATTTGCATATCCGTGAAAATCTACAGGTGCTCTATGGCTTTGCCAGTGATGAAGAACGCGATATTTTCCGCTTGCTGATTGACCGCGTGAGCGGGATTGGCCCGGCTACGGCTATTGCTATCCTGAGCGGGATGAATGTCACTTCATTCAAGAGTGCAGTGGTGAGCGGGGATGTGCAATCTATTGCCCGCGCCAAGGGGGTTGGTAAGAAAACGGCTGAGCGCATTGTGCTGGAACTCAAAGATAAGATTGGCTTGGCATCCACTTGGGAATCCCAACAGGAAGGTACGACCACTCAGGCTGCGGCCGATGCTGAGCTGGCTCTCATTGCCCTGGGCTTCAAGCAGACGGAATCACGCAAGGCCATTAAGGCTCTGCTCAAGGAAAATCCGCAGGCCGGTACGGATGAGTTGATACGCGGAGCCCTGCGCCACATGAGCTGAGATGCATTGGCTGTATCATCGTTGGTTACGCTCACTCGTTGCCTTGGTCTTGGCCTGGGTGGGAGTAGTCGCGTGTGCTATAGGGTGGATGTGGTGCGGCTGCCCCGGGCGAATCGTTGACGAATCGGCCTTTCCCGTGTACCATTTGCCGGAAGAGCGTGTATTGCAGGTGCCGCATGGCACTTGGTATCAACCTGCGGAGTATCTGGAGTCTTCGGTTCCCGTGGTTCGGTTGAAAACGATGGCTCCGGGGCAATATGAGCTTTTGTACTGGGGAAATCCGGTGCGCCCCAGATATGCGTATCGTGTGCACAATATCATGAGCGGGGAGTCGGTGTTGCTCTCTGTAGACGGCAGACCGGAGGCCAGGAGAGAGCTGCCCGTGACACGGCCGCGCAGAGAAAATGGCTGCCTGCCGCTGCAGCCTGTGCAGCGCCTCGGGGACTTGGCGCCGTCTCTTGGTGGTTTTTGTGCGGTGCGTGTGGAGGTGATAGCCCCGGATAGCGGCGTGGTTTTGTGTTGGGCAGAGTATCTCTTGGAGTGCCCTGCCACTCATTGACGTAAAATTGGTGTCTTAAATGCCCGCAAAAAAGGGGGCTTATTGCTTTTCTGTCTTGCAAAGTGGCTGATAAACCGCTAAAATAGCCCGCGTAAACTGGATGTTCGCATCCGGACAATTTCTTTTATACCATGAAACCGACACTCCTCGTTCTCGCAGCAGGTATGGGCAGCCGTTACGGTGGCCTCAAGCAGTTGGACCCCATGGGTCCCAATGGTGAAGTGATTCTTGACTATTCCGTGTATGATGCCATCCGCGCCGGCTTCGGCAAGGTTGTGTTCATCATTCGTAAGGATTTTGAAGAGGCTTTCAAGAGCCAGGTTGGCGCCCGCTTTGCTGATAAGATTGAAGTTGACTACGCTTTCCAGTGCCTGGATGACCTGCCCGAAGGTTACAGTGTGCCCGAAGGCCGCGTGAAGCCCTGGGGTACTGCCCACGCTCTCCGCGCTGCCCGCAACGTTGTGAAGGAACCCTTTGGTGTGGTGAACGCCGATGACTTCTACGGCGCAGACGCTTTCGCCAAGGCTGCTGAGTTCCTGACTGCTACTCAGCCCGCTGATGGCAAGGAACACTACGGCATGATTGGCTATCCCCTCAAGAACACCCTCAGCGACCACGGTGATGTGAACCGCGGTATCTGCGGCATCAAGGATGGCTACCTCGACAGCGTTGAGGAATACACCAAGATTATGATGGAACAGGACGGCGTATGCCGTGGCGATTCTCTCTCCGGTGAGCGCAAGCCTGTGGACCCCGAGGAACTTGTTTCCATGAATTTCTGGGTGTTCCCCGCCAGCTTCATCGACCAGATTGAAGACCACTTCACCCGTTTCCTTGCTGCTCATGGTGCCGAGCTGAAGAGCGAGTGCTACATCCCCACGGTGGTAGACGAACTCATCCACAATGGTAAGGCTGATTGCAGCGTCATCAAGACTACGGCCAACTGGTTGGGCGTGACCTACCCCAGCGATAAGCCTGCCGTGGTGGATAGCGTCGCTAAGCTGGTGGAAAATGGCGTTTATCCCGCCAATCTTGGTTAATCCCCCCACTCTGCCATGTACGACATTAAGGCTATTGCGAATCTGTTTGATTTGCGCGCAGACTATGTGTGCGGAGCTCCCTATGGTTCCGGTCACATCAACGATACCTACCGTATCGAGGTGGACCAGGCCGGTCTCCGTATGAGCTATATCCTGCAGCGTATCAACAGTAATGTGTTCAAACAGCCCATTCCCCTGATGGAGAATGTGAAGCGCGTGACGGATGAAGCCCTGCGCGTGCTCTTGGCTGAAGGCTGTAAGGAAGCTTACCGCCGCACGCTTACCATCATTCCCGCCAAGGATGGTAAGCCCTACGCTCAGGATTCTGAAGGCAATGTATGGCGTGTGTATCCGTTTATTGAACGCGCTCGCACCTATGACATGATTGAGAATCCCGGTCAGTGCATCGAGGTGGCACGTGCTTTCGGTAACTTCCAGAAGCTGGGTGCAAACCTTCCCGGAGAGCCCCTCTTCGAGACCATTCCCGACTTCCACAACACGACCAAGCGTTTCAAGAACTTCCAGAACGCTATTGCTACCGATCCCTTGGGCCGAGCCAAGACGGTGCAGAAGGAAATTGACTGGTATCTCTCCCGCGAGGCTGATTGCCACAAGGTGGTCAACTACCTGGCATCCGGCGAACTGCCCCTGCGCGTGACGCACAACGACACCAAGCTCAACAACGTGATGCTTGATGACGTGACGGGTGAAGGTATCTGCGTGATTGACCTGGATACCACCATGCCCGGTTCTGCTCTGTATGACTTCGGTGATATGATTCGCACCTCCACCTCTCCTGCTGCAGAGGACGAGAAGGATATCTCCCTCGTGACGATGCGCATGGAGTACTTCGAGGCTCTGGCTAAGGGGTACTGCGAGGCTGCAACTTTCCTCACCCCGCTTGAGAAGGAACTCCTTCCGTTCTCCGGCAAGCTGCTTACCATGGAATGTGGTATGCGCTTCCTGACGGACTACCTGGAAGGCGATACGTACTTCAAGATTAAGCGCCCCGAGCACAACCTCGACCGCACCCGCACCCAGATGGCTCTCGTGGAATCCATCGAAAAGCAGATGGATGCCATGATGAAGGTTGTCGAGAAATACTGATATTATCAGATTTTTCTGAAATGATTTGCCCCGCTCGGTTTAATCCGAGTGGGGCTTTTTGTGAGGCAGGGGCATGAAAGAGGGCTTGGCTTGTCAGGTGGGTCGGCTGGGACGCTGGTGTTGTTTCTTGCCTATATCTTCCTGATAGTGAATCCACGCATCGAGGAAGAAGTGAGGCAATATCGTGGGTTGGTGATAGCTTATAAGCC
>JAFYUJ010000010.1 GCA_017558555.1 Akkermansia sp.
ACAATCTGCCGCCCTCCACAGCATCGCAGTCGCGATGCAGCTCCGGGCTCTATTATTTTTTCAACCTACCCGGGGTTCCGTTCGCTTCGCTCACTCTACCCCGGGCTAACGTCTGCCGCCCCGTCCGGGGCTCAAAGCTAGCCGCGCCTGCGGCGCGGGGAACTTTCCAAATGTGCAATTTGAAATGTTAAAATTTGAAATCCGTTGTCGCGCATTCTGCGCGACAAATCCCCATTTATTGGTCTTACTGTTCCTCTGCGGCGAGGCCCAGAATGGTACCGGGCATGATTTTGTGGCCGGCAAAGAAACTTTCGGCATTCATCTTGCGAGCGCCCGGCGGCTGCATGGTATGAATGAGTACCACCCCGCCCTTTCGGCCACCACAGGATACCACCATTCCCTCAGGGCCGGCCTCCAGCACCATACCGGGCACGGCATCCACCGGCTTCTTGTAGTGGGAGAACAAATCCACTGGCGGGAAAATCTTCAACGGCTTATCGCCACCTGTTTTGACAGAAGGATACAGCGTGTAAGTGCCCGGCCATGAATGATAGGCACGAATCTTGCGCGCAACCTGGAATGCCGGCTGATTCCAATCAATCAACCCATCTGCACGCAGCAGCTTGGGCGCATACGTCATGAGATTTTCATCCTGCTCGCGGCGTTCGTCTCGCCCGGCGGCCAAATCATTGATGGCCTGCATCAACGCAGCAGGAGCCATGAGCGCCAAATCATCATGCAAGCTCTCGGCCGTTTCCGTACCCTTGAGCGGCATAGTGCTCTGGCAAATGATATCGCCGGCATCCAGCTTGCGCACCACATGCATAATGGTGATACCGGTCTCATCATCACCGGCCTCGATAGCAGCCTGAATGCAGGATGCCCCACGATGACGCGGCAGCAACGATGCATGGGCGTTGATGCATGCCACGGCAGGCACCTGTATCACCTCTTCCGACAAAATCTGCCCGTAGGCCATCACCACCACAATATCAGGTTGGTAATCGCGCAGCTGCTGCACGGCAGCGGCATCGCGCATGCGCTCCGGCTGAAACACCGGCACCCCGGCTTCCAGAGCGCATTCCTTGATACGAGGCGGGGTCAACACCTGATGACGTCCCACGGGACGATCCGGCTGCGTAATCAACGCTACCAGATTGCCGCTCTCATGCAACGCATGGAATGAAGGGATTGCAATATCCCCGGTCGCCATCATGACAATTCGCATGCCGTCTTATACGCTAAATCGCTCTCTTTTGTCAAGTTTTACCAACATGGAAGGCACGCAAAAACATGATTTCCGGACACAAGCGCGTGCATCAACGGCCGGAACGGCGACTTTCTTCCAAAAAAGCCCGAGCCCAATGGAGGGAGATGCCGGGCAGCTCTGCCAATTCCTCCGGGGTGCGGGAAAGGATGTTGGGAACAGAGCGGAAGCGGGCGAGCAACAGTTCTTTGCGCCGGGGAGTCATGCCGGTGAAAGCATCCAGACGGCTTTCGCGCACGCGCTTGCGCACCAGCAGCTCGTTGTAGTTGTTGGCGAATCGGTGGGCTTCATCGCGCAAGCGCTGCAGCAGCTTCAACGCACCGGAATCCACCCCCAGCACCAGCGGCTCGCTGCGGCGGGGGAAATAAATCTCTTCATCTCTCTTGGCCAGGCCCACAACGGGCATGCCCCCCAAGCCCACTTCCTCCAGCACCGCCACAGCGGTAGAGAGCTGCCCCTTACCACCATCCACCACCACCAAATCCGGCACCGTGATAGGGGCGCGCCCCTCTGCGCTCAGCTGTTTCAGCCAGGCGTAGGTATCCATCCCTTCCGGCTTATCAAACAATGCGGCGCTCTCATTTACAATGCGCGAGTAGCGGCGGCGCACCACCTCCAGCATGGAGGCAAAGTCATTCTGCCCATCCACCCCGCGGATGCGGTAGCGGCGATAGGCCTTGTTGTCCGGGCGCCCCTGGGTGAACCGCACCATCGAGGCCACTATGTGATTGCTGGACAGGTTGGAAATATCGAAACACTCCATCACCTGCGGCGGCTCCGGCATGCCCAGCGCCACGGCCAGCTCTGCCAAATCGCGGTCGGGGTCCACCGTGCCGGGCAAATCCGCCGTTTTGCGAGCAAAGCGGCGCACCGGCTCCAGCGTCTTGATGATATTCTCGCGAATATCCCGCAGGCGGGCGGCGCGCTCAAAATCCAGCGCATCGGCGGCCTCCATCATCTCCCGGGTAAGGGCATCCAGATGCTCCTTGCGCCCCTTCCCCTCCAGCAAATCCAGAGCCGTCTCAAACTGCTGCCGGTATTCCTCTGCCGATACGCGCCCCACACAGGGAGCGGAGCAATGCCGAATCACATCATCATGGCAGTGCTTGTACTCTTCTTCCCCCGGGCAGCGGCAGGTGCAGGTGCGCAAGCGGAAGCGATGATTCAGCCACTCCACCGTCTCCTTCAACGCCGTGGAATGCACAAAGGGGCCAATATAGCGAGCGCCGTCATCCTTGCGCAGGCGCACCAACGAAAAGCGCGGCAATTCATCCTGCCGGGAAGCCCGCAGCAAGTAATATCGCTTGTCATCCCGCAGCTGCACATTGTAATGCGGCCGATACTCTTTGATGAGCTTCTGCTCCAGTATCAAGGCTTCCTGGTCATTGCGCACCTCGTAATAATCAAAATCCACAATGGCCGCAATCAGCGCACGCGTCTTGCCATTCTCCAAGGTAGCGCGGGTCGGCGCAAAATAATTTGCCAGGCGGCGGCGCAAATCCTTCGCCTTGCCCACATAGATTACACCACCGCCCTCCCCCTTCATCAGATATACCCCCGGGCGATGCGGCGTCTGCCTCCACTTCTCTTTCAGGTTCACGCGCTCCATAGGCCTGCGGGCTCATTATAACGACTTGCACACCACTTGGCAAGCGGGGGAATGTCATTTTTTCTCCAGCAGGAAGAGGTATTCGCGCACTTTAAGGCTTCGGTTTCGGAGGTTGCGACAGGCGCGGAAGGTGTTGTATTCCTGCTCCAGCACGCTGAGGGAACCCAGGCGCTGCAGGGAATCAACAAAGGCATCGCAGGGGACAAAGCCCTCGGAGTTGTATGAGATGAGGATGAAGCGGGCGGGGCATTCCTCCACCAGAGAGAAGAGTTCCTGCGCGGCCCGGCTGCGCTTGTTGTAGGGGGAGCGATTCCAATCCGCAGGGATACCGGAGACCGGAGAAACGGCCCCGGGGCACTCATTGCGCACAATCATGTTGAGCATGAAATAATTGGAGCCATACGGATGCTGGTTGTAGGGTGGGTCGAGGTAGGCCAGGTCCAGCTCCGGCAGCCGGCGGGCAGCGGCGCGGGCATCCAGCTGGGTGACATGGCAGGGACACTCGAAACGGGAAAAGACCGGCGCGGGCAAGGAGATATCCGCCATGATGCGCTCCAGGGCATGGCGCCCACGGCCACCGAATTGCCCCACACCGGCAGCATCTTTGTAAAAGCCTTTGAAGACCCCGCCGGTGTTGTTGTGTACAGAGGCCTGGCAGAGGAGTGGCGCCAGGGCATAGACACGCAGCTCCGCGGGCATGGTATCGATGACGCGGCGCACGGAGTCGATGTAGAGCGCATTGCGGCGGGTGAAGAAGACGCGCTCACCGGGGCGGATACTGTCATCTGACTGCGGAGCATAGAGCTCAGAAATGATACCCGGCTGCATATCGGCAGCCGCTTGCGTGCGTACCAGCTCCAAGTGGTGGTGCAAATCGCGCGCCTCCACCGCAGAGGCGTTGGTCAGGTAACAGGCATTGAGCACGCGGGAGTAATCCTCCAAATCATTGGCGTAAAGCTCATCGGCATATTGCTTGAGATAACGCGCCACGATGCCGGAACCGGAAAAAGCATCCCAGCAGCGCAACTTTCTGCCACCCAAGCGGGAAGCAACCAGCTGCACCCCCTGCCCGATGAAGCTGAGCAGCGCGCGTTTGTTGCCCAGATAGGTGATGATTTGTTCCGTCAGGTAGCGTGAATCTTCCTGCATGTGGTATGTGGAATCCTCAGCCATTCTTCTTTGTGGCAGCCCCCGTGTTGACTCTCTTTTTGAATGCCGCCCAATCTGTCTCGCGCAGCAGACGGCGCAAATTACCATACCAGAACTCGTGGTGGCCGAAGCGGTCTTCCACAAACTCCTTTTCAGCCGTTTCGGCGCTCACCCCCTGCTCCACAATGCGGTATGCCGCCACCACAATTCCCGTGCGGTCGGAGCCATGCCAGCAATGGATGAGCACCGGCTTGGGGGCCCGGCGCATCATGTGCAAAATCTTCTCCAAATCATCCAGCGTGACCGCGCCGGCAGCCACAGGGTAGCGGTAGAGCTTCAGCGAGGTACCGGCAGCTTCCTTGTCATCGCTGTGATATTCACGCAGGTTGATGACGGATTTGACACCGGCCGCTTCCAACAGGCGGAAGCCGGCTTCATCCGGTTGCCCACTGCGGTAGACATCCTTGCTCACCTTGTAGCTGTTTTCCACCCGGGGCCAGGCAGCGTGTACCGCAGGCACTGGCTCCGCCGCGCAGGGCCAAAGCAATGCCCCCGCGGCTATCAGACATGTTATAAGGCGCATATTCATGCAGCGAAGAATAAAATCCACCAACAGATTAACAGGTTAAGAGACGATTTGCAACCCCAGAACGGAGCATCTTCCCTCGTTTTGGCAGACTTTCTACCCCGGGTGGTTTACATAAAGCTTGAAAAAAGGAGAAAAAGCTGCTAGAGTATGCGCGGAGACACAGACGCTCCGTAACCGAATATTGCCATGTCCTCAGAACTTCCCAGCAAAACGCAGGCTACGCGCCATGGTGGGCGCGTAACGATTGTTGCCTCAACCTACAACGAAAAATACACAACCGCCCTTCTGGAAAACTGCTTGGAAGAGCTGGAGGAGAACGCACCCTCTACCATTGTGGACGTGGTGCGCGTACCGGGGGCCTTTGAGGTACCCGTCATGGTCAAGCGCTCTATTGTGGAGCCGAGCGGGGCAGACAAGCCCGATGTCGTCATCGCCCTGGGGGTGATTTTGCGCGGAAGCACGGCTCATGCCGATTTGATTGGCGAATCCATCACCACGCAGCTGCTGAGCATTGCATGCGACACCCTCACCCCCGTTGTGCACGAAGTGTTGCTTCTCAATGACGAGCAGCAAGCATTTGCACGCTGCATTGCTTCCACCCTCAACCGAGGCCGGGAAGCAGCCCGCGCCGCAATCACCATGATTAACCTGCTGGATGAACGCTACACCCTGAACAGCGTCAAACAGCGTATGGCCGGCATGTCGCGCGGCGGTTCCCTCATCTGATATTCTTACCTCTTTTTTCACGCCATGAGCAACATCAGCAAGACAAGACAGGTAGCCCTGCACCTCATCTACTCCGTCATCGAAAATGGCGGCAACCCTGAAGAGCTGGATATGAAACTCTTCTGGGATATTACCCTTGAAAAAGAAACAGAGCACTACCGTAAAGCGCTCACCAAGGCCATCCTGCACAGCTGCCGCAGCATCAGCGATACCACCCGCCTGCTCAACGAGCGCGCCCAAAATGTGGAAAACACCATGCACGGAGATTTGACCACCGCCTCGCTGCGCGAAACAGCAGAGCGCTACACCAAAAATGCAGCCCTGCTTGATTCTGCCATCGCAGCCCTGCGCTACTCTTTGAAAGACAAGCGCCGCGAGGGTTCTTTCCAGCTGCACCTGTGCTGCACAGATGTACTCAAACTCGTCCTTACGCTGGAAGGCAGTGCCGAAACACTTGAAGCCATGGCCGCAGATTTCCCGGCATACAACAACGTGCTGGAGCCCTTCATGGCTGTCATCCGCCGCCGCAGCCGCATGCAGAAGCTCTGCTGCACCCTCGCAGACCCGGCCGCCGTGGAGAGCAACGTGGAGTTTGCCGCTGTGGGCCGCGCCGCCCGCGAGCTGGAGGAGCTGAAGCCCGCCGCCCGCGAGCTGGCAGAAAAAGTGCTGGCTGCCCGCGAGACCCTCAACCCGTTGATTGAATCCCAGCTGACCAACTATTCCATGGAGCGACTGGACGTGGTGGACAAATGCATCCTCCTGCTGGCCCTCTATGAACTGACCATCAAGAAACTGCCCGCCGCTATCGTGGTATCGGAAGCCACGGCGCTGGCAGACACCTACTCCGGTAGCAAGAGCGCTCCGTTCATTCACGGCATCATCGGTGCTGTGGCCCAAACACTCTGACCCTGACACACGCCCCCACCATGGCCAACTTCTTCACGAAACTCATCGATAAGTTTCTGGGCGAGCCCCAGATTGACTGGGACGAACTGGAGGCTGATTTGATATCAGCCGACATCGGCGCCAAGCGAGTCATCCCCATGGTGGAGGATTTGCGCGAGCAGGATACGCAGGATGCCTGCGATATTGCAGACTATATCAAAACCCAGCTGCACGGAGCATTCCCGGCCACTTTGCCCACCCTGCCCACGCCACAGGAGGGCAAGCCCTGCATCATCATGATGGTGGGCGTGAATGGTGCCGGCAAGACCACCACCAGCGCCAAGCTGGCATACCGCCTGCAAAAGCAGGGGCACAAGGTGCTGCTGGCCGCGGCCGACACCTTCCGCGCCGCTGCTGTGGAGCAGCTGGACAGCTGGGCCACGCGCCTCGGAGTGCCGCTGTACAAAGGGCAGCCCAACCAAGAC
Organism: Akkermansia sp.; assembly: GCA_017558555.1. Classification (GTDB taxonomy): domain Bacteria; phylum Verrucomicrobiota; class Verrucomicrobiia; order Verrucomicrobiales; family Akkermansiaceae; genus Akkermansia. The sequence goes on from JAFYUJ010000010.1 coordinate 6,711, forward strand.
CCCGCTTCCGTGTGCTACGAAGCCCACACCCGCGCCCTGCAGCAAGGGGCGGATTACCTGATTTGCGATACCGCCGGCCGTCTGCACACGCGCCACAATCTCATGGAAGAGCTCTCCAAAATCCGCCGTTCCCTGGCCAAACAGGATGAGACAGCCCCGCACGCCTGCTACCTGGTGGTGGATGCCACCACGGGCGGCAACGCGCTGATGCAGGCACGCGAGTTCCACAAAGCCACTCCGCTTTCCGCCGTTGTCATCACCAAGATGGATGGCTCCGGCAAGGGTGGCGTTGCTGTGGCTATCCAAGATGAGCTGAACATCAGCCCTATTTTCCTGGGTACGGGCGAAGGCAAGGATGACATCCGCCCCTTCAACCCGGCAGAATACGTAAACACCCTGCTCTGATATTACCCGCCATGCCCGTGCTTCCCTCCCTGCTGGAATACACCCACGAAGCCTTGACCGAGCTGCTGGCCGGTCTGGGGCACAAGGCCTATCGCGCCACGCAGTTGCAAGAGTGGATATGGAAGCACCGCGCCACGGATTTTGAGCAAATGCTCAACCTCCCCCCGGCCCTGCGCGCCGAGTTGAGCCGGCAATTCACGCTGCGACCGCTCACAGTCGTGGAGGTGAACCAGAGCACCAACGGCACCACGCGTAAGTTCCTCTCGCGCATGCAGGATGGCCATCTGGTGGAGTCCGTCATCATCCCCGCTGCCGTGGGGCAAGGTGGTGCCCACAGCACGCGCCTCACCCTCTGCGTCTCCTCGCAAGTGGGTTGCGCCTTTGGCTGCAAGTTCTGCGCAAGCGGCTTACTGGGTTTCACCCGCAACCTGACCGCTTCTGAGATTCTGGCTCAAATCATTGCGGCAGAAGACATCAGCGGCGAGCGCATTGATAATCTCGTCTTCATGGGCATGGGCGAACCCCTGGCCAACATTGATAACCTGCTCACGGCGCTCACCATCATCATGGATCAGCGCGCCCTCAACATCGGCGCACGCCACATCACGATTTCCACCTCGGGCAATGTCCCCGGGCTGCGTCGCCTGGCCGAGTTCGGCAAGCCGCTGCGCCTGGCGGTCTCACTGCACGGCGCGCGTGATGAAGTGCGCGCTCAGGTGATGCCGGTGAACAAGAAATGGCCGCTGGCCCAGCTGGTGCCCGCGCTGGAAGAATGGAACCGCTGCAGCAAGCACAAAATCACTTTTGAATATATCCTCATCGAGGGGGTGAACGCCATGATGTCGGAAGCACCGCGCCTGGCAGCACTGGCCCGCAAGCTCAATGCCAAGGTGAACCTCATCCCTTACAACACAGTGGAGGGGCTCCCCTGGGTGCGTCCCTCGGAGGCGGCTTGCCGCGCTTTCTGCAAGGCTGTCATCAGCGGCGGGGTGCCCGTCACCATGCGCTACGAAAAGGGGCACGACATCAACGCCGCATGCGGCCAGCTCCGCCTGCGCCGCGAGACGCAGGCCTGAGCCATGGGGTAGCCACATGCGGCGAGACCCTGCCTTGCTGAATCCGGCAACTCAGAACTTGTACACGCCCTGCAACTGGAACACGAAGGCCCCCGAACCATCCGTGGAATGCACGGGGTCAAAAATATACTGCACATCGGGTTGCAGGAAGAAGGTGGGGGTGAGCTGCACCACAGCGCTCAGCTCCAGCCCATATTCATTTTTGTGCGCATAAGGCTTGGACGAAGACGCCGCTCGCTCCCACAAAAAGCCCAGCGCAATCTGATCATTATTGCTGCGGCTGCCCCACCCATCGGAGCGGAAAGGAGCCTGCAACACCAGCCCCGCCGTAGCGCAGGCTTTCACATCACTCACAGTAGCGGCATCTTCATCCATGTACGCACAGCGGGTGAAGAAGCCGAGCTTGGAATCCTTGCCCAGCTGCTGCTGGAAATTGATGGCCGCGCCGGAGCCAGTTTCACCTTTGTAGCGCGTGATGGTGTACTGGAAGCGATACGTACCGGGCCCAAGGCCAAGAAAGTCCTCGGAAATGAAACCGATTTCCCCCACATTCACCCAGGCATTGCTGCTGATATATTGGAACGGGTTGTGATTAATTTTGCCATTGCAGCCGGTGGTGGCATACATCGTATAAAAATGCGGATTGGGCTGCCAGGCGGTCAGGTACCCCCAGTTGGCCCACTCCAGAGGCAGGCAGGGATTCAGATTGAAGGCCCCATTGGTAAGATTACCGCTCCAACTGGCAGAATAGGCATTCTGATCCAGATAGTTGGAGGTATCCAGCATACCGGCCAACACAACCAGCTGCCCATCAAACCCGCTGTACCCCAAAGCCAGCTGCGGCAGGAACACACCATTGCCCCCGCGCAAACTCCCCTGCGGGTCACTCAGCGTGCCCAAACTTTGCTGGGCACTCTCGCGGCGCTCATTAAAATTGACACCCTGCCCCCAATCTGCCTCGAACACCAGGAAAACGCCCTGGCTGCCATCTGCATCCTTTGCCAGGAACCAACTACCGGACAATGAGTTGTTGAACGCGGCAAAATCAGACCTGTATCCCGATGGACGCGGGGCGAGGGTGGTGTAATTGAACGAGAGCGTCATATCATACTGCAAGCCTATGCCGGACAAAGCTTTTTTGACCCGCTGGGCCGAGGTGGAAATCAAATCTTCTCCAATAATGCGACAAGGCTCGGCACAGGTGTTGCCCGGTACAAACACGCTATCCAGGTACGGCATGAAATGCTGGGGTGTACCCGGGAACAACAACCAGGAGCCCACTTGCCACCCCTTTCCGTTGTCCACATGGTCCCGCAGCTGCTGCAGCAACCTGTCATGCGTAGGCACACCCGCATGGCGGCGAGTCATCTGGCGCTCGGCCTCCATCCCTTTCGCCAAACTCCTCGGCAAATGCCCGGAGTTCATCTCATACGCATCCCAGCCCATGGCCGTATCCAGATACTTGGCAGCGGCAGACTGCGTTTCATCACCCAGAGCAGCCCCCCCGATGAGGAGAGACGCCCACAACGTACGAATGATTCGTATTTTCATAGCTGCTGATAGTGACGCAAGCCCGCATGAAAGCGTTTGAAAACGATTAGATGGCCCAAAATCGCCTTTTTGCAGAAGAAAATGCCGGTTCTGGCTTTTTTCTTGAAAGATTAAGCGTTTTTTTGTAGTATACTAATTCGTATGAACGTACTTAGAAGCATTGCTGCCGCAGCTGTTTTATCCAGTACACTGGTGACGGCCCAGGAAGCATATACACCTCATCCGGATTGGGAAAATCCTCAGAACCTCTCCCAGGGGCGCGAAGAGTCTCGCGCATTCTTTGTCCCATTTGCTGACCGCGCCGAAGCGCTGAAGGGACACCGCAAGGATTCTTCCCTCGTACTCTCACTCAATGGCGAATGGAAGTTCCACTGGGCACCCGAGCCCGACAAGCGCCCCATCGACTTCCACAAGCCGGAATTCGATGTCAGCGGCTGGGATAACATTGACGTACCCAGCAACTGGCAGATGCGCGGCTATGGCACCCCCATCTACAGCAACCAGTCCTACACCTTCGTGCGCGACTGGCCCCGCGTGATGACCAAGCCCCGCAACAAACACGAGCAGAAGTACACCACCCCTGCCACCGAACCGAATGCCGTGGGTTCCTACCGCCGCGATATCAATCTGCCGAGCGATTGGGAACAGCGTCAGGTCTTCATTCAGTTTGATGGCGTAGACTCTTTCTTCTACCTCTTCGTGAACGGCGAAAAAGTGGGCTTCTCCAAGGACAGCCGCTGCGCTGCCGTGTTTGATATCACCCGCTTCCTGAAGCCCGGCAAGAACACCATCGCCGCCGAGGTGTACCGCTACAGCGATGGCTCCTACCTGGAATGCCAGGATATGTGGCGCCTCTCCGGCATCTTCCGCGATGTGTTCATGTACAGCACCCCCAAGGTGCAGGTGCGTGATTTCTTTGTTCATACGGATTTCGCACCCCGCCCCGATGGCAGCCGCGACTACTCTGACAGCACGCTGCGCGTGGAGGTCGATGTCGATAACCGTAGCGGTGCCGACACCAACTACACCATCGAAGCCGAACTGCTCGATATGCAAGGCCAGAAGGTGGCCGACCTCAGCTCCGCCCAAGGCGCTGTGAAACATGGCGAAAACATCCGCACCGAAATCAAGGCCCAGGTGAAGAACCCTGCCCTGTGGAGCGCAGAAAAGCCGAATCTGTACCGCCTGATGCTCTACCTCAAGAATGAGCGCGGCGATGTCACCGAAACGATTTCCCGCAAGATTGGCTTCCGCGAGGTGTGCCTGGAAAAGGGCCGCTTCCTGGTGAATGGCATGCCCGTGAAACTGAAGGGTGTGAACCGCCACGAAAGCCAGCACGCCAACGGCCACAGCGTGACCGAGGAAGAATGCCGACAAGAGCTCCTGCTCATGAAGCGTGGCAACATCAACCACGTGCGAAACTCCCACTATCCCCAGCCCGCTTTCTTCTACGAGATGTGCGATGAACTGGGCATCTACGTGTGCGATGAAGCCAATATCGAGTCCCACGGCTACTACTACGGCGAGCTCTCCCTCTCCCACCCCAAGGAGTGGAAGGAGCAGCACGTGTGGCGCAACAAGAATATGGTGGAACAGAGCAAGAACCACCCCTGCGTGGTCATCTGGTCCTACGGCAATGAGGCCGGCCCCGGCGACAACTTTGCCGCTGTGCGCGATTGGATTAAGAGCCGCGATACCTCCCGCGTGACCCAGTACGAACGCAACAACGACCTGGCAGACCTTTGCTCCAACCAGTACCCCAGCGTCAACTGGACCCGCGAAATTGCCAGCCGCAAGCTTGAAAAGCCCTGGTACATCTCCGAATACGCCCACATTCTCTGCAACTCCATGGGCAACTTGGCAGATTACTGGGAAGCCATTGACTCCAGCGATTCCATCATCGGTGGTGGTATCTGGGAATGGATTCACCAGAGCTATGACCAGGAAGTCACCCTGAAGAATGGCCGCAAGGTCACCCGCCAGAGCTACGGCGGCGACCACGGTGAATTCCCCAACGATGGTATTTTCTGCATCAAGGGCGTGATTTACAGCGACCGCACCACCACCCCGCTCTATGCGGAAATCCGCAAGGTGCAGCAGAATGCGGAGTTCGCCCTGGCGGGCGAGCCCAAGGTCGGCCAGGACATCGTCATCAACGTGCGCAACAAGCACCTCTTCACAGACCTGAATGAATTTGCCGGTGAGTGGATTCTCTGCGAAGAAGGCAACACCCCCATTGCCGGCGGTGCCTTCGGTATGAACCTTGCCCCCATGCAGGACGGCAAGATTACCATCCACGCCGACTGCATCCCTGCCGACAAGATGCACAAGGACCGCCTCTACCACCTTACCATCAACCTCAAGCTCAAAAACAACACCAACTGGGCTGAAAAGGGGTATGTGGTAGCCACGGAACAGTTGGAAATGCCCGAGTCGTTCGCCTCATTCTCCCACAAGGAAAAAGTGGTTCAGATTGACCCCAACCAGAGAATCGACGTGCGCAACCAGAGTGGTCAGATGCTCGTCATCGGTCCCCGCTTCTCCCTCTCCATCGACAAAGCCACCGGTGGCATCAAGAACTACATCGTGAACGGCCAGCAGCTGCTGGGCGAGAAACCCACCCTGGAGCTCAATGCCTTCCGTGCCCCCCTTGCCAATGACAAGTGGGCCATGAACCAGTGGCTGTCCAACGGTCTGCGCAACCTGGTACACACCGCTACCCCCCTGCTCGTGGAGCGTCTGGAAAATGGCGCCGTGCGTATCTCCTGCGATATCACCAGCCAGGGTCAGCGCAAGGAAAGCCTGGACAGCCGCGTGTATGACCAGGGCCACTTCAGCGTGACGGACAATGGTCCCATCACGGAAAAGGACTTCAAGTTCGTGACCCAGATGGTGTACACCATCATGCCCAACGGCTACATCAATGTGCAAGCCGGCATCATCCCCAGCAAGGACAAGATTGTGCTGCCCAAGCTTGGTTTCATGCTCAACCTGCCCAAGCGCTTTGACCAGGTGCAGTGGTTTGGCCGCGGCCCCGGCGAAAACTACCCCGACCGCAAGGCCGGTGCCCCCTTCGGTATCTACAACAGCAGCATCGCCAACATGGTGGAGCGCTACCCCCGCCCCATGGAAATGGGGAACCGCATGGATACCCGCTGGGTCGCCGTGACAGACCGCAACGGCGTGGGTCTCATGGTCTCCACCGAATCCGGTGAGCAGCTCATGAACTTCTCTGCCCTGCCATACACCCCGCAGGAAATCTTCTATGCCCCGCACCCCGAGGAGCTGCCCGAATCCAAGGGCACGGTGCTGAGCATTGATACCCTCACGCTGGGTCTGGGTGGCGCTGCTTGCGGCCCCCGCCCCATGGATCGAGACATCACCCTCTCCGGCCCCACCACCATCGTGTTCTCTCTCCGTCCGCTGCTCTCCGGCTCCAAGCCCGCTGAAGTAGCCCGCGAGACCCTGCCGCTGGTGGGTGCTGTAACCATCTCCCGCAACGCGTTGGGCTATGTGGAGGCCAGCTGCGCCACGCGCAACGCCACCATTCACCTGACCACGCCCGATGGCGAGACTCACAAGTACACGCAGCCCTTCCTGCAGCGTGAAGAAGGCATCGTGCGCGCCTACGCCACATACAATGGATTCCAGTCCTCTGCCGCTACCTACCAGCACATGACGGCCTGGCGCCCGGACAACCTGCTGCGCATCGTGTCCTGCTCCAGCACTTCCGGCCGTGGCGAAACGGCCTGGAGCCTCATCGATGGTCGCCGCGATACGTACTGGCACTCCCAGTGGCACGAGCCCGTGGCTCAGTACCCCCACAATGTGGTGGTAGACCTCGGCGTGAAGTCTGAGCTGCGTGGCTTCACCGTCACCCCCCGCCAGGCCAGCACGAGTTCCCGCGTCCGCAAGATTGCCTTCTACATCTCCGATGATGGCCACAACTGGAGCAACGAGCCCGCCTGCACCCTCAGCCTGAACGATAGCGACAGCGAGCAGAGCGTCATCATGCCCGAGCCCGTTATCACCAAGTTCGTGAAGATGGTGTGCCTGGAACCCATGGTGGCCAACCAGCCCTATGCAGCCGTGGCAGAGCTGAGCCCCATCGTCAACCGCATCGTGGGTGAATACCCGGCTCACGCCTTCTTCTCCATCAACTACGCCAGCTCCGAACTGGCTGAAGGTGGCGCTGCCCGCAACATCCTGGACGGCAACCCCGACACCTACTGGCACAGCATGAAGGGTGTCACCGTGGCCAGCTACCCGCATGACCTGCGTATCGACCTCGGCGGCGACCGCAAGCTCAAGGGTATTGTCTTCCGTGGTGCCCCCATGAAGACGGAAGGCCGCATCAAGAACTACGAGGTCTACGTGAGCAACGATGGCAACAACTGGGGCGAGCCCGTCGCACGCGGTACGCTGGAAAATACAGCCGAACCGCAGCAGGTGCTCTTCTTTGCCCCCACCTCTGCCAAGTTCATCCGATTCGTGGCCCTCAATGCCCACGACGGTGGCGACTTCGCCGCCATTGCAGAGCTGGACATCGTGGAAAACAACTAAGCGTTCCACCCCATGTCTTCCCGAGCCGGATGCCCCCCGCATCCGGCTCTTTTTTGACTGGACCAGCAAAACTAGAGCACGCTCTAGGAAAAACATTGATTTAGCTTGACAATACAAAGCGGAGGGGCTAGCATGCAGGAAAGAGCTGGAAGCTCACAAACACGCAACCATGAAAGCAGTCATACTTTTCCCCGGACAGGGAGCGCAGAAAGTAGGGATGGGCAAGGATTTGTACGATACCTGCCCCGCCGCCCGTGAAATGATGGATCAAGCCGATGCCGCACTGGGTTTCGAGCTCACGAAGGTGATGTTCGAAGGGCCGGATGCCGAGCTGACGCGCACCTGCTACTGCCAGCCTGCTCTCTACCTGCATGGTCTGGCTCTTTATAAGGAATTGTGCAGCCGCATCGACATCGAACCGGTAGCCGCCGCAGGGCTTTCCCTGGGTGAGTTCACCGCCCACGCCGCTGCGGGCACTTTCTGCATGGAAGAAGGGCTCAAGCTGGTGCAAAAGCGCGGAGCCTACATGGAGGAAGCCTGCCAGGCTGCCCCCAGCACCATGGCAGCCATGATTGGTGGCAATGATGAAGCCGTGCAGGCTCTCGCCGCCGAATGCGACATCGACGTGGCCAACTACAACTGCCCCGGCCAGACCGTGGTCTCCGGCTCGGTGGAGGGTGTGGACAAGGCCGTGGCCGGTGCCAAGGCCGCCGGGTTCAAGCTGGCCAAGAAGCTCAATGTGGCCGGAGCCTACCACAGCCGCTTCATGAAGAGCGCCCAAGAGAAGCTGCTGCCTGAGCTGGAAGCTGTGCACATGCAGATGCCTGCCGTGCCCGTGTACTGCAACTACGAGGCTCGCCCCGTCAAAGACACCGCCGATGTGCGCGCCATGCTGGGCGCCCAGGTGTGTGGCTCCGTGCGCTGGGCCGCTTGCATGCAGGACCTGGTGGACAAGGGCGAGCGCCTCTTCATCGAAATGGGTCCCGGCAAGACACTCGCCGGCATGATGGGCCGCATCTGCAAGGATGCCACCGTCATCTCCATTGAGGATGTGGCTTCTCTGGAAGCCGCCGTGGAGACGCTCAAGAATATGTAATTTGACACTCCCCAACAAATCGTGTAGGGGGCTTTCGCCCCCTCACACACCACCGTACGTGCCTTTTATGGCATACGGCGGTTTCCTAACCATTACAGACTACGCTCTGCAATGAGACTAACCCCATTTTCCTGAACCACTCTTTCCCCATGGCTC
>JAFYUJ010000072.1 GCA_017558555.1 Akkermansia sp.
GACTGTAAAAACAGCCCTCAGCGGTGGGGCTGAGGGCTGTCGGAAAAATGAGTTATGCGTGTCAGGCCAATTTCTGTTTCCAGTAGGCAATGCGGCGTTCCGTGTTGTCCGGATTGGGGGCACCGGGATTGGTGCGCAATTGGAAAGCGCGGTCCAGGTTGAAGACGCTGTGGACGTCCTCTCCGTATTCCGGGGAGATAGCCTGGAACTGCTCCAGCGAGAGCTGGCTGAGCGGTGTGTTGCTGCCCACTGCTATGGCTACGGCCTTGCCCACCAGTTCGTGTGCGTGGCGGAAGGGAACGCCGCGGCGCACCAGGTAGTCTGCCAAATCCGTTGCCAGCAGCAGGGGGTCCGATACGGCCGCGTCGCAGCGTTCGGGGTTGATGCGCATGGCTGCCACCATTTCCGCATTCACGCGGAGCGCCAGGCTGATGGTTTCAAATGAATCGAAGAGAGGTTCCTTGTCTTCCTGCAAGTCGCGGTTGTAGGTGAGGGGCAGACCCTTCACGGCAACCATCACGCTCACCAGGTTGCCGTACAAACGGCCACTTTTACCGCGGGTCAGCTCGCACACATCGGGGTTCTTCTTCTGCGGCATCAGGCTGGAGCCCGTGGTGTGGGCATCCGACAAGGTGCAGAAGCCAAACTCAGCGCTGCTCCAGAGCACCAGGTCTTCGCTCATGCGGCTCAGGTGGGTGCCGATGACGGAGAGGCAGAAGAGCGTCTCCATGATGTAGTCGCGGTCAGCAATGGCGTCCATGGAGTTTTCTGTGACCCCGGCAAAGCCGAGTTCCTCGGCGATGGCAGCGCGATTCAGGTTGATGGTGGAGCCGGCAATGGCGCCGGAACCGAGCGGGGAAACGTTGACGCGGCGGCGGCAATCTGCCAGACGTGCGTAGTCGCGGTCCAGCATTTCCACGTAAGCCAGCAGGTGGTGGCCGATGGTGACAGGTTGGGCGCGCTGCAAGTGGGTGTAGCCGGGGATGCGGATTTCTGCATATTCCTCAGCCTTGAGCACCAGGGCGCGCTGCATGTCCTGCAGCAGCTGCATGGTGGTGTCAATCTCGGCTCGGCAGTACAGGCGGGTGTCTGTGGCCACCTGGTCATTGCGAGAGCGTGCGGTGTGCAGCTTGGCACCCGGGGCACCGATGCGGCGGGTGAGCTCACTTTCAATGTTCATGTGTACGTCTTCCAGCTTGATGCTCCATTGGAAGTTGCCGGCCTCAATATCGGCCAGAATACTCTTGAGCCCGCTTTCAATGGCTGCGAACTCTTCCTGCGTGAGCATGCCGGCATTCAGCTGGGCTCGCGCATGTGCGATGGAGCCCGCGATGTCGTGCCGGTACAATTTCCAATCGTAGGAGATGGATTCACCGTATTGCAATACCAAATCTGCCGTTGCCTGAGAAAATCTGCCTGTCCACATAGCGCCGCCTAGCTTACACTAAATGAGCGCCGTGTGCAAGCCTTGCCAAGGTATGTAATAAAAAAACAGGCAGAAGTGGTCTTCTGCCTGCATGGTATGAATGAGAAAAAGAAGCTTTATTGTTCCGGACCGGCGGGGGCATCGCCAAACTGATTCGGCCCATTGTCACTGGCGCGGCAGGCAAGAATGATGACGGGAATGGCACCCAGATAGGGAATCAATCCCCAGAGCGAGTGAGCCCCGGACAGACCACTATCGTGCATTCTGCGCCACGATACGGCCAGAGACGGGATGATGATACCAAGGGAGAATACCAGCTGGCAGATGGGAAGACCCAGGAAAATAAAGACATCGATGCAGCCGCAGATGAGCCCGATGATAAAGCAGGAGAGAGCGAAGAACCAGTATTCAGAACGGCTGGCGCGCCCGGAGAATTGGGTATAGCGCTTCATGCAAGTCTTGAAGGCGATAATCGGGTCCCACTTTGCCGGAGGGAGAGGAGGAGTTGTTTCAGACATGGTAGAGAGTATGTGTTAGGGTTTATAATGGATCAGGATGCTCAATAGAACAAGCTACCCCGCAATCTAACACCACATATGCGTTGAAGCAAGAGAAAAATGATATCTTGTGAAAAATAGCATTACTGTTGCGCAGCTCGCCTGTTGCGGAGGATGATGAAGAGTGCCGCCACAACCCAGAGCGCCAGAGAAGAAACAGAAATGATGAGCATGATACCCCAGTCGAACTTGTAGAGCAGGGTAAGGGCCATAGCCGTCCACAGGCCGCCGCCCATGATGGGTTCGTGTAGCAGCTGCTTATAGCCGAATGCCTGCGTGGTGCAGGTTTCGGATTCGAGGCCTACCGCGCGAAGAAGCAATAATCCGGTGGCGGTGACACCCAGCGATTGCCCGAACTCCGCAATGAATCATTCAAACCACGATTTGTCGCGCAGGACGCGCGACAACAGATTTCAAATTTTAACATTTCAAATTGCACATTTGGAAAGTTCCCCGCGCCGCAGGCGCGGCAAGCTTTGAGCCCCGCTTGCGGGGCGGCAGAACGTAGCCCCGGGTGCAGCCACGCAGTGGCGGAACCCGGGGTTGGGTGCAAAAATGATGAGGAGTCCGGGCAGCATCGCGACTGCGATGCTGTGGAGGACGACAGATTGAATGGCGACGGGCGCTAGCCCA
>JAFYUJ010000073.1 GCA_017558555.1 Akkermansia sp.
GCCTTGCCTTTGGCTCGGAGCTGGATGATGCGCACGCCCCCATCAATCAGCGCATGGGTGCGTGCCGCCACCTGTTCGGGCTCGGTGTACCCCATGTCCACAATACCATACAGTCGGCAAGTCGCAAGAAGCTGTTTCATGTGGAAATTCATGCCACAAAGCGCGCAGCTCTACAAGCAAAAACACGAAAAGACATGAATTTCAAATGGCATATTGGCAAAGTTCCCCGCGCCACAAGCGCGGCTAACCTTCCAACTTCCCAATATGACGTATCGGCGGCTTGCGCTCTGCATGCCACGGCGCTACAATTTCACCATCATGGAAACCTTGGTATCTAGTGGCATCATTGAGTCGTATTTCAACAAACTGCAGAGTAACCTTGTGCTGGATGCTGCCATCGTTGGCGGGGGCCCCTCCGGTATTGTGGCGGCCTACTATCTGGCCAAGGCCGGGCACAAAGTCGCGTTGTTCGACCGCAAGCTCTCCCCCGGCGGCGGCATGTGGGGCGGCGCCATGATGTTCAATGATATCGTTGTGCAGGAGGAGGCCATGGATATTGTGCGTGAGCTGGAGCTCAGCTACAAGCCCTATCGCGAAGGGACGTACATCATCGATTCCGTGCATGCCACGGCCGGTTTGCTCTACAAGGCCACCCAGGCCGGTGCCACGATTTTCAACTGCTATTCGGTGGAGGACGTGGTGTATAAGCAGGGCCGCGTGGGTGGCGTGGTGGTCAACTGGACCCCTGTCCTGCGCGAAGGCCTCCATGTCGACCCACTCACCATCATCTCCAAGACTGTGTTGGACGGCACCGGGCATGATTGCGAAATCGCCAAGACCGTTGCCCGCAAGAATGGCGTGAAACTCAACACCCCCACCGGTGGCGTGGTTGGCGAAATGAGCATGGACGCCGCCGAAGGCGAGCGCTCCACCATCGACAACACCAAGGAAATTTACCCCGGCCTCTTCGTGTCCGGCATGGCGGCCAACGGCGTGAGCGGCAGCTTCCGCATGGGCCCGATTTTCGGTGGCATGCTCATGAGCGGCAAGAAAGCCGCCGAGCTTATGGGCGCCGCGATTGCCCAATAAATGGCGATTTGGCGGGGGGTAATGCACAATGAAGAAGTGCCCTGCGGCAAAGCCGCAGCAAGCTTTGAGCCCGCTTTGCGGATGGCATATTCGTAGCGACGGGGTGTGAGCCCCTCGTACAAAGAGAACAATGAATGAGAGCCCGTAACGGTGTCGCGACTGCGACACTGCGGAGGGCGGCATCAACATAGCAGAGGGCGTTAGCCCGGAGCGAACTAGCGTGGAGTTTTATACTCGCTGCCGCTTATCTGGATAAGCTCAAGCTGACCAAGTGGGATATGACCTACCTGGTGCAGCCGGAGTCGCTGAGCACCCTCAAGAACGTACCCATGACCATCCCCTGCGGGCCGGGCAAGCTGCTGAGCTTTGCTAAAAAATCCACCATCAAATGGCATCCCGTTACCGAGAAAGGCGGCCGAGTCACCATGCAGGGCAAGGGCCAAGCGGTGTATAAGCCGCTGGATGGTTTCACGGGCACGGATGTCCTCCGCTACCAGGTGTCCAACGAATACGGCACCGTGGATAAGGAAATGCGCATCACGGTGGAATAATCCACAAATCAAGCATCATGAATGGCTCTCCTCGGGAGGTCGGGGTGGGCTTTTTTGCTCCGTTGTTATGGATTATTCCGGTGCTTTGCGTTGTTTAGGCTTGAGATTAGCGGTTTTTTGTGTAAAAGTCTCCCCCGGTATGATGAAAGCATTTTTCAAGATGAACAAGCTTGCGATAGGGCTGGGCGTATGTTGTGCGCTGCTGCTGGTGGTGCTGGGGCAGGAGGTGCAGACTGTCTCGGGGATGCCACAGCATGAGGTGGTGGAAGCTGTGCTGCCCGCCGGTACACAGCCTGCCCGCAACGTCATCCTGATGATTGGCGATGGCATGGGCGCTGAGCATGTGTGGGCCGCCTGGCTTTGCAACAAGGGCAAGCTCAATATCGAAAATCTGCCCATCACCGGTTTCTCCCGCACGCCCTCGGCTTCTGGCACCATCACGGATTCGGCTGCAGGGGGCACCGCTATTGCCTGTGGACACAAGGCCACCAACGGCCAGTTGGGAATCACCCCCAAAGGGGAGGCCCTGCAATCTCTGCTGCCGCGTATGGCTGCCACGGGGCGCCAAACAGGCTTGGTGGTGACCAAAGCTATCACCGATGCCACACCCGCCTCCTTTTATGCTCACAATAAGGACCGCAATGCCACCCGCGAGATTGTCGCTGAACTGTCGGCTGCCGGGTGCCGCGTTGTCATCGGCGGCGGGACGGAGATTGTCAGCCCCGAGCAGCAGGCGCAGATGAAGTCTGCCGGTACCTTGCTGCAGCTGGAGGGGAAAGAGCACTGTCCCCCGGCTTCGGAGCGTGGCGAGTTCCTCTCCCAATCCGTGCAGCTGGCGCTCGATGCGCTCCAAGAACATCCGCAGGGCTTTTTCCTGATGGTGGAGGGCTCCCGGATTGATACGGCCTCCCACGATAATGACCTGGCCGAGACGGTGCAGGAAACGTTGGATTTTGACCGCGCTGTAGGTGTTGTGCTGCGCTGGATGCAGAAGCACCCGGATACGTTGCTCGTGGTCACGGCTGACCACCAGACGGGTGGCCTCTCCATCCTGGGTGGTTCCCGCGATAAGGGCGAGGTGAAGGCCGCCTTCAGCACCCGCCGCCACAGCGGTGTGTCCGTACCCGTCTATGCCACCGGGGCAGGGGCCGCCGCATTTACCGGCGTGCAGGAAAACACCGAACTTATGCCCAAGATTCTTCGCGCCGCCGGCGTGAATCCCTGACCTGAGCTGTGCGTTGCAAACGCCCCCGTCATCGGCAATATATTGCTGCATAATCACACAAAACCCCTCTAAATGCGGCAAAATGAGAAAATGACGATAACTTCACAAGCCTGAATTTACACCGCGTGTTTATGCCATGAGTTCATGACATGAACTTTCTAATGCGTCTGCCCTGCGGGTTTTTAGCATTGACTGTGGGACTGTATTGGGGTATGGTAGGTGAGTTATGGCAGGTCTCATCATCGCACCGAAGGCACGAATTTTTCATGGTCACGACTGGGTCTATGGCACAGAAGTGAGGACGGTATTTGGCAATCCCTCACCGGGAGATGTGGTGTTGCTGAAGGATCAGCGGGATCATTATCTGGGCTCTGCCATGTATAATCCGCATTCGCAGATTGTGGCGCGCCGTTTCTCCCGCCGCAAGCAGGATTTGGACCGCGATTTTTTTGCGCGCCGCATTTCACAGGCGGCGATGCTGCGCGAACGCTGGCTGCCGGGTGAGAACCTGGTGCGCCTGGTGTGGAGCGAGAGCGATGGGCTGCCGGGGCTGATTGTGGACCGCTATGCGGATGTGCTGGTAGTGCAGACGCTGACGCTGGCGATGTACCAGCGCCTGGGGTTGATACGTGATATTCTGGGTGATTTGCTGCAGCCGGCCTGCATCATTGTGCGCAATGATTCGCCGATGTTGCTGGCAGAGGGCATTGAGCCGGAGACGTATGTGGCCTATGGCGAGATGCCGGCGCCGTTCGAGGCCACGGGCCGTGGCATCAAGTTCATGGTGGATTTGGCCACGGGGCAGAAGACGGGCTTGTACCTGGACCAGCTGCAGAATTACCGCGATGTGGCGCGTCTGGCTCGCGGGCGACGTGTGTTGGATTGCTTCTGCAACCAGGGTGGTTTTGCGCTGGCCTGTGCCAAGGCCGGTGCCGCGAGTGTGACGGCGGTGGATATTTCTGAGGACGCGATTGCTTCTGTACGCCGCAATGCCGAGCTGAACGGTGTGGAGGTGGAGGCGATTGCGGAGAATGCGTTCGACTTCCTGAAGCGCGAGAGCGATGCCGTGCGCCAGGGAGCCGACCCGAAGTGGGATCTCATCATCCTGGACCCGCCCAGCTTCACCCGCAACAAGAAGAGTCTGAACGGTGCGATGCGCGGTTACAAGGAGATTCACCTGCGCGCGATGCAGATGCTGCCGGTGGGCGGCTTGTTGTCCACCTTCTGCTGCTCGCACCACGTGAGCGCCAGTTTGTTCCGCCAGACGATTGCGGAGGCTGCGGTGGATGGCCACAGCACGCTGCGCCAGGTGGCAGCACACGGGCAGAGTGTAGACCACCCCGTGTTGCTCAATATCCCCGAGACGGAATACCTGAAGGGGTTCACGTTTGAAATGGTGCCCGGACGCTGATGATAAAGTGGGGAATAGTGTGGCTGGCTCTTGGGCTTTCTCTGATGGCTCAGGGGGAGGTGTATGAGCCGATGACAGGCTGCGAGGACGCCCCCATCCCGCAGCCTCTGTACCGCGTGGCGGCAGAGCAGGGGGCAGCAGCGTCTGCGCCTGTGGCCACACTGCCGGCCCCTGTGGTGCCGGCCCCTGTGGTGCCGGAGTCTGCCCTGCCCGCAGAGCAGGAAGTGCCGGAGAGCCAGTATCAGTATCCCCCTGTAGAGCCCACGTATGCCCGCCTGGGACGCCGCACGCCCGAGGGCGATTGGGTGACTTCCTCTTTTGATAAGCCTCTGGTGCCGCGCGAAGAGACGCGCGTGGCGGTGCTGGGCTACCACAATTTCAGCAACAGCAAGCGCCCCACCGAGATGCTGATGCGCACGGCTGAGTTCTGCCAGCAGATGCAGTATATCCGCGATGCGGGACTGAGCGTCATCTCCATGCAGGATTTCCTGGAGTGGAGACATGGCGAGCGCCGCTTGCCGGCCCGCTGCGTGCTGATTACCATCGATGATGGCTGGAAGAGCGTGTATACGGATGCGTTCCCTGTGTTGCAGGCGTATGGGTATCCTTTTACGCTGTTCCTGTACACCCGCTACATCAATGTGCAGGGCGCGTCCATGACGCATGAGATGATTCGCGAGATGATAGCGAAGGGGGCCACTATCGGCAGCCACTCCAGCAACCACCTGTACCCCAGCGATTGGAAAAAGCTGATGCCGAATCCCGCAGCTTACGAAGCCCAGGTGGTGCGCGAAATTACGGAATCCGGCGAGAAGCTGCGCAAACTGTATGGCCGCTGCTCCACCTATTGCTACCCCGGTGGCTACCACACCCCCGCGATGCGTGCGGAGCTGAAGCGGGCGGGCTACAGCGCGGCGTTCACGGTGTTGGAGGCCAAGGTGGAGTGCGAAGAGCCGGAGTACGAGATGCACCGCTATATGGTCTTTGGGGTGGATAAGGAGATTTTCCGCCGCGGAGTCAATTTTGATGGTGTGCCGGGCAAGGAACCCTCCCGAGCCGGTATTGCCGCTGCAGAAGAGCCGGCCCGCGCGTTCTTCCCCAAGGCTTTTGAGGGCATTGTGGATTGGGAGAAGATTGATGCCGAAAAGGCCGCCGCAGAGAAAGCGGCCAGGGAGGCCGCCGAACAAGCGAAAAAAGCCGCCGCTGCAGAACTAGCGGAACAACCTGCCGAGCAGTCGGATGCCCCCGCTACCCCCGAGCAAACCTAAGACGAAGGGGAAGTGCGAATTTGACGTTCCGCGCGCGTTGCGCGCCAAGATGAGAGCCCCGCGTGCGGGGCGGTAGAATGTAGCCCCGGGTACAGCCACGCAGTGGCGGAACCCGGGGTGTCATGCAAAAGGAGCCGGAACCCCGGAGCGCAGCGGAGTGGGTGGCAGAATGTTTGTGGTGGTACATGAGATGATAGTCAGCATACGGCTGCCATGCACCGCACGCTACCGGCTCCGGGCTAACGCCCATGGGACTTCGCGTGTCGCTTCGCTCCCTTGCTGCGTCCTCACTAGTCGCTGCACAATCTGCCGTCCTCTACAGCACCGTTGTCGCGATTGCCCTCCCGTCTTCGCCTGTGGCTACCCGAAGCTCCGGACAATCGGCAATTTAGCCGTGCGGGGCAGGGGCACAGAGGTAAGAAACAGAGGGAGGCAGGGCGCACAGGCGAGACGGTGCAGAGCCGTCATTTGTGTCTCATGAGGGAGTTTATTGCAAAAAAACGGTAGTCTAGAACTCCCGATTTTCGGGAATTATGTTGACATTAATCTTCTAATGAGGCAAAATGAGGTGCATGAAGAAGCCTCGGTTGTATGAACGAAGCCTGGCACGCACATGTGTCCCAAAGATTTTTTCTGAGAGACGCAAGTACCGATAAATCCTAGGCTTTCCGAATAGAAGCTTTTTCGAAGCCCCCCTGTACTCATGCTTGAGCAAAATTCGGAGGAGAATGCGCCTTATCTACCAGCTGA
>JAFYUJ010000011.1 GCA_017558555.1 Akkermansia sp.
GGGGCATGAAAGAGGGCTTGGCTTGTCAGGTGGGTCGGCTGGGACGCTGGTGTTGTTTCTTGCCTATATCTTCCTGATAGTGAATCCACGCATCGAGGAAGAAGTGAGGCAATATCGTGGGTTGGTGATAGCTTATAAGCCTAATCATGAGCAATATATTCATCGCTTGGCTGGATTGTCCGGTAAACACGATGCCCATGACGTGACTCCGCTTGCCGATATTATCGGCCCGGTTATGAAAGTGGTGGCATTTTCTCTTGATGAGACAGAAGCCCGGCAGGTCATTCAATGCTTGCCGCTGGACGTTCGATGCCGCAACTTCGGAATGGGAGGTGTATATAGCTGAGTGGCAAACAAGGGGTTTGGAGCGAGTTGTAGGAAAAATAGAAAACGAAGGCGATATCCGCTCTTGGATGGGGTATTCGCTCACATCCTTGCACAACAAAAAGGCAGGTAAGGGGATGTTGATGATTCACTTGCTGTATTGATAAAAAAGCCTTGGCTGTGGGAGCCAAGGCTTGGATGAAAGATTTTGCGTATTTGTGCGGTGTCAGATGAGGTGCCCCATGCGTTCGCGCTTGGTATCGAGGTAGTGTTTATTGTCCTCGTGGGCGGGGATGCAGATGGGCAGTTGCTCCACAACGTCTAATCCATGGCCGGAGAGCCCCACAATCTTGCGGGGGTTGTTGGTGAGCAGTCGCAGGAGGCGTACGCCGAGGTCGCGCAGGATTTGGGCGCCCACACCGTAGTCTCGCAAATCGGGTGCAAAGCCCAGCTCTATGTTGGCATCCACGGTGTCGAGCCCTTGCTCCTGCAGCTTGTAAGCATGCAGCTTGGCAGAGAGCCCGATGCCGCGCCCTTCCTGGCGCAGGTAGAGAATGATGCCGCCTTCCTTTGCCACGCGGCGCATGGCGGTGTGCAGCTGGCTGCCACAATCGCAGCGGCGGCTGGCAAAGACATCCCCCGTCAGGCATTCGCTGTGCACGCGGCACAAAATGGGTTTTTCCGGGTCGATGGGGCCGTGCACCAGGGCCAGGTGCGTTTTGCCATCCACCTTGGAGTGGTAGGAGTAGCAGTCGAACTCACCGAAATCCGTCGGCAGTTTTACGCATTCCTCGCGGATAATCAGCTTTTCTGTATGCTGGCGGTGCTCGATGATTTGGGCGAGTGAGCAAGCCTTGAGGCCGTACTTCTTCTGGAAGCTGCCGAGCTCGCCGAGACGAGCCATGGTGCCGTCTTCCTTCATGATTTCGCAGCACACACCCACTGGCTCCATACCGGCAATGCGGAGCAAATCCACTGTGCCTTCTGTGTGTCCGGCTCGGCGGATGACACCGCCTTCCACCGCGCGCAGGGGGAAGCAATGGCCGGGTTGCACAAAGTCATCCAGCGTGGCCTTGGTATCTGCCAGCTTCATCGTGGTGATGGAGCGTTCAAATGCGCTGATACCCGTGGTCGTGCCTTCCTTGGCATCCACGCTCACGGTGAAGGCTGTGTGGTGCTTTTCCGTGTTGTGTTGCGCCTGCATGGGGAGGCCAAGGCCATCCACCTTTTCGGGAGCCATGGGCACGCAGATGAGACCACGCGCATGGGTCGCCATGAAATTGATGTTCTGCGGCGTGGCAAATTGCCCGGCGCACACCAAATCCGCTTCATTTTCGCGGTGGGGGTCATCTGTCATCAGGATGAGCTTGCCCATGCGCAAATCCTCCAGCACTTCTTCCAGAGGGGAATAAATGATGGGGTCTGTGCCATCTGCAACGGGGACGCTTCCCTCTGCGGCAGGAGCTTCACATTGGCAGACGGTGGTAGTCCCTTCTGTGCAGCAGCTGCATGCAGGTTCTGCCGGTGTTTCTACCGGCATTTCGCCCATGGCCGCGGCATCACACTGGGTGATGAAGGAATTGATGTCGAACACGCCGTTTGTGGCGGTGAATTCTACCTGCTTCATGGCTTATTTGTTCATTTTTGCCCAGGAGTCGCGCAGCCCGACGGAGCGGTTGAAGACCGGGTGTTCGGGGCTGTGATCGTAGCGATCTGCCACAAAGTACCCCGTGCGCTCAAACTGGCAGAGGAACTCGGCCGGAGCTTCGGCAAGCGCGGGCTCCACCACGGCATCGCTGAGCGTGGTCAGCGAGTTTTCGTTGAGGGATGCCAGGAAGCCGGCTTCGTTGGCATCGGGTGCTTCATCCTTGAAGAGACGGTCATAGAGGCGGATTTCGGCTTGCACACCATACTTGGCAGACACCCAATGAATGGCGCCCTTGCACTTGATTCCTTCCGGCGGGTTGGTACCTACGGTGCCGGGAATGATTTCGGCCTGTACTTCCGTCACATTGCCTTCTGCATCGGCTGTGTAGCCGGTGCAAATCATGCAGTAGCCGCCGCG
Source organism: Akkermansia sp. (assembly GCA_017558555.1). GTDB lineage: Bacteria > Verrucomicrobiota > Verrucomicrobiia > Verrucomicrobiales > Akkermansiaceae > Akkermansia. Next base: position 2,390 of record JAFYUJ010000011.1, read on the forward strand.
CAGACGCACACAGGCTCCGGGAGAAAGGCGCTTGTATTTCTTGGGCGGTTCGACCATGAAGTCATCTTGTTCAATCCATACTTCCTTGGTGAGGGTAATCTTGCGGTTGCCCAATTCAGGCTTTTCGGGATTGATACCCACCTCCAGCTCTTCCTCAAAGTCATCGGCCACGTTGGTGAGCACGAGCTTGAGGGGGCGAAGCACGGCCATGCGGCGTTCGGCGTTGGTGTTCAACTCCGCACGCACGGCGTTCTCCAAGCGGGCCACATCGGTGTTGCCATTGAACTTGGTGATGCCCACGCCTTCACAGAAATCCACAATGGCCTTGGCGGGGTAGCCGCGACGGCGCATACCGCAAATCGTGGGCATGCGAGGGTCATCCCAGCCGGAGACGTAGTTTTCCTCCACCATCTGGCGGAGCTTACGCTTGCTCATCACGGTGTAGGTGATGTTCAGGCGGGAGAACTCACGCTGACGGGGGCGGGAGGGTACGGGGCAGTTATCAATCACCCAGTCATAGAGCGGGCGATGATTCTCAAACTCCAACGTGCAGAGGGAGTGGGTGATGTGCTCGTAGGCATCTTCCAGCGGGTGTGCAAAGTCATACATGGGGTAGATGCACCATTTGTCGCCCGTGTTGTGGTGATGATCGTAGGAAATGCGGTAGATGACCGGGTCGCGCATGTTCATATTGCTGCTGGCCATGTCAATCTTGGCGCGCAAGACGGCGGCGCCTTCGGCGTAGTCGCCGCGCTTCATGGCCTCAAACAAAGCCAGATTTTCTTCTACTGAAGTGTTGCGGTAGGGAGATTCGGTGCCGGGGGTGACAAGATTGCCGCGCTGCTGGCGCATGGTTTCGCGGTCTTGAAGGTCGACGTATGCCAGCCCGTTCTTGATGAGGTGCACGGCGCAGTCATAATAGAAATCAAAGATGTTGGAAGCCCAGTACAGGTGTTCGCCCCAATCAAAGCCCAGCCAGTGGATGTCTTCCTGGATGGAGTTGACGAATTCTACGTCTTCCTTGCAGGGGTTGGTGTCGTCAAAACGCAGGTGGCACACAGCACCCAGATGCGCATATTCTCGGGCGATGCCAAAATCCAGGCAGATAGCCTTGGCGTGGCCAATGTGCAGATACCCGTTCGGCTCCGGGGGGAAACGCGTAATCGGAGCCTTGCAGAACCCCTCAGACACTTCCTGTGCTACCCAGTCGCGGATAAAGTCTCGTTTTTCCTCTGTCATCATGCGCGCAAGTCTACTCCCAATCCCCGCCGGAATCAAGCATTTTCCGGTAAATGACAGAATCTTCGTTGGCTTATTTTGTGCTCTTTCTCCATCTGGCAAAGAGGAACAAATCTGTCACTGCCCATTTGCCGCGTATGGTGAAGTAGAACCATGAAGCTGCAACGAATAAGAGCAAGATGAATGCGGCACTTACCATATAGGATGGCATGGTGCCTGTGAAACGCAGATATGCGCTGATCATCATACGGAGCGTGGCCATGTGGATGGCATAAACGAAAACAACGGATTCACCCAAGCGGGCCAAGGCTGTTCCGAAGGTGGGCGCTGTTGCGTCAATGGCTACAGCCGTGCCTAATATTGCCCAGCTTGATACCCATATCAGCAGCCACGATGGGATGGGGTTTGCATTAAGCGCAGACAAAAGCAGGATGATGATCAGGATGCATGCTGGCGTCCATCGCATGGTTGTATGACTGGGAAAGAGGTAATGTTTCCACTCCGAAGGTTTGATGCGGTGAGCTAATTGCCCCAGCAGATACACACCCAGTCCGTAGTATATATTCATACAGGGATGGATAACATTTTCGGCGATGCCTTGGTATGCCCCGTACGCGATGAGTGCCACGCTGATGCATATTCTGAGGATGAGGGGAATTTGCAACGCAACACCCCCGATAATGGTAAAGTAAATGAGATACAGGATGAACCACATACCATTACTACTGCCGTGTAGTAGTGTATCCCAATACATGCTAAGACTGAAATTGAAGCCATGATTCATGACCAGGAGACCGTATGTCACCCATATTATGTAAAAGGGGAGAAGACAGCCCAGCCTTTGCAAGACGGCGGTGAAAGTTCCTCTTTGTGCAAAAAATCCACTCAGCAAGAAAAATAATGCCACGGCGCCGCCTTCAGAATCATGATTGAATAGGCCGGAAAGAGGCGTATGCGCTTGCATCACTAACAAGATGGCAATCACTCTGGCTGCGTCAATCCAACATATTCGATTGGGATGGGTGTGTTCGTTTTTCATGTTCTGATGGAGTGTTCTATATCGTATTTTTGCTGTTCTGTCCAGTTCCAATTTTAAGTAAATTCGCACTAATTTAACTCGCATCTGACTGATGAATATGGTAGACTTCGCTCATGCAGAGAGAGGTTTTGGAAAAAAGTCTCGGGTATGTATTTACCGATGAAGTTTGGTTGAAGCAAGCGTTGACCCACCCCAGCGTGGATCAGAAGAAGAGCACGAATTTGGCATACGAGCGTCTGGAGTTTCTGGGAGATGCCGTGTTGGAACTGGTGGTGAGCCGCGAGCTGTTCACCCTGTATCCCAAGGCAGATGAGGGTGTGCTGACCAAGATGCGCGCGGGTATTGTGAGCAGACAGAATCTGGCACGTTTGTGCGTGGAATTGGGGTGGATGGAGCAGCTGGACATGAGCCCCCAGTTGGAACATGCCGGTGGGCGCAGCACGCTTTCTGTTCAGGCCAATACCTTTGAAAGTGTCATCGGTGCGGTGATGATGGATTCCAACTACAATGCCGCTCGCAAAGTTTCTCTGCAATTGCTGCGAGATAGTCTGGACAAGGCAGAGAGCTTTGTGCAGGTAAATTCAAAGGGGGCCTTGTTGGAGGCGCTGCAAGCCGTAGATGGATGCGGGCCGGTGTATCGTGTGGAGTTGGTGGATGCTGCGAAACCGGCCGGTCCTTTCCGTGCGTATGCCTACTGGCATGAGCTGGAGGTCGGCGTAGGGGAGGGACCCAGCAAGCACAAGGCGGAGATGGCCGCAGCGGCTGATGCATTGCAGAAAAAGCTTTGGACTGAGAAAAAATAAGGCATAAGGCGCTTTTTCTGCTTCACATGAGCGCAAATCTGACTATAATGAGCCCGTTCAACAATTTTTTTTGTGTATGAAGATTTGGTTTGATGGCAAGTTAGTAGAGAAGGAGGACGCCAAGGTTTCCGTATTTGACCATGGTGTTCTGTATGGTGATGGATGCTTTGAGGGCATCCGTTTCTACTCCGGCAAGGTCTTCCGCCTGGAGGAACACATCATTCGCCTGTTCAATTCCATGCGTTACCTGATGCTGGAGCTTCCCTGGAGCTTTGAGGAAGTATGCAAAGCCACGGAGGAAACCGTGGCCGCCAGCGGTATGGAAGACGGCTATATCCGCCTTGTGGTGACTCGTGGTAAGGGTGACCTGGGGCTGAATCCCCGCAACTGTCCCAAGGCCAGCATGTTCATTATCGTGCAGAACATTGCTCTGTACCCCAAGGAGATGTATGAGAATGGCCTGAGCATGATTACCAGCTCATACCGCCGCCCGAATCCTGATGTGCTTTGCCAGCAAGTGAAGAGCCTCAACTACCTCAACGGCATTTCCGCCAAGATTGAAGCAGTGCAGCAGGGCGCCGGCGAGGCTCTCATGCTTAATCAGCGTGGCAATGTGGCTGAATGCACGGGTGACAACATCTTCATCGTGACCAACGGTGTGGTCGCTACGCCCCCTCTTACCGAGTGCGCTCTGGGTGGCATCACCCGCCATGCGGTGATGGATATCTGCACCGAGCTGGGCATCCCCTGTGTCGAAAAAGTGATGAATCGCTTCGATGTGCTCAACGCCGATGAATGCTTCCTCACCGGCACCGCTGCCGAAGTCATTGCTGCCACCTCGCTGGATGGGCGCACGATTGGCACCGGTGTGGCCGGCCCCATCACCAAGCGCATCCTGGCTCGTTTCCAGCAGCTCGTGCGTGAGTAAATCTCTCCTTTGTAACAATCAACTTTCGGAGCGGGTGCCGCCGGCAGGCCACCCGCTCCCTTTTTCCCATGGAAACATTATACAGTGGCCGCTTCCTCAACATGGTGCGCGAGGGGGGCTGGGAGTTCTGTGAGCGCGTGAATCAAACGGGGGCGGTGATGATTTTTGCCCTCACTCCGGACGATAATGTGTTGCTGGTGGAGGAATTTCGCCCTCCTATCGGCAAGCAGAGTCTTTGCTTCCCTGCCGGTTTGAGCGGAGATGCCGGCCCGGAGTCTGAGGAAGCCGCGGCGCGGCGAGAGCTTTTGGAAGAGACGGGCTATGCTGCGGAAACGATGCAGTATTTGTTCACCGGTCCGTCCTCTCCGGGGCTTACATCCGAAAGCTTGTCCTTTTACCTGGCGAGCGGCTTGCGCAAGGTTGCAGCCGGTGGCGGGGTGGAAAATGAAAATATCACCGTGCATGAGGTGCCTTTGGTGGGGATAGAAGCTTGGCTCATGGCGCAGGATGCTGCCGGTATTTCGATTGACCCGCGCATTTTTACGGGATTGTATTTCATCAAGTCCCGCCTGACTTGAGCTGCCGTTGTCTCAATTGGAGTTTGACATAGGTAGCATGCTCTGTTAGCATAGCTACCTATGAAATGGCCTGTACTTACGACCATGTTGTCCCTGCTGGCTGGGTATGCCTTGGCCCAGCAGGAGTTGCCCGCTGCCGGTGATGCCAATCATGCTCCCGTGACGGAGACAATGGAGGAACGCGATTTGCGCATGGATTGGTGGCGCAAGGCAAAGTTCGGTATGTTCATTCACTATGGGCTGTATTCCGGTTTGGCGGGTGAGTTCAAAGGTACACCCGGCGGGACAGAGTGGATTCAGACGAATCTGGGATTGGACACAGATACCTACGCAGCAGAGGCAAAACCCTTGTTTTCCCCCGCACCGGGATGTGCGGAGAAGTGGGCCGCTCTGGCCGAGGCAGCAGGGTGCCGTTACATGGTGCTGACATCTAAACACCACGATGGTTTTGCTCTTTTCAACACAAAGACGAGCGATTACAGCTCCCAGGCATTGGTGGGGCGTGATATGGTGCAGGAGTTTGCGGAGGCGGCTCGCAATCACGGTATGAGAGTGGGTGTGTACCACAGCGTGATTGATTGGCACCACCCGGCATACGACAATACCATCTGCCCGGATTTGTGTTACCCGGTGAACCAGGCCAAAATGCTCAAAGAGAAGGGGATTCCCCGTAATCAGGATGAGTATTGCACCTATCTGCATGCTCAGGTAAAGGAACTGTTGACCAACTATGGCACATTGGACATCATCTGGTGGGATTACTCACAGGGCGCCGCTGAGGGTGAGCGCGCCTGGAAAGCCCCGGCCCTGATTGAAATGTGCCGTCAGGCGAACCCCAATATCATCATGAACAACCGCCTGTATTCCTTCTCCGGCTTTGATAAGAGCCGAGATGGTGTGCAGCTGGATTTGCGTTGCGGAGATTACACCACCCCCGAGAAGCGCATTCCCGAGAAGGGCTACCCCGGTATCGACTGGGAGTCCTGCATGACAGTGGGTGATAAATGGGGCTATAACCGCTACGATGTCAGGCTGAAAGAGCCGGCCGTCATCATCCGCCAGTTGCAGCAGTGTGCAGCACGCGGGGGCAACTTGCTGCTCAACATAGGGCCCAAGGCAGATGGCTCTATCCCCGAAGGGGTGGAAGAGGTGTTCCGCCGCGTCGGGGCATGGATGGAAGTGAACGGCGAAGCTATTTACGAAAGCAAGCCTGTGCCGTCAGTTCATCTCCCGGAGGGATGGATGTGCAGCATTGTGTATGAGGAGACGTACATTTTTCCGCCCAAGATGCCGCCCACAGAGGATGTGGTGCTGCGCATACGTGCGCACGAGATTGATACCGTATCACCCTCGGTGTTGGGGCAGCCCGATTGTCACATTGTCATGGAGCGTGTGGAGGAACCCGGCAAAGATGAGCCCACCGCCTATATGCAATTTACCATTCCTGCTTCTGCCTGGGCCAACGCGGTAGAGGGGATGCCCGTGTTCAAGTTCTCCAACGCTAATTAATAGCCATGCCGGATCATATCTCCACCTACTCGTTGCCGTATTTGCTGGCAGGGCAATATGTCTTGACTTCCTTGCGCAGCAGGGATGCTGATGGGGTGCAATACGCAGCAACTCAGAAAGATACGCAGCGAGAGGTGCTGATACGTTCCATGCTGGCAACTGCTGTAGCAGATGGCGAGGCGCAGCACGCATTCATTGAAGATGCCCGCGCCTGCTCTCGGGTGCAGCTACCGTATGTGTCTGCGGTGATTGAGCTCTTGCCGGCAGATGGTGCCTGGCACCTGGTGTTCGAGGGCAATGGCACGGATTCGCTGGATTTTGTGGCCGCTGCCGGGCAGAAGATAAATGGGCAGGCGATGTTGAACCTGCTGCAAAAAATCTGCTCTCTTTGTCTTTATCTTGATGCGGAGGGAATCAATTCCGGTGCATTCCGCTTGGGTGGGGTATACCGATACGGCAGCGATTTCATGCTGGATAATCCGGCATGTTCCGGTAAGCGCCGGGCCGCCACGAGCAACCGATACGTGATTGAGGCCTCCCGAAAACTCCTGCCGCTTCTGGACGGGCAGGAGTCTGCGCTGCACCTGCTGATGCAGCGCATAGCGGATATGCCGGACAGCTGCGTGCTTGTGGCCCCTGAGATGCTCAGTGAACTGGCTCGACTCCCGCAGGGGAATGACGAAGAGGAGTTTATCCTCTGAGCGGCCATGCCTTACTTATTTGGCAAGCTTTTCCAAGATATCTTGCCGACCGGCAGGCAGGTGCTGGAAATGCTGCAATAACGCATTGTAGGCCGGTATGACATCGTTGTACAGCCCGTGCAGTTGGGCCAGGCGTTTTTCAAAGTGGTAGAGGATGTTGCTCCGCGGCGTGGAATCTGCAATGTAATCCAAGGCTTTGCTGATGAGTTGATGCCACGCAGATGCTGTGTCGCCCGGTTCAACCGTGGACAGCATCAATCTGGTACAATAACTTGCCAGCTGAAGCTTTTGTAAATGGCTGCGCAGGGGCAGGCGCGCATGTAGGAGTTCTGCGGCGTGGAGGGTGTGCAAATCCCCCCCTCGCGTGGCCTCGGAATAAAGCAACTCACACTGGTGAAACAAATCGATACGTCCGGTGAAATCGCTGCCGGGCTTGCGGGCGTTGCGCGCCGCGGTTCGGATGATGCCGTGCTGCGCTGTACTCCAGGTGACAATGAGCCCATATTCGCCCAGGGGCGAGAGTTTCAGGATACACCCTTCATCCCGGATTTTCATAGCTATCAGGGCTTCTTTTTGCTGATTTTATCGCGGAGCCCGGAGAGCATGAGATTTTGCTTGTAGCTGGGCAAGTGCCCATCTCTGGCAAAGATGGCATCCGCCGTATTGAGTTCTCGCGTTGCGGTGGCCGTATCCCCCCGCAGCATGCAAAAGGCGGCCTCGCAGTAATAAAACAACGGCGAATCATCCATAGGGGAGATGTCGGCAATCAGCTCGCGTGCTTCTGTTTCCTTGTCCAGCATCAGCAGGCACAGAAATTTGCGGTAGGTGAGGCTCCTGCGTGTACCGTAGGTATTGGCTGAGAGTCCCATTTGATACAAGAGGTCATCCGTTTCACGCAACGCCGCCTTGTAATCCCCTACGGCCATGTGCAGCAGAGCTTTATTGAGCTTGATGACGCTGTTGTCGGGGTCCGCTTTTTCTGCTTTGTTGAGGTAGCGCTCGGCTTTGTCGTACTGGCCTTGGCTGATAAGGACACTGGAGCGCAGAATCCAGACGTTCGGGTTTTCGGTGAAGTAAAGCTCACACGTGTTGAGGTGCGACTCGCACACGGCCAATCTGTTGGCGGCGTAGGCTCTTTTGGCTGCCTGAAATGCTTGCAGGTACGCGTTGCGGTCAGACTCGGACAGGTTGGATAACTCAATGACCCATTCAGGTGTTACCTGATGGCTTCTTTTTTCGTTTTCTTCCTGCTCCTCTTGCACATCCTGGTAGCCGGTAGTCGGCAGCAGACCCTGGGCCAAGGTCAGTTGCGGCACGAAAAGTGAAGTGATGAGCGGCAATAATGCGAACTTCATGGTGCTTTGGGTGCCAGTTTTGCCAGAATATCAGCAGCGATATCTTCCACCGTCAGGCGGTGCTTAGCACGAAGCTGGCCCAGACTTCCGTGTTCCACGAAAGCATCAGGCCAACCAATGCGCAGAACCGGTGTGCTCTGGCCCAATTCACTCATCTTTTCAATCACGGCAGAGCCAAAGCCGCCATAGATGGAATGATCTTCCATGGTGACAAGCAATTGGCACTTGGCTGCATATTGAGCGATGGCTTCCGTATCCAGTGGTTTGATGAAGCGGGCATTCAGGTGGGCGCAGCTCAGACCGGCGGCTTTTAAGGTTTCACACACGCCGGAAGCCAGGCTGTTCATATTGCCCAGGGCAAGGATGGCAACATCGTTGCCATCTTGCAGGATTTCAGCCTTGCCGATGGGAAGCTCTACGGGTGTTTCGGGAAGCTCCACCCCCTCACCACACCCGCGCGGGTAGCGGATGGCCGAGGGCTTGTCATTGATGCCGTTCATGGTATAGAGCATGTGGCAAAGCTCGGCTTCATCCTTGGGCTGCATCATCACCAGATTGGGGATGCAGCGCAGCATGCTGATATCAAACAGACCGTGGTGCGTCGGGCCGTCATCCGGGGAGAGACCTGCGCGATCCATGCAGAATTTGACCGGCAGGTTTTGCAGGGCTGCATCGTGCTGAATCATGTCCACACAGCGCTGCATGAAGGTGGAATAGATAGCTACGTAGGGCTTGAAGCCTTGCGTGGCCAGGCCGCAGGCAAAGAGCGCGGCGTGTTCTTCTGCTATGCCTACATCGAAGAAGCGCTTCGGGAAACGCTCGCGGAAGATATCCAGCTTGGTGCCGCCGGGCATGGCAGCCGTGATGGCGGTGATGGCGGGGTCATCCTCAGCCATCTGCGCGACACTGCGCCCAAACACCTCAGAGTAGGTGATGCCGCCCTTGTTGGTGGGGGTTCCGTTGAGGATGTTGTATTGGCCCACACCATGGAACTGGGGCGGGTTGTTGGCAGCGGGGGCATAGCCCTGGCCCTTGGTCGTAATCAGGTGGATGATGGCGGGCTCATTGCGCTTGGCTGCCAGTCGCAGAACGCGCTCCACTCGGTGCACATCGTGCCCGTCAATGGGGCCATAATAGGTCAGCCCCAGTTGCTGGAAGAAGCTCAGCGGCGTGACGATGGTGCGCGCAGCCTGCACCAGTTTGTGTGCTTGCTCCTGGATGATTTTGCTGCCCAGACTTTCGATGAACGATTTGGCTTTATCTCGCAGGACGTTGTAGGTGTCCGTCTCTTGCAGGGATGAGAAATAACGGGAAAGTGAGCCGACGTTGCGGTCAATGCTCCACTTGTTGTCATTGAGAATGAGGATGAACTTGCGCGTGGTGGTGGCTAGGTTGTTGAGCCCTTCCAGCGTGGTGCCACAGGTGAAGGCGCCGTCTCCCACCACAGAGATGACGTGGTAGTCATCCCCCAGCAAATCGCGGGCAGCAGCCATGCCGATGCCGGCAGAAATGGCGGTGCCGGCGTGCCCGGCTCCGTATGCATCGTGCTCGGACTCGCTGCGCTTGGAGAAACCGGATATGCCTTCAAACTGGCGGATGTCTTGCATCTTGTCCGCTCTGCCTGTGAGCATCTTGTGCACGTAGCATTGGTGTGATACGTCAAACAGAATCTTATCTTTCGGCGTAGAGAATACGCGGTGCAGGGCGATGCTCAGCTCCACTACTCCGAGGTTGGGTGCCAGGTGCCCACCGGTATGGGAGAGCGTGTCAATCAAGGTGCTGCGTATTTCCTGCGCAAGGACGGGCAACTGCTCCGGTGCCAATTTTTTGACATCGTCAGGGCTGTTAATACTAGCCAGCAAGGGCGGAAGCTCAGAAGAGGGAGAAGCCATTGTCTCTGTTGGGTTGTTCGGGTGCACTCTCACTTGATTGTGGAGCCGGTTCGTTTTCCAGCATGTTGATGCGCAATTCTGCTTTGTTGAGCATTTCTCTGCTGCTGCGTATGAGTTGTAATCCTTCTTCCACCAGGGATATCATTTCCTCCAGTGCCGTGTCCGGTGCATCAATGCGGCGGACAATGTCATCCAGTCTCGATACGGACTGCTCAAAGGTGAGGGACTCCTTTTTCTGTTTGGGGGCGGGAGACATGAAAGTGAGGGGGAATGAAAATTATTTGCTGTAATAGACGATTTCTGTGCCCAGCAGGAAGTGTCTGTTGGGGAATTGTCCGCGGGAAGAGACGATGTGTCCCATCGGGATAGCGTCCTTGCTGTTGGAAGTTTTTTCGGCGAAATAGTCGGCAAAGGCCATGTTGTGCTTAGGTACCATCAGCAGCAACTTGCCTTCCATGGCAAGGGGGGCAAAATCACCCATGCGCTCGGAAATACCCGTGATGCCGCCGCTCTTGCCAGCCACAGAATCCAGCGGGGAGTGAGAGCTGGGGGTCACCAGAAATCCTTGCACTTCCACACCTGCTTTTCGGAAGATAGGTTGCAGCGTATTGGCGTAATCATCAATGTAGAGCGGCATCCAAAGCGCTTTGCGGTCTGCGTACCAGGCAACAGCCCAGGGTTGGTCTGTTACAACGATGTCCTCTGCCGTGGTCAGATTAGCCAATTTGATGTTCAGGGCAGGGGGATAGTAGGGCGGGAAGTTGGGGCGGCCGCGATCACTCAGCCATATACCTTGGTAGATGTCTTTTGGCAGGTTGAAGAGAAAAGGCCCGGCAGAGATGAGCACCATCATGAAGATAGCCAAACCGCGAGCCATGGTAAAGGTGCGGTTATCCAGCTTGAGTCGGCTCAGGGTGTTGAAAAGCAGCGCGATACCAAAGGCTGTGAAGAGCGGCGCAAAGAGGATAGCTGTCTGTGCTCCGTGCAGGGGGGTGTTGATGCCAAAGATACCCATGCCGATGCAGGCAAAAATCCACATGCAGAATGCGGCCCACTTGATGCCCTCCACTGCGCTGGATTTGTAGCGGTTGAGCAGCGCCAGCACGAAAAACGGGGTGACCAAAATGGAGCCCATGTTGACGTACAGGGTGCTGAACTGGGAGCAGACGTGCCCCAGCAAGCGCAGGATGAAGCCGGAACTGTTGAAGGGGATATTGCTCTCGTTGGTTGTGCGAAGGATGAGCTCCTCATTCCCGCCCAGACAGTTGTAGAAATTGTAATAGGCGTTGCCCAGTATGTTGGTGCTGAACTCCTTGTTGCCTAACGTGGCCACAAAAAGAGTGAGCACCATCAGCACCAGACCGGGGATGGCATAGGCACCGAACGGGCGGAAATGAAATGCACAGAAGATAATCAAGCCCAGCGCACACCAGATGCTCAGCCATCCGGCAAGACACATCAGAGCAATGAAGATGAAAGCTCCCGCCAGCCCAAGTATCAGGAACAGTGCATCACTATTCTCGTTTGCTTTGATGGCGCTGAGCATGCAGTGCAGAGAGGCCAGCATGCAACACATCATCAACATTTGTGGCAGTCCGCTTACCGCGTATTCCAGCATCAGTTCGCTGAGTGCCAGAAACACCACAGTTGCAAAGGCAACCGTTTCATCAAACATGCGCGCTGCCAGCGTGTACGCCAGAACCATTGCTATGATGAAAAAGGCCATGCTCGTGGCCGAAACAACTCTGTCGGGGGCGTAAATGTACCCGCCGCCTTCACTCATGCGCCCTTTTTCCACATCATCGTGGCCGGTCAGTTTCAGCGCGGCCGCGATGGCTGCGATGTTGAGCGGAGCGTGATTGGTGTCTTTGAATTGCTTGAAGTCAACAGGCTTTCTGCCGGCGGCGGTGCTGGCGTTTTTCACCTCCATGGGGCGCATGAAGTTGCTGGTGAACCCTTCTCCCTGGGCCACATTTCTGGCAATTTGCGCCTGATCCATAGCCATGGGCTGATCCAGCCCTTTGTAGCTTAAGGCCAGCTTGAAAATCGCCATGCCAAGAACGAGCAACAACAGAATCCCTCGCGTCAGCCAGCGGGTTTTGTTGTTGGAGGTGATGCTTAATTGAGCCATGGATAAAGGATTACGCTAAATACTGTTGATAAATGTCCTTGTTTTCTGCCATTTTGCGCTGTAACGTGCGCCTGCTGATGCCTAACAGATGGGCTGCGGCAGACTTGTTGCCTTGCGTGATATGAAGGGCTTTGAGTATCGTCTGCTGCTCCACATATTGTAAATTAAGAGAGGGGGTAGAATCAAGCTCAAAGTTTGTGTTCAAATCGCCATGCCGTGGATTCGTCTCGGCAGCTGGGGCTTGTGGGTGGCCCATGTATTCCGGCAAATCCTGTACATTGATATCGGGACTGTCGCTCATGACCACGCCATGCTCGATGGCCGTGCGCAGCTGGCGCACATTGCCGGGCCAGGGGTAGCTGCGCAGCAGCTCCAGAGCAGGGCGGGTGAGGTGTTTTTCCTCTTTGTGATTCTCCTTGCACAGTTCTTTGACGAAGGCATTGGCCATCAGGACAATATCCCCGCTTCGCTCGCGCAGCGGGGGCAGATGCAGGGAAATGACGTTGAGGCGTTGGTACAAATCCAGTCGGAAGGTACCCTCGCGCACCATAGCTTCCAAATCGCGATTGGTGGCGGTGACCAGGCGCACATTCACCGGTATGGGGGTGTTGCTGCCCACTCGTTCGATGGTGCGCTCGGAGAGCACACGCAGCAGTTTCACCTGGGTGGGGATGTCTATCTCGCCAATCTCATCAAGGAACAAGGTGCCGCCGTCCGCTTCTTCAAAACGGCCAATGCGGCGCTGCATGGCACCGGTGAAGGCTCCCTTCTCGTGCCCGAAAAGTTCGCTTTCCATGAGTTGGGGGGAGAGCGCCGCGCAATTCACCGCCACAAACTTGCCTTTCTGTCGGGGTGAGAGGGTGTGCAGCGCTTTAGCTACCAGTTCTTTACCAGTGCCGGTTTCACCCGTCACCAAGACGGTGGCTGTGGTAGGCGCCACCTGGCGGATGCGGTTGAAGATGGTCTGCATCTGGGGGCTGTCTCCCAGCATGCGGTCCAGCCCCTGCGTGGGCTGCAGCTTGGCGGTCAGTTCTTTGTTCTCGGCCTCCAGTACCGCGGTGTGGGCGGCGCGGTGCAGCAGCAGTTCTACCTCGTCCAGGTTCAGCGGCTTTGTGACAAAGTAATAGGCACCGTGTCGCTTGGCTTCGGCTGCCGTGTCCGGGCTGCCGTATGCCGTCATCATAATGCACTTGGGCGGCTTGGGCAGCCCTTGCGCAAAATCTATCAAATCCATCCCGCTTTCTCCGCCCAGGCGCAAATCCGTGAGGAGAATATCCACCGGTTCGCTCTCCATGATGGCGCGCGCCGCTTTGCCATTGGCAGCGGCATACACTTCGTAGTCGTCCTCCAGCGCGAGACTGAGCGTGTCTCGCGTGGTCTTTTCGTCATCGACAATCAGGAGAATCGGTTGCATGGGCAGAGAAAGTGGGGGGATTTGCTTATCCGTCAGATAAGCCAGAGACCTTCCGTCTCGTCAAAGCCGAACATGATGTTGAAGGCATGCACACCCTGACCGCCGGCTCCCTTGATGACGTTGTCCTCGGCGCTCATCAGCACGGCGCGGCCTGTGCGGGCATCCACCGCCCAGCCAATGTCCACAAAGTTGGTGCGGGTCACGTTCTTCGTGTCGGCAGGTTTCCCGGCACCCATCAGGCGCACAAAGGGAGACTGGGCATAGGCTGCCTGGTAGCAGGCGGTCAGGTCATCCACCGTCACGCCCGGAGCCAGCTTGGCTACCGTGGTGGTGATGATGCCCGTGTTTACCGGCATCAGGTGCGGGGTGAAGGTGATTGTCACCTTGCTGTTGGCTGCCAGGGAAAGCTCCTGCTCAATTTCCGAGAGGTGGCGGTGGCGGGGTACGCCGTAGGCGCGCATGCTTTCATTGCATTCGCAGAAGAGCAGGCTCACGTCAGCCTTGCGGCCGGCGCCCGATACGCCGCTTCCGCTGTTCACTACGATGTCCTCCGGCAGCAGAAGCCCGGCTTTCAGCAGCGGCACCAGCGGCAGAATGATGCTGGTGGGGTAGCAGCCGGGAGAGCCCACGATGCGTGCCTTCTCAATCTCCGCTCGGTGCCACTCCGGCATCCCGTACACGGCCTCCTGCATCAGCGGGATGTCCGGATGCTCGTTGCCGTAGAATTCTTTGTACACCTCCGGGTCGTTCAGACGGAAGTCCGCAGACAAGTCAATCACGCGAATGCCTGCTTCTACCAGCCCGCGCGCGTACGAGGCCGATACGCCGTGCGGCAGCGCAAGAAAGGCCGCTTCGGCTCCCGTGGCGGCAATCGCGGCCACATCAGAATCCGTAAATTTCAAATCTGCACCCGGCACATGACGAAAACGTGTAAAAAGATCACAAAGCTCCTGTCCGGCGTATTGGCGGGATGTTGCACACACAAGCTCCACACCCTCATGGCGTAATAAAATTCTCAAAAGCTCTTGGCCTGTGTATCCACTGGCCCCCACAATGGCTGTTTTTACCTTTTTCATGGCAAAAAAGAGTGTATCATGAAAAAAATGTGTTGACAACTGCAAATTTTAATTGTATACTTCGCCCGTCGACCGCCTCAAGCGGTTAACATAACCAAAACGGGCAGTAGCGCAGTCTGGTAGCGCACTTGCATGGGGTGCAAGGGGTCGTGGGTTCGAATCCCGCTTGCCCGACTTGGAAAACCCGCTTCCGCAACAAACGGAGGCGGGTTTTTTGTATGACC
>JAFYUJ010000074.1 GCA_017558555.1 Akkermansia sp.
GCCTTGCCTTTGGCTCGGAGCTGGATGATGCGCACGCCCCCATCAATCAGCGCATGGGTGCGTGCCGCCACCTGTTCGGGCTCGGTGTACCCCATGTCCACAATACCATACAGTCGGCAAGTCGCAAGAAGCTGTTTCATGCGAAACTTATGTCACAAAGGGCGTGGCTCTACAAGTTAAAATACGTTTGGGCCTCAAAAAACGTCTGCCAACACCCCAAAATATCTGCTACCAATTAAAATAGCGTGTTGATGCCAATAAAATGACCATAGCTGTCCAAAATAGGTAAACAACCTAAAGTAGAGCGTACCTATATCAAAGGATAGCGAAAATCACCAGCTGTTTTTGGCAAATAGATCCCCCTGATGCAAATCAGGGGGCTTTGCATGTATACTTTTATACGGATTGTAAAGCCAATACCATAGATTGGTTTTATTGAGTAGATTAAGCCGTAAAAAGACGACCAGATTTGATGTATTCCACTTAATTTCTCTTTGTTTCGCAAGAGTCTGGAGATATCTGACCAGAAGAAAAGCTATCATTGCCGTCCAGACTTGTATCAGCACTGCATTAGCGCTTGTTCCCATAAAGCTTTTAATCCGCAATAGTTGCTTGATTTCCTTGAAAAAGCTTTCTATGAGCCAGCGGTCTCTGTAGAGAGCTGCAATCTGATGACATTCCAGCTCAAAATCATTGCAGAGCAGCTCCACATCATAATCACCTTCATCATTGTGTGCCACAACACGGCGCAGGATGTCTTTGTAGACTTTGCTTTGCTCTCCCTGCATGGCGATAACCTCATCCTTGAGCACATTCTGGTGCTCATCCGGCAAATCCCACTCCTGGATAGTCAGGAAATTGATGCTTTTGGTGTGCCGGACGACAAATTTGACGCCGCAGCTGTCCCAATGTTGCAGCAGCTTAAAATCCACATACCCTCGGTCTGCTACTACGATGCAGCCTTTGGGCAGATTTATCTCGTGGGCAGCAATACAATCCGGTACGTTACCGTTCGTCAGATGCACAAAATCCGGGGTTGCCTGTTCAAAATCCAATACGGTGTGCAGTTTGATGCCGCCCTTTTCGTGTTGATATGTAGCCCAGGGAAAGGAATTGAGCGAGAGGGTGATGGTGGTGGAATCCAGAAGCTTGATGCGTCTGTGAACTTCCGGGATGTTGTAGCCTTGTTTGAGCTGCTGTCCCAAAGATTTCCTGATAGCATAATATGCATCCCGGAATACTTCCCAGCGGCGATGTTGATTCTGATAAGCGATGGTGGATTTAGAGGGTGCTTGCTGCCCGCCTAAGTGGTTAATACTTCCTTGCAGACTGCTCATGAGTCCGGCAATGTCGCGAATGCCACGACAACCGGCAATGTGACTGAGAGTCATCCAGACAAGATGATTCCAGGAATTGAACTTTTTGGCGTTTCTGTCGGAATGATACGTTCTGACAATGGAAGAAAATGCGCTATGGCTTATCAAATCATTGACAAGCTGCGCACATAATGGTAGGTTGCTGCACGGAGATTGGTTCATTTTTTTAGCACCGTCAGTTTAGTAGCTGGCACCCCAGAACTCAATCTCCATTTTTGTTTTCTTTTTTCTTCTTAGTTTTGCTTCTCTTCCCCCGGCTTTCTTTAGAACGCTTTTTGGACAGCTATGTGGCATTTGCGCATGGGGGTGACATTTTGCTTTACTTTGCGGGGTTGAATTGTGTAAAATATGGGACATGAGATGGTTATACCTGTTGCTACCGGCTCTGATACTGACGGGGTGTGCGAACACACCGCAGCAGCCACGGCAAAAGGCACAGGCGCGCCTGGCTGATATCTTCCGCGGCATCGATGTGGAGGGGCTGGGCAAGCGCATCTGGGCGAATGAATGCGCCGGAAGCGTACAGGGGCTGGTGAGCTGGAATGCGGGGGAAAACTTCCCCTCGCTGGGCATTGGGCATTTTATCTGGTACCCCGCCGGAGTGCAGGGGCCTTTCGATGAAAGTTTGCCGCGCTTTGTAGCCTACGCCCGCTCGCGCGGGGTGCAAGTACCGGCCTATTTCAATGGGGCAGCGCCCTGGCCCACCAAGGCCGCCTTTGAGGCAGACCGCAGCGGGCTGGCCAACCGCATGCGTCAATGGTTGGCTGCGCATGTGGAGCTGCAAACGCAATTCATCATTCTACGCTCTCGCGTTGCCCTGCCCAAGATGATGAAGCAGAGCAGCAACCCCGCCGCAGTGCGCGAGCACTACCAGGCCTTGGCGCGCACCACACAGGGCATGTATTGCCTGGTGGATTACGTAAACTTCAAGGGAGAAGGCACCAAGAGCACCGAGCGATACAACGGCTATGGCTGGGGCTTGCTGCAAGTGCTGGAAGAAATGCGCGGCACCCCGCAGGGACACGCTGCCACTGCCGAATTTTCCCGCGCCGCCTGTGCCGTGATGCGCCGCCGTGTCGCCAATGCACCCGCTGCTCGTGGCGAGCAGCGCTGGCTTCCCGGTTGGCTCAACCGCTGTAAAACATATCAATAATCCTCCATTTTCTCACATTATGAAACGCACACTCCTTACCGCTTTGCTGATGCTGGGCAGCCTTGCCGCAGCCGATACTCAACCCGCCCCCGCCACCACACCGCAGCCGGCGCAGGTGGATGTGATGACCATGAACCGCGATGCCCGCTGTGGCCAGGTGTTAGTCACATGCCTGATTGGCGGCAAGTCCATGCGCATGATGCTCGATACCGGCGCTACCCACACTGTGCTGCACAAGGAAAGCGCAGCTAAGGTGACTGAGGGCCGCTGGCTGGATACAAGCAAGATGAACTTCAACGGAAATGCCAACCAGAAACCGGACATCCTGATTTCCTCCCTTGTGGCCGGCCCTGCCACCGCCCCCGAGCACGCGTTCATGGTGCTGGATTTAGCTGCCGTGCGCGTCTCTATGGCCGAACCGCTGGATGGCATTCTGGGCATGGATGTGCTGGGGTCCATCCCTTTCACGTTTGATTTGCGCCAGAATGAGTTCTACTGGGGCTTACCGAGCCAGGGGCAAATTGCCCAGCTTCGCGGCGTCCAGGATCCCTTTGGACGACTCTTCATCCAAGCCAAATGCGAGGGTAAGGACCTGCCCCTGCTGCTGGATACAGGCAGCAGCATCACCCGCGTAGCGCCTGAACAATGGGGGCCCGGCGCCAAGGGTGAGGTGACAGCCCAGGTGGGCGATGTGAATGAGGCAGCCCGAGTCACCGTACAAGAAGGCAAGCCTGCCGACATTGAAGTGGCAGAAGGCGTGGTGTTGAAGCAAATCAGCCCCATCTTCGGGGATAACAGCGCCCCGCCTGTTCTGGGGATGGATGCTCTCAAAGACCAGGTTCTCATCCATCTGCAAACGGAAGAATCTCCCTTCGGCGTCTTCCTGATGCTGAAGTAACCCCTCATACCGGGATTTGCCTTGGCAGGCAAATTGATAGCCAAACAAACTTGCATATCGCGTTTGTTTGGCTGAGAATGGGTGAATATGAAAGAATCACCCATTAATCCCTATCACCGCCGACAAGGAGCCCACATTGGCATGGAAGAAGGCTGGCAGATGCCTGCCACTTACACCGATGTGCTGCAAGAGCACCAGGCCGCCCGCGCGGCCTGCGGCATTTTTGATATTTCACACCTGGGCAAGTTCTGTGTGCTGGGCTACGGGGCGTTGTCCTGGCTGGAGAGCATGCTGAGCAACAAAATTGCCGGCTGTGGAGACGGCGAAGGACAACACACGCTCATGCTCGGGGACAACGGCGGCATTATCGACCGCCTGACACTCTTTCGCGAATCGGAAGAGTGCTACCGGCTCTGGGGCAGCGCCGCACTGGCAGCCGAAGATGAGTACTGGCTCTCCGCCCACCTGCCGGATAAGGATGTCTTCCTGCAAAATGAGACAGAGCGCTGGAGCGGCATGGCCGTCTACGGGCCGGAGAGCCGCGAGGTGTTTCAGCGTGTGTTGCCGGGTGTGCCCATGCCCGAGCCTATGCAGTTGCAGCACCCCCAGGTGGAGGGAGAGGAGCTGCTGCTGACCGCCTGCGGGCTGGAAGGGGACGAGGGTTTTGAACTGTGGTGCCCGGCTATCCGCGGTATTTTCTGGTTCGAGTCCTTTGTGCGAGCCGGGGCTCACCCCTGCGGCATGGCCACACGCGAATGCCTGAGGCAAGAACGCCACATCGCCTCCCCCGGCCGGGATATGAACAGCAAAACACCCCCCGAACAAGCCCACCTCACCCACCTGTGCGATGCCAAAAAACGCTTTGTGGGCGCCCCCGCCCTGCACCGCCGCATCCGCCCGGCTCTGCACAAAAAGCTCACCCCGCTGGAATGCACCGCAGCCTCTCCCCCGCCCCGCCATGGACAAACGGTGCAAGACGAGGGAGGCAACTGCGTGGGGTTCATCACCAGCGGTTGCACATCCCCCACGACAGGCTTGGGGATAGGCTTTGCCTACCTGTCGCTCCACCTCACCACGCCGGGCACCAAACTGAGTATTGTGATGGAGGGAAAAGCTGTACCCGCGGTGGTAAGCAGCGAGGCTCTCCGCTAGGCGGCCTCCCGGTTCACATGAGGGGGGCCAACATCTCCTCCAGCGCAGCGTAGCTTTCCACTCGCGAAAGCTGCGGGCGCAGAGGCTTGCTGCCGGGAATACCCTTGGCATAGGCCAGCAAGCGGGCACGCATGGCGCGCATGGTGGTCAGCTCGCCACCGTAGTGTTGGCTCTCCAGCGCCATGCGGGTGTGGCGCAGCATGAAGGCGATGCGCTCTGCCGGGCTGGGTGGCGGCTGAAGCTCACCCGTCTGCAAATAGTGCCTGGCCTGGCGGAAAATCCACGGGGCATTCATGGCGGCGCGGCCAATCATCACACCGGACACAGCCGTTTCCTCGCGGGCGCGCTTCACATCCGCCGGGCTGGCAATATCCCCATTGCCAATGACAGGAATCTGCACCGCGCGGGCACAGGAATCGATAATGTCCCAATCTGCCACACCGCCATACTGCTGCGAGCGTGTGCGACCATGCACAGCCAGAGCCTGCACACCGGCATCCTGCAAGCGTTGGCAGGCCTCCACCGCCACGATGTTGTTGGCATCCCAACCAATGCGAATCTTGGTGGTTACGGGGCAATCAGCCCCCAATTCCTGCACCACAGAGCGGGCTATCTCCTGCAGCAACGGCAAATCTTTCAGCAAGGAAGAGCCACCATTGCGCCCCACGACCTTGGGCACGGGGCACCCGGCATTGATATCCAGAAAATCCGGTTTCATCGCGTCCACAATGATGCGGGCTGCGGCGGCCATGTGCGCAGGAACCGAGCCAAAAATCTGTACCCCCAGCGGGCGGTGCGCTTCCTCGAACTCCACATAGCGCCGATTGCGCTCCCAAGCCTGCAACACCCCCTCAGAGGAGACAAACTCCGTCACCATCACATCTGCCCCGCACTCTTTGCACAGCGTGCGGAAAATGGGATCTGTCACCCCTGCCATGGGGGCAAGGTACAGCGGGAAGCGGCTCATATCAGGTAACGGCATAAATAAGCAGATGAGATGAATGGCGGCAACGATGGCCGAAGATGAGAGAGAACAGGCCATGCACCTTTGATAAGATGCATGGCCCATGAAAAATAGAGGTCCGAACAGACGGAGCAGCGATTAGCGCTTGCTGAACTGGAAGCGCTTGCGTGCGCCGGGACGACCAGCCTTCTTGCGCTCCTTCATGCGGGAGTCACGAGTAAGCAGACCCTGCTCGCGGAGCATGGGGCGGAACTCCTCGTTGAGCATCACCAGGGCGCGAGCAATAGCCAGGCTCATGGCACCGGTCTGACCGTGCAGACCACCACCATTGGTAGCGATGCGGACATCGTACTTCTTCATGGTGTTGGTGGCATAGAAAGGCTGCAGCACAACATTCTGCAGAGCGTCGGTGGGAAGGTATTCCTCGAAGCTGCGACGGTTGATGGTGATCTTGCCGGACTTGCCTTCCTCAGCGGGGGTCAGCCAAGCATGTGCGATAGCCTCCTTGCGGCGGCCTGTAGCATTGTAAGGGGTGGTAGACATGATGGTGATTAAAAATTAGACTTAGGCAATTTCAACAGCTACGGGAGTCTGAGCAGCGTGAGGATGCTCAGCACCAGCGTACACCTTCAGGCGGGTACCCTGAGCACGACCCTGACGGGTGTGGGGAACCATGCCGAGGATAGCGAGCTCCAGAATCTTCTCGGGATGAGACTTGCGAAGCTTGGAGGGAGTCGTCACCACCTGGTTGCCAACGTAACCGGTGTAACGGGTGTAAATCTTGGCGCGCTCCTTGTTACCGGTGAGCACAACCTTGTCGGCATTCACAACGATCACATAGTCACCGCAGTCCACGTGGGGGGTGAAGATCGTCTTATTCTTACCGCGAAGCAGGTTAGCTGCTTCAACTGCGACCTGACCGAGCACCTTGTCGGCAGCGTCGATCACATACCACTTGCGCTCGATGTCCTGAGCTTTGGCAGAGAAGGTTTTCATGTTGTTTTCGTTTATTCCTGTTTAGGCTTTCGCCGTCGAACCCCTATAGTTCGGGGCGGATAATCTACCCTTATTCTGCCCTTTTGTCAACCGCATTTTGCGTTTTTAGTGTTTTTTTTTGAAAAAAGCTCTTGCAAAGTACGCTTTTGAGCAGTAAACTACCCCCGCCTGCGCGCAAGTGTGCGTACGGCTTTAACCTTATTCTATCTATAATGGCAAATCCCCCCAATGGACGCGGCCCCAAGCCGCAGCAGCACAACAACGGCCCCCGCAACAACAACCAGCGTGGTGGCGCCCGCCCCTCTTCTCCCGCACCGGTCAAGGCCAAGGTCACGTCTTCGGATGACGGCGAGGGCGAAATCGAGATGGAAGGTGTTGTTTCTGCCGTTCTGGCCGGCACCATGTTCCGTGTCAAGGTGGCCAACGGCCATGAATTCCTGGCTCACATCTCCGGCAAGATGCGCAAGCGCTTCATCCGCCTCGTTGTGGGCGACCGCGTGAAAATCGAGGTCTCTCCCTACGATATGAGCAAGGCCCGCATCACGTTCCGCTTGAACTGATTGTTGCCCAATCCCCCTTTTGCAAAGCCCGCTTCCACTCAAGCGGGCTTTTTTGTACACTCATCGCAGGCAGCGCAGAAGGCACCGGCTTCCTCAAACGCCATCATTGGTTCAATACGTCATCAAGCCGCGGGCGCGGAAGATTTCCTTGGCGGCGGCGGTTTGCTCGGTAGTGGGGGGCTCGGTATCAGCCAATGTGTATTCCAAGCCCAATTCGGCCCATTTGAAGCGGCCCATGTGGTGCAGCGGCAGCACATCCACGCGCTCTACATTGCCCAGGGAGGCAGCGTAATCAGCCAGCGGCGCTATGGCTTCCGGGGCATCATTGACACCGGGCACAAGCACATAGCGCAGCCAGATGGGTTTGCCCATGGCGGCGAGACGGGCAGCAAAATCCAGCGTAGGCTGCAAGGGCTGAGAGGTCAGGCCACGGTAAGTATCAGGCTCCCAGGCTTTGATATCCAACAACACCAAATCGGTGTCTGCCAGCATGGCATCATCTGCGTTGCATCCAAGGTGGCCGGAGGTATCCAAACAGGTGTGCAGCCCCATTTCCTTGCAACCACGCAGCAAGGCACGCGCAAAATCAGGTTGGAACAGAGGATCCCCACCGGAGATAGTGACACCACCGCCCGCGTTTTTCACAAAAGTGGCGTAACGGCTGATTTCCTCCAGCAAATCCGCAGCGCTCCGGGTGGTTCCCCTGCGGCAGTATGATGTATCCGGGTTGTGGCAATAGCGGCAACGCAGGCTGCACCCGGAAAGAAAGACGACAAAACGGATGCCCGGTCCATCGACAGTGCCGCAGGATTCAACAGAATGAACAAGTCCGGTAATGGGTGCAAGAGTCATGGTTGGCTTATGTTTCCGCCCGAATGCTACCACAACTTAGAACTATTATCAATCAGAAGTTCAAAAAAGAGCAAAATCATGCAAGAAGTGCCGAAACCTCCTGATTGCATCAAAAAACAACCTGCAATCAACATCACGTCGATTGCAGGTTGTGCTTTTATATCGTTTTATCAGCCTTAGCGCGTATGGAAAGTACGGCTGATGACTTCGCGCTGCTGCTCAGGAGTCAGCTTGATGAAGTTCACGGCATAACCGGATACGCGGATGGTCAGCTGGGGATAGAGTTCCGGGTGTTCCATGGCATCCAGAAGCGTCTCGCGCTCCAGCACGTTCACATTGATGTGGTGGCCGGTAGCTGCGAAGTAAGCATCCAACAGGCTCACAAGCTTGGTGCGGCGTTCATCTTCTTCCTTGCCCAGGGCGCCGGGCACGATGGAGAAGGTGTAGGAGATGCCGTCCTGGCTGTCATCGTAGTTGAGCTTGGCTACGGAGAGCATGGAAGCCACGGAGCCATTCTTATCGCGGCCGTGCATGGGGTTGGCACCCGGGGCGAAGGGCTCACCGGCGCGGCGGCCATCGGGGGTGTTGCCGGTCTTCTTACCATACACCACGTTGGAGGTGATGGTGAGCACGGACTGCGTGGGCAGAGAATCGCGATAGGTGTGCAGCTTGCGAATCTTGTTCATGAAGTTCGTGACAAGGTCGCAGGCGATGTCGTCCACGCGGGGATCATTGTTGCCATAGCAGGGGAACTCGCCTTCGGTCTCGAAGTCCACGATGAGACCTTCCTCGTTGCGGATAGCCTTCACCTTGGCGTACTTGATGGCAGACAGGGAGTCGGCAGCCACGGAGAGACCGGCGATACCGCAAGCCATCGTGCGCAGGATTTCCGGATCGTGCAGAGCCATTTCGATGCGCTCGTAGCAGTACTTGTCATGCATGTAGTGGATGATGTTGAGGGCATCCACATAGGTCTTGGCAAGCCAATCCTGCATGTTGTTGAAGAGCTCCATCACCTTATCGTACTCCAGGTACTCACCCTCGTAACGGGGCGCAGCGGGCGTCACCTGCTTGCCCTTGATTTCGTCTACACCACCGTTGAGCGCGTAGAGAAGACACTTGGCCAGGTTTGCGCGAGCACCGAAGAACTGCATCTGCTTGCCGATGCGCATAGCGGATACACAGCAGGCAATGCCGTAGTCATCCCCCCAGTACGGGCGCATCAGGTCATCGTTCTCATACTGCACGGAGGAGGTCTCAATGGACACCTTGGCGCAGAACTTCTTGAAACCTTCCGGCAGAGCGGTAGACCACAGCACCGTCAGGTTCGGCTCGGGAGCCGGCCCCAGGTTGTAAAGAGTCTGCAGCATACGGAAGGAGCTGCGGGTCACCAGCGTACGGCCATCTTCACCCATACCACCGATGGATTCGGTCACCCAGGTGGGGTCGCCGGAGAAGAGACTGTTGTACTCGGGCGTGCGGATGAAGCGCACCATGCGGAGCTTCATCACGAAGTGGTCCATCAGTTCCTGGATTTCAGATTCCGTGATGGTACCGGCAGCAAGGTCGCGTTCAAAGTAGATATCAAGGAAGGTGGATACGCGGCCCAGAGACATGGCGGCGCCGTTCTGTTCCTTCACAGCGGCCAGGTAGCCGAGGTAGGTCCACTGCACGGCTTCGCGGGAGTTGGCGGCGGGACGGCTCAGGTCGCAGCCGTAGCTCTTGCCCATGGCAGCCAGTTCATCCAGAGCGCGAATCTGTTCGTTCATTTCTTCGCGCAGGCGAATGGTAGCCTCGGTCATTTCACCGGCTTCGCGGTCCTTCAAATCCTTGCGACGGGCAGCGATGAGCTTGTCCGTACCGTACAGAGCCACGCGGCGATAGTCGCCGATGATACGGCCGCGGCCATAAGCATCGGGCAGACCGGTGATGATACCGGCAGAACGAGCGGCGCGGATATCGCTGGTGTAAGCATCGAACACGCCTTCATTGTGCGTCTTGCGGATGCGGCCGAAGAATTCAGCCGTGTGGGGGCACATCTGCTTGCCGTAGGATTCCAGAGCTTTCTGAGCCATGCGGAGACCACCGAAAGGCATGAGAGCGCGCTTCAGCGGGGCATCTGTCTGCAAGCCGACAATCTGTTCCTTCTCCTGGTCGATGTAGCCGGGAGCATGGGATACGATGGTGGAAACCACCTCTGTATCAGCATCCAGCAAACCGCCGGCTTCAATCTCTTTCTTCATGAGCACGAGTACCTCGTTCCACAGTTCTGTGGTGCGGGTGGTGGCCCCGGCCAGGAAATCACCTTCGCCCTCGTAGGGGGCGTAGTTCTTCTGGATGAAATCACGCACGTTGATTTCATCTGTCCATGCGCCGGGGGTGAACCCCTGCCACTCGGGCTGAGCGCAGGCCGATGTTGCTGTATTGTCTGCTACTGTTGTCATAAATGTAGAATAATGGGGTGGGTAGTTGTATCGTTTTTTATTAACCTACTACATAAGCAAAATAGCTGATTTTTCGGCTCACGTCAAGGCGATTCGACCTGAAACAGGCGTTTTTAAGCTTTTATCTCGGCACAAGCATCGTCTCTGAGGCTTTTCCGGAGTTTGCCGCGAGCTTTCCTGACCAGGCAAATGAAAACCTCCCCCGGTTTCATGCACGAAACAGGGGGAGGTTGATAAGCTCAGATGCCGGGCAGATCAGAAGCTGCGAGACACACCCACATTGATACGGTTGTCCACGTGGTTCTCTGCGGCTTCAAAGGTGTAGCTGCCAAAGACATTCCAGTTTTGATTCATCTGGTGCGTAGCACCGGCCTGGATGCTGCCACCGAAACGTCCGGGGTTGCTGGCCTGGAAGCTGACATTATCCACACTCAGGTGCGGATTATGGCGCATGGTATCATTGTGCAAAGCAATCTCACCGAATACGGTGGTGCGGTTGATGCGGTGAGAAGCCCCTGCCCCTGCGGAAAGGCGCAGATTCTGCACAGAGCCCAGCTTGGCACCATCCACGTTGGCGGAATCCTGAGCGTAGTATTGCGCGCCGACAAAGCCGGAGACAGAGGTGCAATCCGAGATGGGGCGGATGTAGGACACGCGGGTATCCAACTGCAAGTTGTCTTGATCCCAATCGGGCAAGCCGGCATACTCAGTTGTGGTGGAGCCCACAGTAGCTGCGCAATCAACGGCAACAGCACCCTTGCCCACATTCCAGTAGCCCGGGCGGCCATACACGGCAACGTGCATGCTTTCCTGGTCTGCGTCATCGCAACCAAAGGCAGAGCTCTTTCCCCAATCGTAGCCAAAGGCGGCACCCAGGTTGCGGCCGGTCACAAAGCGGTGTTCAACACCCACAGCAGCACCAAACAGAGAGTAATCAGCACCGGTGGCGGAGCCCTGGTTGCTCAGGCGAGAACCATCGGCATAGAGGGATGCCCAGGCAAGATTTCCATTCGCCAATCCACCCTTACCGTCAGGCTGGGCTGCGGACAAGTTGGCGGCTTGCGTCTTACCCGCCCACAATGTACCCGTGAAGGCCTGAGAAGACTTGAAGACGCCCCAAGCGGAAGCAAGAACGGCATCCACCTCATTGCTGCGGGTATACAGGTATAGCTTGTTGCCTACCCAAGCCGTGTTGCCGGAGGAAGCGGTGTTCACCGCGATAGCATCGCGATCCCACTCACTACCCAGGGTTTCAGCCATGGAGGTGGCATCCACCACCAGGTATTTACCGAGGCCTATGCGCTCAGACGTATTGGCAGAAGCAGTACTGACATCTACTGCAATACTGGCATCATCACTCAGGGTGATGGTGTTTTCACCCATTTCAATCTTAGCACCATTGGACAAGGTAAGGGCCGCGCCGTCTTCCACGATGAGATCACCCGTCATGGTAAGGGTACCGCTCACGTTCATTGTGCCGGAGTATACCACCACATCGCCCATGGTGCTGCCATCTGTCGTATTGAGCGTGCCTCCAGCCACTGCTGTGTAGGCTTCGATGGCACCCGAGTTGGTGACGGTACCTTCTTCGTAAATGTACACGGCTCCGCCGGTTCCGGTCGTCGCTTTGATGGCAGAGTTCGCGTCCACCGTGATTTGAGCCGCATCGCTATAGCCCACACAGATTGCACCATCCGTGTTAATGGTAGCACCATCCGTTGCGTTGATGATGGTGGAGGAGTTTGCCGCATTGTATGCGCCGGTGCCCCAATCGTATACGCCGATACCCAGCCAGCTGTCACCCTTGAGGTTGAGCTCGGAACCGGCGCCGCTCACATTGATATTGGTCGCGCTGTTATCACCACAGCCTGTTTGCATGCCATTATTGATGTTGAGCTTGCCGCCATCGCTCACATTGATGTTGGCCGTGCTGTTATCACCACCACCTGTTTGCATGCCGTTATTGAAGTTAATCTTACCGCCATCGGTCACGTTGATGTTACTCGTACCGTTGTCTGCCATACCTATGTATGAACTGTATATGGTAGAAAGAGTATTGTCTGTCAACTGACCACCATTGGTCACGGTAATATCTGCATCACCGGTGTAGAAGCTTTGCCCCACGCTCATGGAGGAGTTGCTGTCTATCACAACGGAAGATCTGCCAGCCGTGCCACCCGTGTACAGAGCCGAGCTTCCCGGCTCAGTTGTCGTGGCGGGGTAGAAGCCGGGGGAGCTATTGTCAGGGTAGCCAATGTAGGCGCAGTGATCTGTGTGCAAGGTGGAACCATTGCTCAGCTTGACACTACCTTTGCCGTCTTGCGTACCGATAGTGATAGCACCATGGGGATTACCATTAACTTTACTCTGCGTATAGCTGGCGTTGTCCAGCTGCAAGCTGGCATTGTTGCCACCTACAACCAGGTTTGATACACCACCTGAAAGCCCCATGTTGTTTTGCACGGTGGCATTTTGAATTGTGGCGGTACCCTCGCGCACCACGAAGGGGTTGCTCATAGTGGTGTTCGTATCAATCACCAGCTCACCCTGCCCATCCTTCACAATGACCTTGGGCGTCGCATTGGTAGACCCCGCAAATGCCGCGCTGTTGAGGGTATTTGCAAGGGTGCTGTCTTGGGATGTTTTCACCGATGCATCTGCAGCAATGTTGATGCGTTCCGTGGTATGATAAGGAGTGGCCGCCTGTGCCTGAATGGCAAAAATGGCCGTCAGCAGGAAAATGGGTAATTTCAGTTTCATGATATTTGTGAGTTTGAATACGGCATTGTGTTGAACAATAAAAAAGGACAACACTCACAAGCCAAGCACATCCTATCAGACATCAACCAAAATGTCAAGCATTGCATTTGGACAATATAACAAACAGTCCTCAAAAAAAACAGCCCGCCAAATGGGGATTTGTGAATGACGAATTACGAGTTACGAATTTGAGGTTCCCCGCGGCTACGCTGCGGCAAACTTTGAGCCCCGCTTGCGGGGCGGCAGAACGTAGCCCCGGGTGCAGCCACGCAGTGGCGGAACCCGGGGTTGGGTGCAAAAATGATGAGGAGTCC
>JAFYUJ010000075.1 GCA_017558555.1 Akkermansia sp.
CCACCGGCAATATCAACGCCGGGGGAGATGATACGAGCATTGGTTATGAGCGTTTTCATAGCTTTAGAACGTGGTGGAAAGGTTGCACCCTTTCTTCTTGCCGCTATCATACCCATTCTGCAAGCCCATTTCAAGTGAAAAACAGGTCTTGAACAGCGTGGTTTATCATTTTATCCGGTGGCCGATATGATTACCAACGAGACTGCCCCTTGATGAGGATGACATTTTCATCCCTGACGATGCTGCCGGAGGCAGGCCAGCATGGCATGTTATTCAAGATGTGTTGATACGTTTCGTAATCTTTGTATGTACCCAAGTGGAAGTTCTTGAACGGGTATGAATGGTAAAAATCTGGGGCATACCTATTCCAGCCGCGCTCAAATACGATAATTTTTCCTGTTTGCTCATTTAAGCCGGAGTCGAGCATGAGTTTTTGGGCATTGTAATACTGAGCGTACCGCTCCATGAGGTTGAAATCATGTTTGGTGCGTTCGGTCAGGCTCATGTGAGAGACTTTGTGGGCCGCAAAAATGCAGATGATGGCCAGAATGGGGATCATCCAACGGTAATGCTTTGCAGGAGCGAAACGAGATGCCACCGTGGTGACGCAGAATGCGCAAAAGAGCGGCAGAAACATTAACATGCGCTGTTCCGTGTACATGAACAAGGTTGCTGCATAAGGAATGACGATGGCTGCCAGCATGAGACACAACTTCAGGAAGTTGCGCTGCCGCATCATGCGGTATCCCCACATGAGCAGGGAGACAAAGGTGCATATCTGCAGGTATTTATTGCAGCTGACAGCTTGCATGAATCGGTTGATGATAAGATGGATGGGGGCCGTTTTAGTGTGGAGAATACCTTCCGATAAGGTCCATTGCTCATGATGTTTGGCAAAGAGCATAGCTTCCTCGCAGGGCTGGACAAATGTCAGGATGGCTGCTTTGGAGAGAGCGAATAATATAATAGCTCCTAAGCACGTACCACCCAGAATGGCTAAGTGCTTGAAGAACATAGTTTTGTTTGCTATCTGCACCATGCAGCAGAGGAAGAGTGTGAAGAAGAGCAATCCGCTGGTTTGATAGAAGGACAGCGCCACAAAAAGCAAGCCAATAGAGGAAAGAATACGGATGTATGAAATGGACTGCGTTGCAAAGAGAACAAAACAAGCAAGTGTTGCAAAGAGGATAGCGAGCGCAAAGCCTTCTACCTGCATACTGTAACTCATGGTGTATGCAAACTGGCAACACGCTAGATAAATCGCACAGTAGATGGCTTTGTAGTAGCTTTGAGTTTGCGGTGCAAATAGAATTTTTGTCTGTAAAATGAGGGCTGCGCATAGAATGACGCCGGCTGTTATTCCCCCAGACCATGGCTTTATGCCATCACCAACAAGCCAGCTCCACAACACAAGCCCCCAGCGCCCGCAGCTCAGGTATACATCCTGAGCCATTTGAGACCCCGTGTAATCTAGGATTTCGTCCGCATCATATCCAAAGCGCAGGGCGAGGGGTAAGTGAATGTAGATAAACAAAAAGAAGCTGCCTGTGAAAAGGACCGCGTCCTTTACCATAGATTTTTCGTTGCCAGTCATGTGTCGGAGTTCCTGATGGGGATTATAAAAGAAAGGCAGGTTGAATAGCGACTTTGCATTTCACCGTTTTGAACGGAATTTAACGCATGGTGCAATCTTGGTCTACAATAAACAGGGGACGGTGCTTTGTCTCGCGGAACACTTTGCCAATGTAGAGCCCGATAATGCCGGTGAATAAAAATTGCATGCTGCCAAAAGCAGAAACGATGAGGACGGTTGATGTCCAGCCTGGCAGCGTCTGTCCGCTTACCCATTGGTATATGCACCATGCCATGATGCTGATACTGGCGAGCATTCCCAGCACGCCGACCCATATCATCAGCAAAAGCGGTGCGTCCGAGAAGTTTATGACTCCATTCCATGCCAGTGCTACCATCTTGCGCAGAGGGTATTTGGATTCTCCCAGCTGGCGACTTTTTCTCTTGTAATACACATAGCCGGATGGGAATCCCAGCATGGGGATGATGCCTCGCAGGTAAAGATTGACCTCCGGGAAGCTCTTCAATGCCTGGACGCTGCGCGCACTCATCAGGCGATAATCTGCATGGTTGGGGATGGTGTGGCAGCCCATGTAGCTGCGGATTTTGTAAAAAGCCTCAGCTGAGGTCCGCTTGAACCAGGTGTCTGTGTCTCGGTTGTCGCGGCAACCATAGACAATGTCACACCCCTCGTGGTACAAATGAACCATGTCGATGATTTTTTGCTCGTCGTCTTGCAAATCTGCATCGATGCTGACGTAAATATCTGCTTTTGCGGTAAAGAGCCCACTCAGCAGAGCTCCTTGGTGGCCGAAGTTGCGGGAAAGAGAGATGCCTCGATATGAGGATGTTTCCTCCTGCAGTTCTTTAATGATATTCCACGTGTTGTCTTTGCTCCCATCGTTGACGAAGCAGACATAGCTGTCATCTGCTATTTTCTTTTCGTCCAGCAGTTGCTGCAATACATGGCGCAGCGCCGCAGCTGAAACGCGCAGGGTTTCTTCCTCATTGTAGCATGGAACAACAATGCAGAGGGTGGGAGTGCTCATATTGGTGGAAAAGTTGTAGTTGTGATAGACGGGCGGTAATTTACCAACGGTGATTATCGTCAGCCTTGATAATAATGCAGCCGTGGGAAATCTGAATGCAGCCGGGAGCAGGCCAACTTGGCATGTTTTTCAAAGTATCTTTGTGCTTTTCATACTCCGCGTGTGTACCAAGATGTAGATTTTTAAATGGATAAGAGTGGTAAAAGTCCATGAAATGGCCCCCATTTTTTTCAAAGATAAAGATAGGCGTTTTTTCATTCATCCCGGAACTGAAAAGTAATTTTCTTCCTTCGGAGTATTGAGAAAATCTTGTTAAGAGGTTGCTATCATGTCTTGTTCGCTCTGTAAGCGCCATGTTTGAGACCTTGTGTGCTGCAAATATGCAGAGGATAGCGACAATGGGGAGGTAAACTTTTTTTAATGGTTTAGTGTCTCGATTGAAAGATACGGTTAACGTAATGATGAATGCGCTAATCAAAGGAACAAAACAGAGCATGCGCCGCCATGTGCACACGAATAAAGTTGCCACGTATGGAATGGTGAGGGCGATTGCCAAAAGAATCGCTACGCGGTAGTTGCGTTGCTGTAGCGTGTGATATGTCCACACTACGAGAGCTATAATTGTGCAAATGAAAAGGTATGGATTTAATGCCAGCGTCATCAAGAAACGAAGTTTCAATAAATGCAAAAGACTGGCTTCGGAATGAAGAATCCCTGCCTTCATTAAGCTGTTTTCATAGCTTTTCGTACATGAAAGGGCGCATTCGTTCTGTGGTATATGCAGACCAACAATGATTTTTTTCGTGATGAAGAAAAGGACGAGAGATGCAAGACAAATTAATCCAAGTATGGTGCCATACTTTATTATTTTTTTCTTGTCATTGACATAAGGGCGCAAACAACAACAGAATAACGTAAAAAAAAGCAGGCCGCTTGTTTGGTAGAAAGAAAGAGCCACATATAAGCACCCGATAGATAAGAGTATGCGTTTTAGGGTAAAGTGGGGACTTTGGAAAAAAAGAATGTAACACGCCAAAGTGGCGAAAAATATGCCCAATGCATTACCTTCTGCCATCATGCTGAAGGAGAGGAAATAAGCGAATTGACTGCATGCCAGATAAAGAGCACAATACACACCCTTGTAGCTATAATGCGTATTGGACGCAAAAAGGATTTTTGTTTGTAATACGAGTGCTAAGCACAGAATAAGCCCGGCTGTAATTCCCCCTGACCATGGCTTCAACCCATCTCCTACAAGGTATCCCCATATCACATGCCCCCATCGACCACAAGTAAGATATGTATCACGAGCTATATCTGAACCGGAAAAATCCAAGATTTCATCTGCATCATACCCCATTCTCAGGGTGAGAGGAAGGTGTATGTATATGAAGAGGATGATGCTCCCTATGTATAAGAAGAAATCCTTGGAATTCCATTTTTCGTTGTCAGATATAGGATGCATGATTAGTTTATGAGTAATGCTTTTTGCCAGTTCATGAGCTTGGAGAAGCCCCGCTCTTCATTGTTGGCAATGCTTTCCAGTTCGCTGCGGGAGGCGATGACCATGTTCTCCAGGTTGAGCTGCTCTGCGATGGCGTTGCGCTTGGCGGTCCAGTGCTCCAGTCGGGATTCAAAGTTCGGGTCGCTCACGTGGCGCTCGCGCTTGGGCAGCTCCGGATAATCATCTTCATCCATGAGCTGGAAGGAATCCACCGCTTTGCGGAAACGGCTGGCGCGGTGAGAGTAGAAGTGTGCTGCCGGGTAGACGGGGCGGAATTCTTGCAGCGAGAAGCTCCAGCGCAGCAAATCATCGTTGGAGCATATCATGAAAGCGGGGCGATCCTGCTGGGCGGCTTCGCGGTCGCGCCAGGTCCAGAGGGTGCGCAAGGCGGCCAACCCTCGGCGGGTGAGTTTGCCACTGCCTTTGATACGCCATGGGTCTTGAGCACCTGCGGCAAAGCGTTCCCTGCCGTGGCGCATGTTTTCCTCGCAGCTTTCCAGGAACCACTCATAGCGCCCGGTTTCTTGCAGCTGTGCTACCAGCCGGTCTGCCATATCCAGCATGTATTTGACGTCTCCCTGGGCGTATTCCTGCATATCTGCAGGGATGGGGCGCTGTCCCCAGTTGGCTTTCTGGTTTTTCTTGCTCAGCTTAACGTCGTAAAAATGTTCCACCAGCGCGGCCAGACCAAATTTGCGGTGCCCCAGCAGGCGGGCGGCAATCTGGGTGTCCAGTATCATATGGGGCAGCACGCCAAAGGCGCGCAGCAGCAGGCTCATGTCATAATCTGCACCGTGCATCCATACATCTGCCTCTTTCATCCACATGACAAAAAGGCGCAGGTCTTCGATAGCCAGGGGGTCGATGATGTCCACTCCGTGGGCATCACCATATTGAATCAAACACAGCTTTTCCTGGTGGCGGTGCAGGCTGTCTGCCTCCAAGTCCAAAACGGTGCGTCCCTGCGGTTGAGCCGCAGCGCGTGTTTTCCATTCGGCGAGTGAGGAGAGGTCTGTAATCATGATTGCGCGGTGAATACTAACATACCCCAGAGTATATAGCAAGTTTATTATGAAAATGAACGGGGACGATGCCGAAGCATCGCCCCCGTGAGAATGATGTGAGCCGTTGTGGTTATTACAGCTCGCAAACCGGCTTGGCCAGCACCTTGCGAAGGCGGGCGAAGCGGGGCAGAGCCTGCACAGTCTTCATGCCGGTCTCGCCCTGGATGAGGGGCAGAGCGTAGTCGATGAAGGCGCGCTCGATGCCGTTGCCGGCAGCGTTGATCCATTCGCGGGGAACCTTGCGCTCGAAGTTGGCAACGCTCTCCAGGGGCAGGAGCTTGGTGTTGCACACGTACTGACCGTACAGGTCGTTGCGTTCGAAGGCCACCATCTTGTCGGTGTCGCCGTTCACAGCAGCCTGCACAGCGGTCTTACCGGCGAGGTAGGCTTCCATGGCGTCCGTGGTGGAGGCCAGGTGTGTGGCGCAGCGCTGGAGCAGGGAGGGCTCGATAGCACGCACCTTGGCGGAGGGAACGCGTTCGCGCACGATTTCAGCCAGCTTGTTGGCCAGGCCGCCCAGCTGAGCGTGACCGAAGCCGTCATTGCCGTTGGTCTTGGCTTCGGAGATGAACTTGCCGTATTCGTCGTGGATACCTTCGGACACCACCACCAAGCACTTGCCGGTAGCGTTGTAGCGCTTCTCCACGTCGTTGAGGAAGGCTTCCATGTTGAAGTCCACCTCGGGCAGGTAGATGAGGTCGGGACCGGCACCGGCGTAGTTAGCCAGAGCGGCTGCGGCGGTGAGCCAGTCGGCGTGGCGGCCCATCACTTCGATGATGGTCACCATACCGGTGTCGTAGCAGGAGGCGTCATGCTGCACTTCCATGCAGGAAGTGGCGATGTACTTGGCGGCGGAAGCAAAGCCGGGGCAGTGGTCGGTGCCGTACAGGTCGTTGTCGATGGTCTTGGGAATGCCCATCACGCGGCATTCATAACCACTCTTCTGCATGAACTTGGAAATCTTGTTGCAGGTGTCCATGGAGTCGTTACCGCCGTTGTAGAAGAAGTAACGCACGTCGAACTTCTTGAAGGTTTCCAGGAGCTTCTCGTAGTCGGTGGGATCCACATCGGGGTCCTTCATCTTGTAGCGGCAGGTACCCAGAGCAGAGGAGGGCGTGAACTTGAGGAGTTCGAGCTCTGCGGGGTCTTCCATACCCATGTCGTAAAGCTGTTCGTTGAGTACGCCGGTGATGCCGTGGGCAGCGCCGAGTACGCGAGTAATCTGGGGAGTGTTGAGAGCCGTCTGCACAGCGCCGAGTACGCTGGCGTTAATCACAGCGGTAGGACCGCCGGACTGGCCGATGATGCATGCACCTTTGAGTTCTTTCATAATCAGATACGGTGGTATTTGTTGTCTTTGCTTACAGAATATCAACTTCTGCGAGCGGGCGCGCCATTCTACACGTTTTGTGTTGAAATGGCAAGCCTAAAATCTGCCGGAGTTTTTAATAAAAAGCGCAAGGTGAAAACCTTGCGCTTGTCATCAGGGATTATTCCTTGGGCTGAGGGATGGTTTCGGCCGGTTTCTGGGCATCGGCCGGCAGTTGCATTTGCATCCAGCCTCTCAGTTGGCGCGCGGCTTCGGGGGATTGTTTTTCTATTTCATCCAGCATGGTGGGCAGCCAGGGTTGCATGAAGAGCCCTGCCGCGGTCAGCGCCATGTAGATGGTAATCACCGCGGCGGCAAAGCGCCCCCATCCGCTTTTAGCCGGTTGTACGGGCAGGGTGGTGGTGCGGGCATCCCACAGGCAAATACCGCGGGTGCGCAGGCTCCAGTAGGAAAACAGCATCATAATCACCCCCACTGGGAACATCATCAAGCCCATACCCAGGAAGAAGACCAGGGCAGAGCGCAGCAGCGCGCGCCCGAAGCTGATGCGCGCTGTGCCCACAAGGGAGGCCAGGCGTATGCCCATGAGCATCTTGCCCGGGGTGGTGCCCATGCGGCTCAGGCAAAGGGCTTCCAGTACCACCATAGGCAGCCAGAAAAAGGGGCTGCTGGGGGTGTAGTAGCTGTTGTATTCCACACCGAGGGTGTAGCATACCCCGAGAGCCAGCGCGGTGTAGAGTGCCGCATCCGTCAGGCGGGCAAAGAGGCGTGCAAGCGGTGCCGCAGGGAAGACCTCCAGCACGTTGGCCTTGCTTGTGGGGAACACTGCGGTGGGGATGCCTTGGCCCGGCACGGGCGGAAGCCCTGCCGGTAGCTGCGGGGTGGCAGGTCCTGCCGGAGCATCACTTTCCTGTTGCGGGATGGGTTTATCCGTGTTGTTGGGTGTGCCCAGAAAATCCACCAGGGCGGGCAGCTCGCGCAGGGGCATCCACTGCTTGCAGCCTGCATGCCAGCCTTTGGTCTCGGGCGTCAGCTCACCCATCTGCACCAGGGAGATGATATCCGGCACGGTGACGGGGCCTTTGCGCTTGCCTTGTTCTATCCAGTAAATATCCATGGGGGTAGTTTAAAGAAGGAGTCGGGTTGGGGTATCAGTTGGCGCGCAGCGCCTTGGCCGGATCTTGGCGGGATACGATGAAAGCCGGGATAATGGAGGCGATTGTCACCATCACAAAGGCCTGCACAGCCTGGCGGGCAAACATAGCCGAGTCATATTCTGCCGGCAGCTCGATGCCATGTGCCTGCATGGGGAAGGGATCCATGCCGATGCTGGCCAGGGCTGCTTGTATTTCCAGTCGGTAATACAAGACCAGCAGTGCCAGCGCCACACCCAGAATCGCCCCCACAAAGCCGATGATGACCCCCTGCCAGGCAAAGATGCCCATGATTTTGCCCGGAGTGGCGCCCAGCGCTTGCAGTACGGCAATCTCTCGCTTGCGCTGCATCGACATCGTGAACATCACGGCCATGATGCAGAAGCTGGCAATCAGCGAGATGATGGAAAGCACAAAACTCATCATGATGCGCTCGTTGGCTATCAGCTTGTACCATTGCTCAAAGCTCTTGGTCCACGGGGCAATGTGCCAGCCCAGCCCCATGGGGTGTGCCTGGGTGGGTTCGCTCATGTTCGGCAGCGCCTGCAAAATCTGCTGCTCCACGTTCCCCGGATTGTTGGGGTCTTTCACGCGCACGCAAATGCCCATAATCTGGCCACTGCGGCCGGGCTCCGCCTCGGCTTCGCCCTCTTCTCCATCTCCTGCTGTGGCCGCGTAGCCCATCACGTCCTGGGCAATAGTGAGCGGCAGGTAAATGTTCGGCCCGGGCATGTTTTCCGGAGCCTGGTAGATGCCGATGACCTTCAAGTCCACAGGCATCACCATCTCGTTGATGCTCTTCACGGCCTTGCCGTCTTCCTTGTCGCGGTCCAGTGCAGCCAGCCCATCGGCCGTGTCTTTCCACTTTTGCTGCTCTTCGGTGGTGAAAGGTACCCCACCCATGTGGTCAGCTGCCAGCATGTAGAGCGTGTCGCAGGCGTCGCGTTCGCTGTCGCGCAGCTTCTTCTGGTCGAAGTTTTGAATCATTTGCAGCAGCGCGTTGAGCTTCTCGGCTGCCACCGTCACACCGCCATTGGCTGCCGCGGCCCCATCGAACATCGTGGCCAGCGACTGCATGAACTCCTTGTTCTCCTGCGTTTGCAATGGGCTCTGTATCATCGCGTAGATGGAGGCCACCTCATCCAGACTCCCCACCGGGGTCAGGTGCAGCGTGTCGCCCACGCTCAGCCCCAGCCCAATCGCCGTCGGGGCAGAGATGATGCACTCCTGGTTCAACCCGGCGCCAAAGCCAAAATCCTGCTCCCCGGCAGCCATGCGCTCATCTTCTCCTGCCAGCCACTCATCTTTTTCCTTGAGCATCTCCTTCAGCGGCACCCATTGGGCATAATTGTTCGGCTGAATGGCATTGAAATGCACCGTCATGCGCCCGCGCGCCGTCTGCGCAAAACCATCATTCTCCAGCTGCGGGTACACGCTCACCACGCCCGGTACCGCGCTGATGTTGTCTATCGCCTCGGCCCAGTTGCATTCCTGGTCATTGATGGCGGCGCGCCCAAATCCATCCGTCAGCGCGACGGAGTAATGCGGCGTAAAGGCCAGCACGCGTTCCTCCATCGTCTTCTGCAAACCCGACATCACGGACAACACCACTATCAGCACCATCACACCCAGTGCTACCCCCCCCAAACATATCAGGGTAATCACAGAAAACATCGACCGCAGAGGATTCAAATATCTCACGGCCAGCATCAGACTCAGATTGCGTCTCAGTATCTTCATATTATCTCACCCACAGTATAGCTTATACCCGCCACTTAGCAAGCCCTAATGCTGACAGTTTGCTGTAATGACTGGATGATGTATGTTTGTGTTACAACAAGGTTGACGCCGCCGGTAAGCAGTGTTAGGATGAAGGTATGGATCGCATTTCAGAAGGATATTATGACCTTTTTATAACAAATGCACTCAGCCGCCAGCTCCAAGGGAAGCATGGCTGTGAGTACGCAGAGCCTTTGCAAAAAGAAGCCTTCTGGCATGAGTTTCCTGCACACGTCGCAGCGCAAATACGGGACTATTTGCAGAGATGTGATGATAATATAACAGAAAAGAAGCTTTACGATACTGTTAGGCGTATTATGATGGATGATGCTTTTATTCGCCATGTGGCGGAAAGCATTATTCCCATTGATGGTCGGAAATTAAAGGCTGTACTTCCTAGTCATGAGAATCTGGCCATCATGCCGGACACTCCGTTGTCATCCTCTGCTCTTTTGACAGGTGCAGCACATACTCCGAAACTGTATGAGCAGATAAAGAAAGAGCTGTTGACCTGCGATAGAGCGGATTGGATGGTGTCGTTCATTCGTATGTCGGGGCTTACTCCTTTGATGCCGACATTGAGAGAGTTTACGACAAAGCATGCAAGAGACGCTGAGCCATGCTTGCGCATTGCCACGACTGTCTATCTCGGTGTGACTGAGCCCAAGGCAATAAAAATGTTGCAAGAACTCCCGAATACGGAGATTAGGGTATCGTATGATACGAAATCTACGCGACTGCATGCCAAAAGTTATATATTTCATCGGGCAACAGGATTTGGCTCAGCATATGTGGGGTCTTCCAATGTGTCGAAGGTCGCCATGGATGATGGTTTGGAATGGAATATCAAGGTAAGTCAGCGTGAGGTTAAGCATTTGTGGGATGCAACAATCGCTTCGTTTGAATCACATTGGGAAGATGCCAAAACGTTTATTCCTTGTCGGGGTGAACAAGGAATCGAACGATTGACCATTGCAAGAAACTTGGAGCGAAAGTTCAACAATAATGTACCAGTAGAAATGACGTTTTTTGACCTGCACCCCTATCCATATCAAGAAGAAGCGCTGGATGATATAGCGCGAGAACGGTCTGCAGGTAAAAGTAAACACCTCATCATTGCCGCCACCGGTACAGGTAAGACGATGATTGCTGCATTTGATTACAAGAATTTCATCAAAGAACATCCCGGCGCATCCTTGCTTTTCTTGGCGCATCGTAAGGAAATTTTAGAACAGGCGCTGGGGTGTTTTAGACAGATACTCAAGGACGGAAGTTTTGGATGCTTGGTAGATAAAGATAACACTCCAAGTAATACAACTCATTGGTTTTGCACAATTCAATCTTGGCTTAATCAGAGAGAACGTTTTGCAGGTAATCATTTTCAATATGTTGTTGTTGATGAAGCGCATCATGGCGCAGCCCAGAGTTATTTGGAAATATTGAAAGGTTTGCAAGCGCACAGTTTGTTAGGGCTTACAGCAACGCCAGAACGAATGGATGGTCAAGACATCGTTCAGCATTTTGGTGGATGCTTTACGCACGAGCTGCGATTAGGCGATGCCATAGAACGTGCATTATTGTGTCCCTTTGTCTATTATGGATTATGTGATGCTGAGGGTATCGATTACTCCAGATTTGACTGGGTGGGGGGTAAATACACAACTAAGGATTTAGATAATCTTTTAGCTCATAATGAATTGCGTGCTTCTTGGGTGCTAGAGCAAATCAACATGAGAGTGGAAGACATTACTGCGCGCAAGATGCTTGGATTCTGCTCTAGTGTGGCTCATGCGCAGTTTATGGCACAATATTGTAATGAAAGAGGTGTTCCTGCAATGGCCTTGACGGGTGAGAGCTCGGTTGCCGAGCGCGCCAATGTCAAAAAAATGTTGGAAAGTGGAAAAATCTGCATTGTTTATACTGTAGATTTGTACAACGAAGGTGTGGATATCCCGATGATTGATACCGTCGTGTTTTTGCGTCCAACGGAGAGCGTGACTGTGTTTTTGCAACAACTGGGTCGAGGGTTACGCCGTAGTGAAGACAAGGAGTGTCTTCTGGTGTTTGATTTTATAGCGCCTCAGAACGAAAGGTTTAATTACGCTCAGCGTTTTAAAGCACTATGTGGACAGGTTAGCACCAAGGCTGTACAAAAAATGGTAGAGAACGGGTTCGTTTATTTGCCTACCGGCTGTTCTATTACGCTTGAGAAAAAAGCTGCTTCGATTGTATTGGATAATGTTAAAAAATCGATAGGAGCGCTCAATAAAAAACGAATGGTTCGAGAATTGAAGAATGTCTTGCGAGCTCGGGGAAAGAAGTATTTATCATTGCAAGAACTCCTGGATGAGTTTGGAATTGAGTCTCCGGAAGAGCTATACAATAAAGCCTTGCCTCATGTTTTGCATAAGCTTGCAGAAGAGGTTGAACATGATGATGTGAATGATAAAAAACTGCAAAGTGGTTTTTTGAGAGTGATGCAACAGACGGATGCTTCTTTGCTGTCTGACGTGCAAGAATGTTTGGATACCGGAGAGATTGTGGCATCTGATTCTTTGTCATCGTTCTATCGCGTATTGTGGGGGGATAGTCGTCCTGCCGAGACTGTAGAAGATGTACACCAATATGTGTGTTCCTATGAAGGGTTACGGCGCGATTTGTCGGAGCTGGTACAATGGACAACAGTGCGGCACGGATTGTTTAAAACGCAACGATTCGAAAAAACAGGTCAATTGAAGTTGCATGGCCATTATACGAGAGAGCAAGTTTTGCTGGCCTTGGGATTGAGTACGTTTGAAAAGTCGTATCCCTCACGCGAAGGTGTATTACATGTAAGGGATAAGAATATGTATGTATTCTTCGCAGACATTGACAAAAGTGAAGATGAGTTTTCGCCCACAACGATGTATGATGATTATGCTATATCTGAATCGTTGTTCCACTGGCAGAGCCAATCGACGACTGCTCCACTTAGTCCAACCGGTCAAAATTTCATTCATCATCAGGATAGGGAATACACAATCATGTTGTTTGTCCGTAAACGCAAAACAACAATGTATGGTGCTAATGTGCCTTATGTCTTTTTAGGCCCGGTGCGATATGTGTCTCACGTAGGCTCAAGACCTATGAGTATTAAGTGGCGCATGCTGCATGCTATTCCCGCTCATGTGCTCTCGTGGGCTAAGCGGGAACATTAATTTATCAAAAATGAACAGCGCTTGCGGTTGTTGTGTCGAAATGGTAGAATGATTGCAGATATGATATCGATGATGACGATATGGGCGCAGTATGTGCCGGAGTATACAGAATATAGCTCATACTATGGAAGTGGTATGGGGATGGGCGGTATGTATGGAGGCGTGACAATGCTGGGGCTGGCGTTGCTGGTGATTACCGGCTTGATAGGCTGGGTGGTGCAGCAGCGGATGATGGCCAACATGAAGCGATTTTCTGCCACACCGGCGCCGTTGACGGGCGCAGAGGTGGCGCAGCGTATGTTGCAAGCATATGGTATTTCTGATGTGCGGGTAACGCATACGCCGGGGCAGCTGACAGACCATTTCAACCCGGTCAACAAGACGGTAAATCTAAGCGATAGCGTGTATGCCGAGGCGAGTGTGGCAGCCATGGCTGTGGCGGCGCACGAGTGTGGGCATGCGGTACAGCATGCGCAGATGTATCCGTGGATTAAGCTGCGCTCGGAGATGGTGCCGCTGGTGAATCTGGGTTCCCGCCTGGGGCAGATCGTGCTGATGGTGGGGTTGATTATGCTCAGCCTGGGCAGCGGCACAACGGTGGCCTGGATTGGCCTGGGCTTGTTTGCGCTGACGACCTTGTTTGCGCTGGTGACGCTGCCGGTAGAGTTCGATGCATCGCGCCGCGCGCTGGCTTGGTTGGAGTCATCGGGGCTGGCCACGCGAGCCATGCACGGGCAGGCCGGTACGGCTTTGCGCTGGGCTGCGATGACTTACGTGGCGGCCGCCTTGTCCTCTATTGCGATGCTGGCCTACTACGCCTTAATTATCCTGAGCCGCAGCAGCGGCCGCCGAGATTGAGACATGCAGCGGAAAGAGTTGCTACAGATGGTGCGCGAGGCGCTGGGCGGCACGGCTACGCAGAGTGCTGCGGAGCTGGCGCTGGAGGCTGTGGTGCGCGCCATTCGCGATGGCTTGCGCGAGGATGGCGAGGTGCGCCTGGCCAAGTTTGGCACCTTCCGCATGAAGGAGTGCAGCCCCCGCCGCTTGCGCAACCCGCGCACGGGCGAGGAGATGCAGCTGCCGGCCCGCCGGGAACTGCGCTTCACCCCCAGCCATCACGGTGGGTGAGGGGCAGGGGCGGAAAAAGCCACTCTATCATTGATTAGGACACAAAATAGGCTTTTCAACAGGGGTAAAAAAAGGGAAAATAAGCGCGTGAAAAAGTCATTGGCATCTCTGTTTGTTGTGTTAAGTCTGCCGCTGTTGGTGGCAGGGTGCGGGGATTCTGATGAAGAAAAGAAGGCCCGCGCCGCGCAGGCAGAGCAATTTACCACGGCCACCAAGCCGGCTCCCAACCCGCAGCGCGAATCCTTGGGGGCGCTGGTGCGCCGCCAGCAAAATTTGCCCGAACATTTGGTGAGTGGCCCGCGTTTTGAGCTGTACAGCGAGTACAAGGGCGAGGATATCAAGCAGGTGACGGGCGTGAGCGGCCGCAGCCTCTTGCTGAGCTTCACGGCCCCGTGGTGCTCCCACAGCACCCGCATGAAGCAGGAACTGCAAGACCTGGCTCAGAGCGAGAAGGGCACCGTGCAGGTGGTCGATGTGAATGCAGATGAGTACCCCGCACTGGCCGAGAAGTTTGGTATCACCAAGGTGCCGACCACGATTTTATACACCGAAGGCGTGAAGCTGCGCACCATCGAGGGCGCATACAGCGCCGGCAGTCTGCGCAACTACATCCGCAGCGTGCTTTCCCAAGGGGCTCTTACCCCGCAATAAATTTTTATCACATACAATCTATCATCACTATGCGTTTCCTCACAGGTTTACAGCCCAGCGGCAAGCTTCACATTGGTAATTATTTCGGCGCGATTGAACCCGCCGTGCGGCTGCAAGAGCAGGGCGAGGGGTTCTATTTCATTGCCAACTACCACGCCATGACCACCATGGAGAGCGCCCAGGCGCTGCTGGAGAATACCCGCGGCCTTGCGGTGGATTTCCTGGCATGTG
The DNA here is from genome assembly GCA_017558555.1 of Akkermansia sp. Taxonomy (GTDB): domain Bacteria; phylum Verrucomicrobiota; class Verrucomicrobiia; order Verrucomicrobiales; family Akkermansiaceae; genus Akkermansia. The sequence goes on from JAFYUJ010000075.1 coordinate 14,660, forward strand.
GCCTGGACCCGCAGAAATCCGTCTTTTTCGCACAATCTGCTGTGCCCGAGGTGAACGAACTGGCCTGGATTCTTTCCACCGTGTGCCCCATGGGCCTGCTGGAGCGCTGCCACTCATACAAGGAAAAGATGGCTCGCGGTATTGCTGCCAGCCACGCGCTGTTTGCCTACCCTGCGCTGATGGCAGCCGACATTCTGCTGTACAATGCAGATGCAGTGCCTGTGGGCAAGGACCAGAAGCAGCACCTGGAGGTGACGCGCGATCTGGCCGGCAAAATCAACGATATTTTCGGTGAGGATATCTTTAAGCTGCCCGAGCCCATCATCAATGAGGTGACGGCTGTGGTGCCCGGTCTGGATGGCCAGAAGATGAGCAAGAGCTACGGCAACACACTGCCCATTTTTGGTGAGGAAAAGCCCATCCGCAAGCTCATCAACAAGAAGATTATCACCGATGCCACCCCGCTGGAGGACCCGAAACCCACCGAGGGTTCCATCCTGCTGCAGCTCTACAAGCTCTTTGCCACACCGGAACAGTATCAGGAGATGATTGATGCCCACAACCGCGGTGGTGTGGGCTATGGCCAGTTCAAGAAGGATTTGTTCGAGGCCTACTGGGAATACTTCCGCACTGCTCGCGAGCGCCGCGATTGGTTGCTGGCCAACCCCGGGTATGTGGATGAGACGCTCAACAACGGCGCTGCCCGCGCCCGCGAGGAAGCTGCCATCACCCTCACCCGCGTGCGCAAGGCCGTGGGCCTTGGCTGGCTGTAAAAAAGCACTTTCAAAATCGTGTAGGGGGCTTTCGCCCCCTCACACACCACCGTACGTGCCTTTTATGGCATACGGCGGTTTCCTAACCATTACAGACTACGCTCTGCAATGAGACTAACCCCATTTTCCTGAACCACTCTTTCCCCATGGCTCG
>JAFYUJ010000076.1 GCA_017558555.1 Akkermansia sp.
AATTCACAGATTGCAAAAAGCTTGTGTAAAAATGGGGGATGGTGCGTTTTATTCATCATGCGACATCGTGTTGGGTACACAAAAGCCACTGGCGAAAAACCGCCAGTGGCTGTGAATAAAAGAGTAGGTGATGCAGGAATCATTACGAGTAGGCGGATTCCACCTTGTGGGCAACATCGCGGTAACCGTAGTCCACTTCGTAGATGGCCTTGTAGTTTTCCAGAGCCTTCTCCTTGTTGCCGGCTTTGTCGCAAAGCTCGCCAATCATGTAGAGGATTTCCTTCTTCGTGTCGTCCATGGTGAGCAACTCGCCGTTGGCTTCTTCCAGCTGGCGGATGGCCATGTCAATCATGTTCTTGGAAGCGTAGCACTTACCCAGCATGAGCATGGCTTTGATGCGCAGGTTGGGGTTGTTGCGGGCGCGCTGCAGAGCGGGGATGGCATCGGAGTATTCTTCTGCGTCGAAGAGAGCCTGACCGTACTTGAACTGGAGCTGTGCATCGGTGGGGTTGGCTTCCACACGAGCCTTGGCATCGGCCACCACGGAAAGGGCAATTTCCTTCTTGCGAGCAGCCAGGTTGGCGGCGGCTTCGGCGTTGGTGGGGTCGGCAGCCAGTACTTGCTCGTAGTAGGCGAGCTCGGCCTGCATGGCTTTTTCGTGCATTTCCATGGATTTGTCGTTCAGGGCAAGGTCGGCACCGCCGCTGAGCTGGAATGCGTAAGCATAGAAAGAGTAAGAGTTGCCGTAGTCTTCCATCTGCTCATAGATGGAGGCGATGTCTTTGACCACCTGCAGGTTGGTGTTGTCAGCGGCGTACTGCTCAGAGAGCTGAGCCAGGCGTGTTTCCATTTCGGCACGGGTAAGGCCCACCTTATCACCGCTTTCGAGGTCGGCGGTGGCATTCTTGTTTTTCATCTTGGTGCGGAAGTCACCGGAACCTTCCCAGTTGCCCTGCTTCATGGAGGCGCGGGCGGCGCAGTCCTTCTCACCTCGCATAGCGATGGGGTCGGTGCGGTCAATCTGCAGCACACGGCGATAGGTATCGGCGGCTTCGGCAAACTGCTCGTGCTTGATGTAGTGGTTGGCCAGCATGTGCAGGTGCTTCTTGGGGTTGGGTTGCCCCTGGCAGATGGTTTCCAGAGCAAAGGCTGCCATGTCCGGCAGGTTCAGGTCACATGCGGCGGCGTACAGCGTTTCGTTGGCGGAAATGGAGTAGGGATCGCGCTCCAGTTCATCCTCGATGTTTACAAGCACTGCTTCCGGGTCTTTGCGGGTGGTGGTAAGACGCACCCCGCTGAAAAGAGAAGAACGACGACCGGCATCCGGGGTGACTTTTACCTCGCATGCGCGCAATACCTTGCGCCCTTCCAGGAAACCGGGAGCTTTTTTGACGAGCGTGCGCAGGATGCTGACGGCGTATTTGTAATTTTTTGTATCCACAGCTTGGCGGGCTTTGACCCAGAGCCCCAATTCAGCCTGCGGAAGTTGTCTGTCTGTAATGATGCTAATCATAAGAATAAGTGTAAGTAAAATGGCCGGGACACGCGAGTGAACGCGTGCGCAAGCGTAGCGTTTCCATACTACTATCACAATCAGCACGAGATTTCAACCTTGTTTTTTGAAAAAAACGTGGCAGAATGGGCGCATGATGCGAGTGGATGCTTTATTGAGCCGGTATGGCTATTGCTCCCGCCGGGAAGCGAAGGGGTGGGTGAATGCCGGGCGTGTGGTGTGCCAGGGTGTTGTGGTGAAAAATGTGAACAGCCGGGTGGAACCCAAAGACGTGTTGGTGGATGGTGAGCCGGTACCATTTGTGGATGGCTTGTATGTGGCTCTGAATAAGCCGATAGGCTATACTTGCAGTCATGATGAAGAGGGTGATTTGGTGTATGATTTGCTGCCGGCGCAATGGTTGCAGCGCGGGGATGGTGTGAACAGCGTGGGGCGTTTGGATAAGGAGACAAGCGGCTTATTACTGCTCACGGATGATGGTGCTTTCTTACATGCGCTCACGAGTCCCAAACGCCATGTTCCAAAAGTGTATGAGTTTGAGACAGAAAGCCCCATACCGAAAGATGCCGTGGCACAGTTTGCCGCAGGTACACTTTTGTTGCGTGGCGAAAAAACACCCTGTGCTCCGGCCACGCTGCGCATTGTGGAGCCCTGCAAGGGGGAATTGGTGTTGCACGAAGGTCGCTATCACCAGGTGCGCCGCATGATGGCTGCCGTGGGAGCTCCGGTGAAGCTGTTGCATCGCTCGGCTATTGGGGCGCTGCGTTTGGATGATTTGAAATTACAGCCCGGAGAGTGGGTGGCCATAGACCCGGCTTTGTTCAAATGATGTATGATATGCCCATAGCGGTGGAAGCGGATTTTTCCGTGCTGTATGAGGATGATGGAGTGCTGGCTGTAGCCAAGGCTGCACCCTTGCTTATGCACCCCACCGGGGATAAAAATGAACCCACGCTGTGGCATGGCGTGCGTGAATTGCTGGCCTACGAACTGGCTTGTGGAGGCCAGGTTTCGCTGGTGAATCGTCTGGATCGCGAAACGAGTGGTATTGTGCTGATTGCCAAGCATGCCGAGGCTGCCAGAGAATTGGGCCGCGCGATGCAGAACCGCCAGATGCAAAAGAGATATTTGGCTGTAGTGCAGGGCTGGCCGGAGTGGGATGTCGCCCATTGTGCCGAGCCCATTGGCCGTATGGGGGAGGTGGCACCCACCCGCATTTATGTGCGCCAAAGCTGCCAGCCGCAAGGTAAGGCGTGCGCTACGGATATTCGTGTGCTGCGCCGTGTGCCGGCCCGCCATGGTTTACCTGCATTGTCGCTTGTGGAATGTTGCCCCCACACGGGGCGTATGCACCAAATTCGTGTTCATCTCTCCTGGTTGGGCTTCCCTTTGCTGGGGGATAAGATTTATGGCGGTGATGAGGCGTGCTATCTGGATTTTATTGAGCAGGGATGGAGCCCCCAACTTGCTGCACGACTGCATTTTCACCGTCAGGCGCTGCATGCGGCGGCTCTTTCATTTCCCTGGCGTGGCGATACGGTGCATGTAGAGGCTCCCTTGCCGCGGGATATGGCCGCATTGGTTGCCATTTGATATGAAAGCTTGAGTATACTTGAGCTTGTTCTTGACTATGAGCGTGCGCACGTGTATGATGGGCGCATGGAAACCCGCGTAATTGAGGTGGATTTGTTGGATGATTGCCGCCCTGTGTATAAAGAGGCGGCAGCCGTGTTGGCAGAAGGTGGCTTGGTAGCCCTGCCGACAGAGACGGTCTATGGACTGGGAGCAGATGCTTTTAATACCGAGGCCGTGGCCGAGGTGTTTGCTGTGAAAGAACGCCCTGCATTTGACCCGTTGATTTGTCATTTGGCCCATGCCAAGGGATTGAAAGATATTGCAGATGTGCCCGCAGAATTGCAGCCGCTGGTGGATAAGTTGGCAAAGGAATTCTGGCCGGGGCCGATGACGCTGGTATTGCCTCGTCGCGAATGTGTGCCGGATATTGTGACAAGTGGGCTGCCCACGGTGGCCTGCCGCGTGCCCAGCCACGAAGTGATGCGCGGTGTGGTGCGCGCATTGGGCCACCCCATAGCAGCACCCAGTGCAAACAGATTTGGTCATATCTCCCCCACCAGTGCCGGTGCGGTGGTGAAAGAGTTGGGCGGCCGCATCCCCCTGGTGTTGGATGCCGGCGCTTGTGCCGAGGGGCTGGAAAGCACCATCCTGGCACCTTGCATTGACGAAAAAGGCAACCCTGCCGTGCGCTTGCTGCGCGAGGGCCCCATCACCCGCGAAAAATTGCGCGGTATCTGCCGCGTGATTCGCCCCGGTAAGAACAAGGCTGCGGATGAAGCTGCTGCGCCCAACGCACCCGGGCAACTTAAGAGCCATTATGCTCCCGGTAAGAAGCTGGTGTTGCATAACCCTCGCGAGCCGTTCACGCCCGAGGAGGGGGTGAGCTACGGTCTCATCACCTATCAGGGGGATTCTCCCCTGTCTGCGCAGGATTGCTGGGCCGAGGTGATGCCGCTTTCTCCCGGCAGCGGCCGCTTGGCTGAGGCTGCTGTGCGCCTCTTTGCTGTGATGCGCGCTATGGATGAATGCGATGAGGTGCAGGTTATCGTGGCTGAAGAATTGCCTGAAACCGGCCTTGGTTGCGCGATGATGGACCGTCTGCGCCGCGCTTCTGCCAACCGTGATGAGTAATTGACTATGTGGAGAGCAATACAAAGCCTGGTCGTTGGGATTGTGCTGCGCGTGGTACATGCCGCATTGATTGAATTGCGCGCATTGGACAGCCGCGTGGCGCAGGAATTTGAGCGCTTCCCGGAGGGGCTTAGCTACACCATCCGCACGGGGCACAACGGCCCGGTGTTGCATGTGCTGTGGCAGGACGGTCAGCTGAAGCGGTTGGCGGCTTTGCCTGCGCCGGTGTGCAGTTTGCGCATCAAGAGCATGCCGCTTTCGTTCCAGTTGTTCACGGGGCAGATGGGTATGGCTCAGGCTTATGCTCGCCATGCTTTCACCATGGCCGGTGAAGTGGCCGATGTGATGCGCCTGGCTCGCTTGGTGAATCTGGTAGAGGCCTACCTGTTCCCGAAGATCATGACCCGCCGCATTATGACGGATGTGCCGGAGACGGAGGTGTGCTTCCTTCGCGCTTATGCCCGCATTGCGCTGGGCTTTTTGACTTGTAAATACAAACTTTCCAAATAACAACGATGAATGTTCCTTACTTTGAATTTCAGAATGCTGTGAAGTTGCTCTGCGGTGAGTTGTCGCTGGAGCGTATAGCCATCGAGCTGGAGCACCTGGGGGCATCCCGCCCGCTTGTATTGTCCGATGCGGTGTTGGCCAAGATTGGCACCATGGCTCAGGTGACTGATGCCATGCAGGCCGAAGGTGTGAGCCCCGCAGCTTGCTTCACCGACATCCCCGTGGATTCTTCTCTGGCCGTGGTGAACAAGATTGCGGCCTACTACCGCGAGCAGAATTGTGATTCCATCGTCGCTGTGGGTGGCGGTTCCGTGATTGACACAGCCAAGGGCGTGCGCCTGGTGCTTTCTCAGGATACGGATGATATCCTCGCCATCAGCGGTGTGGAGAATTTGGTGCGTGGTAAGCACATACCTTTCATCGTAGTGCCCACCACCGCCGGTACCGGTTCGGAGTGCACGGGTGTGGCTGTGATTCGCAACGATGCCAACGATGTGAAGATGGAGTTCCTCTCTCCTTTCGTGGAGCCCGATGTGGCTGTCATCGACCCGCGTATGACGCTGGGGCTGCCTGCCAAGGCTACGGCCAGCACGGGTATGGATGCGCTGGTGCATGCTATTGAGGCTTGTACCTGCCAGCAGGCCAATCCCCTCAGCACGGCATACGGCACGGCTGCCATCCGTATGATTGCTGCCAACGTGGAGGAGGCTACCCGCAACGGCAGCAACAAGCAAGCCCGTTTTGAGATGGCTCTGGCTTCGACCATGGCCGGTATCGCATTCTCCAATTCCATGGTGGGTGCAGTGCACGCCATTGGCCATGCTCTGGGTGGTGTGTGCCATGTGCCCCACGCCGTGGCTATGACAATATTGCTGCCGCATGTGATGCGCTATAATCTGAGCCACTGCGCTGATAGCTACGCTGCGCTGTTGCCCTGGCTGGCCGGCATGGATGTAGCGCTGAACACGCCCACCGAGAAGCGGGCGGAAGCAGCCATCGCTTTCATCGAAGCATTGGGCAAGCGACTGAATGAAGTATGTGAACTGCCGCTGACGCTGAAGGACGCCGGAGTGGATTCTGCTGCTTTTGCCAAGGTGGCGGAGTTTGCCGTCAATGATGGTGCGCTCATCGTGAACCCCCGCGCCGCTTCGGAAGAGCAGGTGATGGAAATCCTCAACGCCGCCTATTGATATGCAAAACATTGTTGCTAAGCAAAGAGAGTTTTTCCTGACGCATGCCACGCGCGATGTGCGTTTCCGCCGAGAGGCCCTCAAAAAACTAAAAAATGCGCTCGTGGAATGGGAAGACCGCATTTGCGAGGCCCTGCAGAAGGACCTTGGCAAGTGTGCTACCGAAACCTACATGAGTGAAATTGGCATGGTGCGTGCCGGCTTGAGCGAGACGCTGAGCCATCTGCGCCGTTGGAGCCGCCCCAAGAGAGTGATGGCTCCGCTGGCCCAGTTCCCTTCCACCTGCCGGGTAGAGCCCGAGCCTTATGGTGTGGCGCTCATCATGAGCCCCTGGAATTATCCTGTTTTGCTTTGCCTGGATCCGCTGGCAGCAGCTATTTCTGCCGGCAACTGCTGCGTGGTGAAGCCCTCTTCCATGACGCCCGCTACCTCCGAGGTGATTGCAGCCATGCTGGGCAGCATTTATCCCGCAGAGTTTGTGACAACGGTGCTGGGTGGTCGCGAATCCACCGGCGCTTTGCTGGAGCAGAAGTTTGATTACATCTTCTTTACCGGTAGCCCCAACGTGGGCCATGTGGTGATGGAGGCTGCGGCGCGTCACCTGACTCCGCTCACGCTGGAATTGGGCGGCAAGAGCCCCTGTATTGTGGATGAAACGGCCGATGTGGCCGTGGCAGCTCGCCGTATTGCTTTCGGCAAGATTCTCAATGCCGGCCAGACCTGTGTGGCTCCGGATTATCTGCTCATTCACAGCAGCCGTAAGCAGGAGTTTATTGAGGCATACGCAAAGCAGGTCAAGCGCATGCTGGGTGAGGCTCCCTTGCAGGACCCCGAGTTCACCCACATCGTCAACAAGCGCCACTTTGAGCGCCTCATGGGGCTGATGCAGGGTGCCACCCCTGTCATTGGTGGCAAGGGCGACGCGGAAACGCTGCGTATCGAACCGACCCTGCTGGTGGATGTAACAGCGGAGTCCCCCTGCATGCAGCAGGAAATTTTTGGCCCCATCTTGCCGCTGCTCACATATGAGAAGTGGGAGGATGTGGAGCACTTTGTGCTTTCGCGTCCGCGTCCGCTGGCTTCGTACCTTTTCACCACCAGTTCAAAAGCAGAGAAGCGCTTTGTGCAGCATTTGGCCTTTGGGGGTGGCTGTGTGAATGATACCATCATTCACCTGGCTGTGCATGGCTTGCCGTTTGGCGGTATTGGAGACAGCGGCATGGGTTCCTACCATGGTAAGGCCGGGTTTGATACATTCACCCACTACAAATCCATCCTCAAGAAGGCTAATTGGCTGGATTTGCCTTTCCGTTATCATCCCTACAATCGCATGGGGGAGGCACTGCTGCGATTCTTCCTGCGCTGATTGAGAATAAGAAAAAATCGCTTTTACGCAGAGATTTCATGCTCGATGAGGTTTCTCAGCTGTTCAAGGTTTCTGCGTATGGGGCGATCGTATTTTAATGCTCTTTACACCAAAGTATTGGCACGCGCCGTCCATGTTGCGAGCAGGGTGGATGAAAGAGTTCCCCGGGTGAATAAAGTCCCACTTGTTTTCCGGTGTTTTTGTGTAAGGTAAGTCTATGCATATATCATGAGAACCACCGTTTCGTTGTCTGATGATTTCCTTGTATATGGCAAGTTCATAGGTTTTGTATTCCCATGCTTCAATAGCCGATGGAATGACGTTCCATGCAGCAAAAAAGCCAGCAATGCACACAAGTGAGCATCCCAAGACTATACTTTTTTTCATTAGATGATAAAAAAGGTATGTGCAACCGGCTAAAATGAAATAAACGGGAGCGACGAAACTGGATGGACTCGGAATTGTTTGAGCCAAATATGAGCAAGCACATGTCCAAGCCAACAACAAGGATAGCAGAACTGTCAGTATAATCTTTTTCTTGGAAATGCTCCGGCAGATGAACGACAGTATACTTAGAGCAAGAAGTATGTAACTAGCGGTGCTGCTTTCATTCCAGAACTTTTCTGCTGCGATGGGCAAGAAAAAGATGTGAAGATGATACGGTATACCATGTAACATGATTCCATCAATTCCTCCCAGTCCGGCTATTGTTCCGGGTGTAATATTTGTGACCATGTCCCATATGGCATCGTCCGTCATTTCTTCGGGCTTAATCCAACGATTCCATTGACACACCTTAATCGTTCTCCATTTATGAGCGGTTGATACAAATAAAAGCATAGTTCCCCATGTGAACCCCAGAATTGAACTAAGGCAGGTGTGAGGACAAGGGATTTTTTTAATGTAATGGAAAAGTAACCAAAGGAGAAGAATGGGGAAAATGATTACTGAGCCACATTCCGTTCCCCACCCGCTATACAACCCCAGACAAAATAGCAAACAACATTTAAAGAAGGGGAATTTGAAATCTCTGTGTAGCCAGGTATTTGGATTAAAATAAGAGAGCATGAAAATGGTTGTTGCCGTCGGCCAGATATAAGTCGAGTTACAGACATAATTACGATAACAGAACCATGTGCCTACACCATCTCCAAGAAACAGCATGAAGAAAACCAAGAGAAAAAGAAGGATGAAATGAATGGAATCAGGCCTTTCCGTTCTTTGTTTGACCATGCGCCATAAACCAAAGGCCGCAAGCAATAAAAATAAAGGAGAAAATACCCAATGTTGCCAGCGATTCAGTGCCATATTCCCTACGACGAAAATTTGTTCGCCGATTCTTGGAACCCATCTGAAATAACAGGAGCATCCGAGAATGATTCTTTCTTTAAGCGGCAGGTCGGAACGCAGGAGACACGCAATCTCATCTCCATTTACCCATGCTGTGTAAAATAATGCGGCCAGAGCAATATAACACAGAAGTATAATGAGTATAGAGATCGCAAATAAGCGGCGGGAATGGGGGAGTGATGGCGAAATGAATCCTACTCTATCTTCAATTGCGGAAGGTGTCGAATATGAACATAATTTATATACTACATAATGCACGCTGCCTCCAATGAATAGGAAAAACAAAGAAGATAAGGGAGATGCATCAAATACAAATACATGTAAGCATATGGCAAAGATATATAGGAGTATGCTTAGATAAAGACAGTATTTGATTTTTTTTATCATCACTATGCTGTGTAAAACTTAGCAGTTTAGAATCGTTATTCCGGGAGGCATTCGCCTTCCACGATTTGCTCCAGCGTCTGGCGGCGGCGGATGATGTACCACTTATCGCCATCCACCAGCACCTCGGCAGCCAGCGGGCGGGAGTTGTAGGTGGAGGCCATGCTGAATCCATAGGCCCCGGCGCTCATCTCGGCGAGTACTTCACCGGGTTGCACATCGGCAATGGCTCGGTTTTGCGCCTGGAAATCGCCGGATTCGCAGATGGGCCCCACGATATCGGCGATGATGGTATCACCGCTGTGCTCGTTCACGGGCCATATTTCATGGTACCCCTCATAGAGCGCCGGGCGGATGATGTCATTCATGCCTGCATCAATCATCTTGAAAGTCTTGGCCTCGCCCTTCTTTTCGTAGATGCAGGTGGTCAGCATGGCTGCGGCATTGCCTACGATTCGTCGACCTGGTTCGATGAGAATCTTGAGCCCCAACGGTTGAAGCAGGGGGATGATAGCCTCGGCATAGCTGCGGATGGTGATTTGCTCGGGGCGCTCAGCCCACCATTCCGGTTGGCCGGAAGCCAGACATCCATCGTACACAATGCCGATACCGCCGCCGATGCTCCAGAATTCGATATGGTACAATTCCTTGAACTTGATGACGATGGGCCTGACCTTTTCAATAGCCTGCACAAAGGGGGTCACATCCGTAAGCTGGGAACCGATGTGCATCTGCAATCCTTTGATGTGCAAGTTGGGCATTTCTGCCGCGATGGTGGCGTAAAGCTCTTCGATACGGGTAATATCCACGCCGAACTTGTTTTCATTGGTGCCGGTGGTGATATATTTGTGCGTGTGTGCATCCACATGCGGGTTCACGCGCACAGCCACGGGGGCTTTGATGCCCATATCACCGGCGATGCGGTCGATAGCACGCAGCTCGTTCTCGCTTTCGCAGTTGATGCAGTAAATACCTTGTTCCAGAGCATAGCGAATTTCCGCTTCTGTCTTAGCCACGCCGGCATAGGTGCATTGGGTGGGGTCGCCACCGGCATTGATGACGCGCCAGAGCTCCCCTCCGGAGACGATATCGAAGCCCACGCCCGTCTTAGCCATCATGTTGAGGATAGCCTTGTTGGAACAGGCTTTTACGGCATAGGCCACATGGGCATCCAGCGGGGAAAGTGCCTGTTGGAACTCTGCTAAATCATCCAGAATCGTTTTCTTGCTGTATACAAATGTGGGGGTGCCAACGGCGGCTGCAATGTCTGCCAGCTTGGTGTCTTCACAATACAGTGTGCCGTTCTTGTAAGCGAACGCGTGCATAGAATCAGTATTTGGTCGGTTTGTCAGAAAGAGGTTCGGCCGGGGTGTCATCAATAATCTGAGCCACCCATGACAGGTCAGGAGAGTTCTTGAGCGCCAGTTTAATCAGCACGGTGATGGGAACGGCTATCAGCATGCCCAGCGGTCCCCATACCCAGCCCCAAAGCAGCACGGAGAGCAGTACCACCGAGGTGGCAATGCCAAACTGGCGCCCCAGGAACAGGGGCTCAATACCATTGCCGATAGCAAAGTTGATGGCGATATAACCACCGGTGACGATGAACGCATCTCCCCAGCTACCAAGCAGCAAGGCCATGAGAATGGGAGGAATGGCTGCCACGATGGAGCCAATGGTCGGGATATAATTGAGCACGTATGCCACAAAGCCCCAGAGGAAAGCAAAGGGAACATTCATGGCGGCGCAGAGCCACCAGGCCAGCAGCCCCGTGCAGGCGCTGGCAATGGTTTTGATGAAGAGGTATCGCTGCACCCCGCGCAGGGCAGATACGATTTCATCTTTGCCTTGCATGCTATTGGGAAGATTGCGGAAATTGCGGCGGAACAGCGGTGCTTCTCCCAGCAGGAATGTCATGAGAATCAACACCAGAGTGCAGATGGACATGAAAGACAGCACTTGGCTGGTAATAGCCTGGGAGATGGACAGCAGCTGCTGCGGGTTGAGAATATCTTGCGGGGATTCGACCCACTTGCGTGCATCCTCTCCCATGCCCAGTTGGTCCAACCAGGACATCACTTGGTTGAACTTTTCTGCAAAGCGGGAGACGAGGTCGCCCTGCAAGGTGCTGCGCATATCTGCGGCCAGGAACTTAATGAGGCTGATGATGCCGAAGATGACACCACAGTCCATCAACACGGTGAATGTGACAGCCAGCCAGTGCGGGAAACGCAGGTATTTGCGCAGTATATCGGTCAGCGAGTAGCTGATGATGGCCAGGAAAACGGCCATCATGATGGGTACAATCAAATCACGAGCTTCTCTCAGTCCAAATAATACGATGATTGCGGCTGACGCCGTCAGCAAAGCGCGTGCACCCACATCCAACGTAGGTTTGCGGCGAAAGTGTCTTACTGGTCGATTCCTCTGCTCTTTGTCCTGCATAAGCGTGAGGATTCTACACATTCACACGCACTAATTCAAGCAGAATACCTGCTCATGGCATAAAAAAGCCTGATTTGGTGCCATCTTTTGCCCTTGCTTTGCCGCGGTGAGCGTGGTAAAATCCCGGCGCTATGTATTATATCACCACAGCAATTGACTATACGAACGGTGCGCCCCATATCGGACATGCGTACGAGAAGGTTCTGGCAGACGTATTGGCTCGCTGGCATCGAATGTGTGGTGAAGATGTCTTTTTCCTGACGGGTGTGGACCAGCACGGCCAGAAAGTGCAGCAGAAAGCTGAAGCAGCCGGCATGCAACCCCAGGAGTACGCCGATATGGTGACGGAAAAGTTTATCGCTCTGTGGAAGCGTCTGGGTATCAGCTATGATGGTTGGGCTGCCACCACAGATCCCCGCCACGAAGCTTGTGTGCAGCGCATCCTGGAAAATCTGAAGGAAAACGGTTGCCTTTATAAAAAGGCATACAAGGGCTTCTACTCTGTGCGTCAGGAGCAGTTCCTGACGGATAAAGAGCGCAATGAGGAAGGCCAGTTCGGCCCTGAGTGGGGTGAAGTGATTGAACTGGAGGAAGAAAACTGGTACTTCAACCTCAGCCAGCACGTGCAGTGGCTCAAGGATTATGTGACCAATCACCCCACCGTCTGTGAACCTGAGTTCCGCCGCCAGAACCTGCTCAACGCCATTGAACGTTCGTTTGGTGTTGATTTGTGCATTTCCCGACCCAAAGATCGCCTTTCCTGGGGTATCCCGCTGCCTTTTGATCCGGATTTTGTGACCTATGTGTGGTTCGACGCACTGGTGAACTATATTTCTTTTGCCGGGTACCTGGCAGAGGAAGGTTCCGGTCTGCCGGATTTCAACAAGCTGTGGCCTGCTGCCTGCGAGGTGATTGGCAAGGACATTCTGGTGCCTGCTCACGGCATCTACTGGCTGTGCATGCTGCATGCCATGGGCTTCCCGGATGAAGCCATGCCCCGCTTGCTGGTACACGGCTGGCTCAACATCAAGGGCGAGAAAATGTCCAAATCTCTGGGCAATATTGTGGACCCGAATGATTTGTGCGATGTATTCGGGGCCGAGGCTGTGCGTTACTACCTGGTGCGCGACACGAAGGTGGGCTATGACAGCGACTATGACCCTGAGCGTCTCAAGATGATTTACAACACAGAGTTGGCGAACGATATCGGCAACCTCACCAATCGCTCCCTCAATATGTATACTCGCTACTGCGGCGGCGTAGTCACGGTAGCGGAAGGGGATGATGACCTTTCTGCCGCGCTACGCAAGAGCATGGCTGATACGGTGCAGACGTTCACCGCCTGTATGAATGCAGACAATACGTCCGAGGCTTTTGCAGCTCTCAATGCGCATGTAGGTCTGTGCAACAGCTACATTGAGCAGAAACAGCCCTGGGCTTTGGCCAAGGATGAAAGCAAGTTGCCTGAGCTGCAGCGCGTGTTGGCTCATCTGCTGGAGTGCTGCGCCCAGGTGGGATACTTGCTCGCTTGCGTGCTGCCCGAGGCATCCGAGCGCATCCTCTCTCAGTTGCAGGTATCTGCTGCCGGCCTGACTCCGCAGTCTCTCTCCTGGGGCTTGCTGAAGGATGGCCACACGGTGCAGGCTCCCAGCCCTGTCTTCCCCCGCATCCTTTCTGAAGAAGAGAAGCAGAAGATGGCTGAAAAGGCGGCCAAAGCTGCCGCCAAGGCTGCCCGCAAAGCTGCTGAGCAGGCTTGATGGCCTCACTACACGTTTAAGACAAAGCGCACTTGCCTTGAGATGAAAGGCAAGTGCGCTTTGTCTTGTTGGTGAAAGAAAGAAATCAGGGCGTGAGAATCACGGGAATACGCAAATCGTATTCTTCTGTGGGAACGTGAGGTACGATTTGCTCCGGGAATGCTGCCGCTACCAAGCGAGCCTGTGTGCATCGTGGTAAATAGCGATCATAGTAGCCGCCACCGTAGCCCAGACGCTCGCCTTGCAGGGTAAACGCCACGCCCGGTACGACCACCAGGTCGAACTCATCGGGCAGGGCCTCGGGCAGCGTTTCCAACGGAGCCGGAATCCCCATGGCTGCCGGCACCAGCTCGTGCCTGGGTGCAGAGACGTAGCTGAACTTCAGCTGTCTCCCGGTCATACAGCGTGGGAATGCAAAGCGGTGCAGGGGGTATGAATCCAGCAAGGGAAGCAGGTTGACCTCATGCGGCAGGGGGTAGTAGAGAGCAATGCATTTGGGCGCCCCCGCCAGAAACGGCGAGAGAAGCCCCCGCAACGTGGCGGAGTACTTCTCTCGGGTGTTGGTGGGCATGCGGCGCAGCCTTGCTAGGATATCCTGCCGGATCTGCTTTTTTTGCTCGGCCGGGCTCATGCTTCAGTTTCAGGCATGCGGCCAAAGAGGGCCAGCATGCGGCCTGTGTTGCCCTTTTCTACGCGGTAGGAGTAGAATGTCTCCAAATCCGCAGCAGTATCCAGGCCACTGTCGATGATGTTTTCAGGGAGCAGCCCTTCCTCTGCCAGCTGTGCTTTGATGGTGGTGACGATGTCTACCTCGTAATGCGGGGGGCGAATGCAGGGGGAAATGACGGCAATGCAGTTGGAGGGCACGGTGCCGAAAATCTTGCGCATTTTGCTCATGGCTTCACCCACAATATTGTTTTGGGTGCCAAGTTTGCCGGAGTGAAGCAAGGCACGGCTGCCGGTGCCTTCATCGTAAATCCACACGGCGGCGCAGTCTGCCACATATATACCAAGACAGCAGTCGGCCTTGGCTCCGCAGATGAGTCCATCCACGCCCTCCACGGGGTAGTGGCAGCCAATGTCTCCCACCAGGGCCACTTTGTTGCCATGCACCTGCTGGGCTCGGCGCAGCATACGGGGGGCAATCCCTCCCTCTTGCAGCACTTGTTCGTGGGTGGGCGTGAGAGCGGCAATGACTGCTACGCGATCGGTGGTGGTGGGGATGCCGGGAATGCGCGTGATGAAACGTGCAAAATTCTCCGGGAAAGCATTCAGGCGGTCGAGATAGGCCGGTTTGTAATCAGACATGGTACGGGGCTTGTGCGGTAGGGAACTCAGGAAAGTGTGCTCTTGCCGACGCGGCGGGCAATGATGGTGCGGGCTTTCGATGTGCGGACGGGGGCATCTCCCTGTGCCATCAAGTCTGCAAGGTCACGGGCAATATTGCCGCGCATGCGTTCGATGAGCTCGCGCCCCTGGTCGGTGATGCGTACCATAATCTTGCGGCGGTCAGCAGCTGCGGTATAGCGTTTCAGATGGCCCAGTTCCTGCAGCTTGTCTACCATGCCGGTGGCAGCGGCTGTGGAATGGCCCATCATACGGGCAATGCTGCTCATGGACAGGCATTCCTCCTCGGCCAAGTAGGTCAGCAGGAAAAATTGAGGATAGGAAATACGACCCTGGCTCAGCTCCGGGGAAAGCTTAAGGATGCAGTTGCGCTGGGAGAACAGTACAAAATCTGCCAGTTGCTGGGCCTCGTCGGCGGTCAGTTGTGAAGACATGCGAGAGAGTCTCTCTTTCATAAGTGTAATAGGTGAAAAGTGCTTCGGATATTCCGATATTACGGCTTTGCTGACTTTTTGCAAGCATAAAATTCCGGCCCATTGTGGTATATTCATATATTATGGGTAGGAAATTAAGGTATGTGGCATAGATTATGCAAGGTCGATACTATATCTTGTGGTTGGCGTAATTTAGAAAAAAATGTGTCCACATGTAGTTTGTGGTGGCTTCGCGTAGATAGAGAAAAAGAAAGCCCCCTGAGCTAATCGAGGGGGCGATGAAAAAGTGCAGGGAAGAGACGCAAGAAATTAAAGGTGCAAAACAGACTTTAGCTCCGGAGAGACAAGATTTTGCTGTTGCAAACGGGTGATGTGTTGCTCTATCGCTTGTGCAAGGGTGTTGAAATCGCTTATCAATTGTTCGGCGGCCAGGAAATCCTGTACCGTGGGTTCCGGGAGGGATTTTTGGCGTTCTTTGAGTTGAGTCGCGCGTTCTTTGAGCTGCAAAAGCTGGGGGATAGCCGCCTCTACGCTGTGCTCATCTGTGCAGGATCGCAGCTGTATTTCCGTTTCGGAGAGGATAGACACCAACTCGATGGCGAGAGATTGGTGGGTATCAGTTGTCGGGGCGGTGGGTTCGGCCATGGCCATGCAGCAAGTGGCGGTCATGAGCAATCCGGCAGAAAGTGCGTTGTTTGAAAACATGGCAAAATGGGTTAATGACGCCCTGTGCGGCGGAAAAGCTTTTGCGGAGTGCCGCAGGCAGGGCAGCGGAACCAGAAACAGAATGCCACATGCAGGGCTGTGGGGATGGCACAACCCAGCAGCGGCATCCAATGTGCCTGGCGATTGTGCGAATATTTTTTGAATGAAAAAACACTCACACGGCACACGGAGCAGACTGCATGTGCTCTGAGGCAGAAATAAGGAAGAGCCCCGGCTATTGCAATGGCGACACCCGTTGTTTTGATGTTGATGGGAATCTCAAATCCCAGGATGATGAGCAGCGGTACGATGATGATGGCTGCAATATCCGCGACAAACAGAAGCGTTGCCCAAGCGCCCAGGTACACGGCAAGCGGGTGTGCGCTGTGGACGGCGTTGTGAAACTCGTATCCAGAGACCTTGCCGACGCGCTCCTGCCGGTCGGATGTGCGCGCTCCGTCGATGAGGTTCACTTCTTCTTTGACTATTTCTTCATCAGTAGCGCTCAGGGGGTGGGCTACAGTGGCGCCGGGCTGTGGTTTATGGCTCCTCCGGTGTTTAGATACAACCAAGGTCGGGTAAGCACGGGTAAAGAACAACTCACCCTGCTCCTGAGCTTCTTTTGAAGGGGCTTCTCGGACGGCGCCCTCCAACTCCCCGTGTTGGGTACGGGCTTCCGCACAAATGAGCCGGAGCTTCTGCAACGGTATCTCACAAGCCAGCTCGGGGAAATGCTCACGGCATACTTGCAGGTCCCGTGCCAATGCATCGGCATGGGTGCGAGCCAGCTGAGTATCCTTCGTGATGCCACAGAGCTTGAGTGCGGCTTGTTCCTCCGGGCTGAGACTTGCGAGAATCGGTTGCATCGTGTGATGATGAAAGCCTGGGTGTGTTATCAGGCGAGTGCTGCAAGCATGGCTTCCAACTGAGCCTTGCGCCCCTCCCATTCTGTGAGGCGGGCGCGTTCCTGATCTACCACGGCAGCAGGAGCGCGGTCCACGAAGGAAGCATTGCCCAGCTTGGCCTGGCTCTTGGTGATTTCCTTGGTAATCTTCTCCAGTTCCTTGGTGATACGGGTGCGTTCAGCGTCCACGTCCACCAATCCTTCCAGCGGCAGGAAGAGCTCGCCGAAGGGAGTGAGAGTGGTGGGAGTACCCTTGGGTGCATCAAAGTCTGCGTTGCAGTCGGCAGAAAGAGCACCGGCCAGCAATGCCAGGCGGGAGCAGATGTCTTCATCCAGCGGCATCACGGGCTTGAGAATGAAGCGTACCTTGCGGTTGGTGGCCAGGTTGTATTCTGCCTTGAGGTTACGAGCGCGGTTGGCGGATTCGTAGAGGGCAGAGGCCGTGGCTCGTGCCTTGGAAATGGCGATGTCGTCCAGCCCGGCCAACAGGGAATCAGCCTTGGGCAGTTCGGTGAGCATGAGCGGCTGCCCGCCATTGCGGTTGGCGAAGCCCAGGCTCTGCCACAGTTCCTCTGCAATGTGCGGCATGATGGGTGCCAGCAGTGCCAGGTAGTGGCGCAGCACGGTGTCGATGGTGTAGAGTGTGGCATTGCGCACAGCGGCATCGGCACCTTCGCGCAGGTCATTCTTCACAGCCTCAAGGAAGAGTGAGCAGTACTCATTCCAGAAGAAACTGTAGAGAGCCTGTGTGTAGGTATTGAACTCATACTTGGCAAAGGCTTCGGCCACCGTGGCGTGAAGCTCTTTGAGCTTGGACAGAATGTCGATGTGCACAGCGGTGAAGCGAGGGGCAGGGTCGGTGCCGGCTTCGCCCTGCATCATGCGGAAGCGGGCGGCGTTGTACAGCTTGTTGGCGAAATTCTTGCCTTCTTCAATCTGCTTTTCGTCGAACTTGACGTCCGTACCCGTGGGGGCGATGCGCATGAGGCCGAATCGCAGACCATCGGCGCCGTAGCGTGCGATGAGGTCGAGCGGGTCGGGGCTGTTGCCCAGGCTCTTGCTCATCTTGCGGCCCTGAAGGTCGCGCACGATTGAGGTGAAGAATACGTTGGAGAAAGGCTTGCTATCAGCAAAGCGGTAGCCGGCCATAATCATGCGTGCCACCCAGAAGAAGATGATATCCGGACCCGTTACCAGGTCGCTGGTGGGGTAGAACTTGGCCAGGCATTCTTTGTCCATCGTGGCAAAGGGCCACAGCCAGCTGCTGAACCAGGTATCCAGCGCGTCTTCATCCTGCACCCAGTTTTCCGGGTCGGCAGGGGGCTCTACGCCTACGTAGATGTCACCGGCGGCGGCATCAGCTTCATCCAGCTTGGCTGCTTCCTGCAGCTCGGTAGCCTTGTCCTTGCGGTACCATACGGGGATGCGGTGGCCCCACCACAGCTGGCGGCTGATGCACCAGTCCTGGATACCCTCCAGCCAGTGGGCGTAGGTCTTGGCCCAGTGAGCAGGGCGGAACACGATGTCGCCGTTGGCTACGGCCTCAGCTGCTTCCTTCACGCAGGGGTACTTCAGGAACCACTGCATGCTCAGGCGCGGCTCGATGGGCACATCGGAGCGTTGGGAAATGCCCACGTTGTTTTCGTAGTCTTCCACCTTTTCCAGCAAGCCCTTGGCTTCGATAAGCTCGATGGACTTGTCGCGTGCCACAAAGCGGTCCAGTCCGTGCAATTCGGGGCAATCGGGGCAGTTGATGTGGCCATCGGCTGTCAGGATGTCGATGATTTCGAGGTTGTTCTTCATACCCACCTCAAAGTCCGTGCGGTCATGAGCCGGGGTAATCTTGAGCGCACCTGTGCCGAAGTCGATTTCTACGTGGTCATCGGCGATGATGGGGATTTCTGTTTCCACCAGCGGGCGGATGACAGTTTTGCCCACCAGGTGTCCAAAGCGGGGGTCCTTCGGGTTTACGGCCACGGCCACGTCGGCCATGATGGTTTCCGGACGTGTGGTGGAGACCAGCAGTTGCCCGCTGCCGTCTGCCAGTTTGTAGCGGATGGTGTAGAGCTTGCTCTTGGAGGGAGTCATGATGACTTCTTCATCCGAGAGAGCGGTGCGGAGCACGGGATCCCAGTTGACCATGCGTCGGCCGCGGTAGATGAGCCCCTGCTTGAAGAGCTCGGCAAAGGCACGGGCTACTTCGGGAGCAAAAATGTTGTCCATGGTGAAGCGTTCGCGCTCCCAGTCGCAGGAGCAGCCAAGCTTCTTGAGCTGCTTGATGATGATGCCACCGTGCTTTTCCTTCCACTCCCACACCATGTTCACAAAGTTCTCGCGGCCAACATCGTAGCGGGTGCGGGGCGGGGTTTCCTTGGCCAATTCTTTCTCTACGCGAGCTTGTGTGGCAATGCCGGCGTGGTCGGTGCCGGGCAGCCAGAGCACTTCCTTGCCTTCCTGGCGGGCTCGGCGAGCCAGAATATCCTGAATCGTGTTGTTGAGCACGTGCCCCATGTGCAGCACACCCGTTACATTGGGCGGGGGAATGACGATGCTATATGCGGGTTTGGTGGATTGAGGATTGGCGTGGAAACAGTTTTCCTGCATCCAGCGTTCCTGCCATTTCTCTTCAACAACTGTAGGTTCGTAAGCCTTGGGCAATTCGGTCATGACGCGCGGGATATTACTCTAATCTGCCTGCTATTGCAAGTCTTTTCCTCCCCTCACCCTGCCTCATTTTGTCAGCACCCGTCAGGTGCCGGGTTCTCTCCCCTCAAATAGCCTTGACCCTGTGCGGTGGCTGGTGTACACTTACGCCCATGCAGCAATGGGAGATTATGGCTCCGGCCGGGTCATTTGAATCGCTGGCCGCAGCTTTGCGCGCCGGGGCAGATAGTGTTTATTTCGGGGTGGGGCAGTACAACATGCGCGCCCGCGCTTCCGTCAACTTCACCCCCGAGGATTTGCCCAAGGTGGTGCGCCTGTGCCATGCCTGCAAGGCCAAGGCTTACCTCACCTGCAATGTGATTGTGTATGATGAAGAGGTGGAGGGCATGCAGGCTTTGCTCCGCTCTGCCAAAGATGCCGGGGTGGATGCCGTCATCGCTGCAGATTTGGCGGTGATTTCCTATGCCCACAGCATCGGGCTGGAGATTCATATCTCCGTGCAGGCCAATGTGTGCAACCTCTCTGCCGTTCGTTTCTTTGCCGCATATGCGGATGTGATGGTGCTGGCCCGTGAGTTGAAGCTCAGCCAGATTCGCTATATTATCGATGGCATCCGCAAGGAAAAAATTACCGGCCCCTCCGGCGAGCTTGTGCGCATCGAAATCTTTGCCCACGGTGCGCTCTGCATCGGCATCTCCGGCAAGTGCGGCATGAGCCTGGCGGCCTACAACCACAGCGCCAACCGCGGCCAGTGCTTCCAGCTCTGCCGCCGCAAATACCGCGTCACCGATACCGAGACCGGGTTTGAGATGGATATTGATAATCAATACATCATGTCTCCCAAGGATATCTGCACCATCCGCGTGATAGATCAGTTGATTGAGGCTGGTGTATCCGTCTTCAAGTTGGAAGGTCGTGGCCGCTCCGAGGCCTATGTCTCCACCGTCACTTCTGTGTACAAGGAGGCGCTCAAGGCTTGTGTGGAGGGGCAGTGGAGCCCCGAAAAAGTGGCCGATTGGGAAGACCGCCTGTTGCATGTCTTCAACCGCCAGTTCTGGCACGGCGGCTACTACCTGGGCGAGGAGTGGGAGACCTGGAGCGGTTGCTCCAACAGCCTCGCGCTCGAGCAGCGCCACCACCTCGGCCGCGTCATGCGCTGGTACCCCAAGGCCAAGGTTGCTGAAATCCGCCTGGAGGCCGGCCCCCTCTCCCCCGGCGATAAAATCGAAATTACCGGCTGCACCACCGGCATCGTCCGTCTCGTTGTCCCCGAGGTCCGTTGCGACAACGAGCAGGGCGAAACCGTCCCCATGGACTGCGTGCCCAAGGGCAAGCGCGCCCTCATTGCCATCGACCAGAAAGTCCGCCACGGCGACAAGGTCTACTCCATCACCCGCCGCAAACTTTCCTGAGCTGTCTAAGAAGCTCTGGCTGAGTAGCAGGTGAAGAAAAAGTGGATGTTTTGTATTGACTGAAGAATGTAAAAATGATACAAAACGGCAGAAATACTGACAAAGAGTGTAAGAAATCCCGCAATGAAGTTCTTCAATACAGAAAAATTAACTCAGGCTTTGAGGCTTTTGGATGAACAGTTGATTTTGAGTCAAAGTCAACCTGTTGAGCTTGTTGTGTGTGGAGGTTCTGCCCTGATTGCCTGTCACTTGGTGAACCGCACAACGCAGGATGTCGATGTTGTGGCTCTTATGAAAGATGGACAACTGGTGTCGGCAGAACCGCTTCCTGATGAGCTGTTGTGTGCTGTACAACAAGTTGCGGCTATTCTTCAACTGCCTGATGATTGGTTAAATAATGGCCCGGCTTCACAGCTGTCGATGGGCCTGCCTCCCGGGTTGGCTCATCGCTTGCAAGCATCGTGTGTGGGTGAAAAATTGACGATATACTACATAGCCCGTCAAGATCAGGTCTATTTTAAATTATTTGCAGCGGTCGACAGGGGTGGGTACCATATACAAGATTTAAAAGCCCTTCACCCGACAGATGATGAGATTTTCTCTGCCGCACAGTGGTGCATGGAACAAGATATATCGGAAGGATTTCGGTTTCTTCTCAAAGAATTATTGACCCATATCGGTTGGAAACATGTTGGTGAGCAAATATAATAAAACGTGGAACGATGCGATTTCTGCCCACCTTTGGCGTCAGTGGGGAGAGCTGGGGGTTGCCTCGCATGGTAGTAGTACGGGGGCAGGTTTGACACTTGACCCTGAAGCGCTGGTGCTGTTTTCTGCGGCTTTTTGCCGCCGCTGCCCCAGGCTGTATGATTTGATGGCTAATTGGCTGTTGACCTACGGCACCCTGATTAATACAACGAGGCTCAAAGCCTTACAGAAAAAGGCCCGGTATAAGGATACGGAGTCTATGGCCTATCTGGCGGCTTTGTGTGCGCAAGCCGGGGATAAACGATGGCTGCGTTTTGCTGATGCGGACACGGCACCGGAGGAGCAGACTTTGTTTGCTGCAGAGGATGGTACGGACTTGTCCTATTACCGTACACGGGATGAACTGGCAGCTCGCTACGGGTTGATTCGCCCGGCATTTCAGCGTCAACATAAAATAATGCGCAGGATTCCGCATACCGCCGCGACTCTCCTGTTGCGGCTGCGTGGTGGGTTGGGTGTCAGCGCCCGCGCAGAAGTTATGCTTTTGTTGATGCAGGGTGCCCATAGCACACAGCAGATGGCAGATGTCAGCGGCTTTGCCCGTGGTGCTGTCAAGGATGTCCTTGCTGAGCTGGAGTTGGGCAATATCATCAGCGCTGCCAAAATTTCCGAATGCCGGCAAGCTTATATCCTGAACAACGCTCAATCCCTGAAAGAATTCTATGGCGTCAGCCAAGTGTGCTTCCCCAGGTGGTTTGCTATTTATGAGAGCCTGGGTGCTGTGCTTCAGCTATTAGCCAATCCTGTGCTTGCTCGCCTTTCTTCAGAGACCTTGCAGGGGCAGATTCATCTCCTTCTGAACAATACGTTGCGCCCGCGCCTGATACAATGCGGCGTGCCCGCCTTGCAAGCCTTGGAAGAAGACTACATGGACACCTTGCCCCGGATTCTGGAGTCGTTGGGAGCTTCTGAAAGCCTGTAAATGGCAATTTGTGAGTGTGCTGCGCAGATTCACAAATTGCGATCTGTCTGACGGATTACGAGTTTTCAGAGATGCACGACATGGTAACTTGCATTGCTTCCCTCCCGCTTCTTTTTGCAGCATCTTTCCGCGCGAGACACAGAATTGCCTTGTCGCAAGCCGGATACATGCTACACTGAATACGTATGCAGGACATGCTCTACAACGCGACGCAGGCTATCAGCCTGGAGACCCCGTGGCTGCTGCCGCTGTGCTTTGCTATGTTTGGCGCCTGTGTGGGCTCTTTCCTCAACGTGGTGATATACCGCTTGCCGCGTGAAATGAGCGTGAATGAACCCCGTCGCTCATTTTGCCCGGCATGCAAGGCCGCTATCCCCTGGTACTTGAATTTGCCCATCTTCAGTTGGTTGATGCTGCGTGGGCGTGCCGCCTGCTGCGGGGTGCGCATTTCTGTGCGTTATTGGCTGGTAGAGGTGCTCACCGCAGCACTCTTTGCAGCCCTCTCATGGAGCTTTGCGGATACTGATGTCATCACCCAGGCCTTGCTCTGCGCCTGGGGGGCTACCATGCTGGCCATCTTCTGCATCGATTGGGAGCAGATGATTGTGCTCCCCCGCCTCACCTGGACGGCTACCATCCTCGGCGCAGCCGTGGCGCTTTTCTCCCCCTGGATTGTGGAGGGGCAGGCTCTCGATGCCTCGGAGGGGGTCATGTGGGCAGCTGCGGGGGCCGGCAGCGGCTGGGTTCTGCTCAAGCTCGTTGCCTTGCTGGGTCGTGGCCTTTTCGGCAATAAACGCCACACTTTTGATACCCCCTGCGAGTGGACTCTCCGCCAAAAGGATGATGATTTGGAGCTGCGCGTGGGCGATGCCTCCTACCTCTGGAGCGAGCTGTTCATGGAAAGCACTAACCGCGTGGAGCTGCTGCAAGCCACCGCCGCCGAGCTCAAGGCAGAGCAGGGCACCATCCAATTCCGGGTAGACAGCGTGCTGCTGCCCGATGGCCGCTGCATCGACCTCGAATCCTGCGAGCAGCTTTCCGGCACATGCTCCGGCATCCTCTCCCGCCGGGAGGCCATGGGCAGCGGAGATGCCCTCATCGCCATGTCCATCGGCGCCCTTTGTGGCTGGCAAGGCGTGCTCTTCTCCCTGGTGGCCGGCAGCTTCATCGGCATCCTCTGGGCTCTCATTGCCCGCATCAGCAAGGGCCAGCCCATGCCCTTCGGCCCCTCCTTCATCGCCGGTGCCTTTTTCTGGCTTTTCTACGGCCAGCAGCTCTTCTACCGCTACCTCGATTGGTGCAACAGCTGACCTCCACCAAAGGTGAAGGTTGCATATTACATGGCTGAGATGGGAAATGCTTTCTGCCCCTTACCCAAGGAAAACATCTCGCGTGCTGTGCAAAGAACTACTCCGGGTTGCATTTCGCAGGAGCCGGAAGGAATGCCTGCCACCGCCTTCAAGTCCGTGGCTGTCGGGCTGCTGCTTCGTTTTACTTCCATGGGGTAGAGTTTGCCCTCATGTTCCAGCAGAAAATCCACTTCAGCTCCATTGCTGTCGCGATAGTAGCTCAGGCGGGTTCTCATGCCACGGCTTCCAAGCGCGCGGTATAATTGCCCATATACCCACGTTTCAAGAATGGCTCCGCTCATGGCTCCACGCTGCAGTGTGGCGGGCGTGACCCAACTACACAACCACGCGCACAGCCCCGTATCCATGAAATAAATCTTGGGTGTTTTGCTCAATCTCTTAATCGTGTTGGCCGTGTAGGGGCGCAGCAGGGAGACTATCCCGCTTGCTTCCAAGATGGATATCCAACTTTTTGCTGTATTAGGCGAGATGCCCGCGTCTCTGGCCAAGTCGGAATACACCAACTGCTGTCCTGTACGTGCAGCTGCCGATTGCATGAGCGTGAGGAAGGCGCTCTGATCTCCAACTTGTGTCAGAGCTTGTACATCTCTTTCCATATAGGTTTGCAAATAAGCATCAAAATAGTGATCGACATTGCGATTCAAGTCTCGATGCAGTGCAGGGTATCCGCCTCGCCATATTCGGGCGTACAGTTCGTTGATGTCGCATGACCGGCGGTCCGGTGTCAATTCTCTCATACGTTCTGCGCTGGGAAAAAAATCGGGCAGATGTGCTTCCTTCAGCGCCTCTTGCTGGGAAAGAGTACTGAGTTCTATAATGCCCACGCGCCCGGCTAAGCTTTCACTGACGTCCCTCATCATGTGGAAGCGCTGCGAGCCGGTCAGCCAGTACATGCCCGGTTTCCCTTCTGCTTTATCTACCATCATTTTGATAGCCCTGAGCAGTTCCGGCGCATACTGTATTTCATCAATGCACAGCGGAGTGCCCATGTCTTCAAGAAATCCTATAGGGTCATTCTTTGCCTGCCTCAGATGACGAAAATCATCCAGTGTTACATATTTCATGTCTGCCGGCATTATCTGTTTCAGCATGGTAGATTTCCCTACCTGCCGCGCACCAGTAACCAGCACACACGGAAAACTGCTCGCCATCTCGCCCACTGTTTTTAATGCCTTGCGTGGAATGTAATTGTATTCTTCCTGCATCATCTCAATCCTATTCTGCCTTTCTTTTGTGTATTGTCAAGTTTTTTAGGGTGTGTTTCTATGAAAATCTGCAATACAATTGCGGAATTGCATAGAAAACGGTCAAATTTGGATTAAAATTATACAATTTCGCAACATGATTGCAAAATTGCATAATAGATGAGTTGCTGTCCTCGGGGCTTCGGCCAGCAGCTCTTCTACCGCTATCTCGATTGGTGCAACAGCTGACCAGACGGAAAAGGCATGATTTCTGCTCGCCTTTTCTGCTTGGGTGGGATGGTGGGTACGGGGTTATGAGATGTCTTCAGCAGCTAACAGAATAGACTCCTCTTGCTCGTCTGGCTCGTTTCTGAATTCTCGGTAGAGCTCGTGGGCCAGCTTTTCGCGAAGCTGCTTGCGCTTATAGTCGTCCTGCATCAAATCCTCGAAGCCCTCCATGCTCATGGCATAGCAATCCATGGCGGCATTTTCAAAGATTTCCTTGAAGATGGT
>JAFYUJ010000077.1 GCA_017558555.1 Akkermansia sp.
CCTGAGCTTGGCCTCTCCTTCCGGAGATAGCGGAGCATTCACCACTACGCAGAGTTCCTCACAGAATTCGCGTAGTTTTTCCAAGTAGAAGACGGCAAAATCACCTACCCACCCGTTTTTGTCAAAGTAGAAGTAAATACCCAGGCGTTTCATTTGGTTTGAGTCATAATCATGTTAATCTTACCGGCGTCTCCCCAAACGCCGGGTGAATCATAGGGGCGGTCGGGGAAGGCCCCGAATTCGGGACGAATGCGCAGCCCCTTTTCAGCGATGAATTGTTCCACCTTATCCTTCAGTGAGGTGGGTTGCCCGGAACAGACGTTGATGATGCCCTCCACCGTATTCTGGACAGATGCCAGCATAATCTGGTAGGCCAGGGTATTTACATCAATGAAATCGTACAAATTCCTGCCAGTAGTGAAGGCAAATGTTTCCTTGCCCTCGGCCTCCCAGTCGAGGATTTTGGAGAAGATGGAACGGCTGGAGGCATCATCACCGGTGATGTAGTAGGCTCGCAGCCATTTAACGCTGACGGGTTTGCCTGCGCAATAAGCCAGCGTGGCCTGGCGCAGGGCATTCTTGGCAATGCCATACATGGATTGTGGATTGCAAGGGGTGTTCTCAGTAATAGCTCCTTCCCAGTACCCGACTTCGTGCATGGTACCCATGACTGAGATGGAACTACATCCGGCATCAACCATGTTGCGTAGGAAAAGGAAGTGGGATTCAAGGTTGTGCAGGTGAGAAGCGGCGTTATGATTGAAGCCGTCCTGCCAGGCCAAGTGTAACACGTATTCCGGTTCTCCCAAACGCGAATATAAATCAGTATCTGCAGCGTAATCCAACACGTTCATCTGCATGTAAGTGCCGCCAGGTACCAAAGATTCGGGCCCCATATCAACGAGCAGGAGCTTGTCCGTGGTCCAGCCTGAGTCTACAAAGGCTTGAACAACTTTGCGTCCAATGTAGCCGTTTACACCTGTGATGAGAATTTTTTTCATGTCGAGATTGAGTTATTTGCCAGAATACATTTCTGCGTAGTATTTCTCGTACTCGCCGGAGGTGATGTTATCCATCCATTCCTGGTTGTCGAGATACCAGCGGACGGTCTTTTCGATGCCTTCTTCAAACTGGAGGGAGGGTTCCCAGCCGAGCTCGTTCTTCAGCTTGGTGGAGTCGATGGCGTAGCGCAGGTCGTGGCCGGCGCGGTCGGTGACATAGGTGATGAGCTTTTCGCTGGTGCCCTCGGGGTTGCCCAGGAGGCGGTCAACGGTCTTGATGACGACCTTCACGATGTCGATATTCTTCCACTCATTGAAGCCGCCGATGTTGTAGGTATCGCCCGTCTTGCCCTGGTGGAAGATGACATCGATGGCGCGGGCATGGTCGACCACATAGAGCCAGTCGCGCACGTTCTCGCCCTTGCCATAGACGGGCAGCGGCTTGCCGTGGCGGATATTGTTGATGAAAAGGGGGATGAGCTTCTCCGGGAACTGGTAGGGGCCGTAGTTGTTGGAGCAGTTGGTCACCAGCGTGGGCATGCCATAGGTATCGTGGTAGGCGCGCACGAAGTGGTCGCTGCCGGCCTTGGAGGCGCTGTAAGGGCTGTGCGGGTTGTACTTGGTGGTCTCGAGGA
>JAFYUJ010000012.1 GCA_017558555.1 Akkermansia sp.
AAACGTATCATGTCCCGCTCTTGCGGGCTGGGTGACTCTCACTACCTTTTTGACAAATTAAGGCAAGCCTTTTTCCTCCGACACCCATTTCTGAGGTTGAAGTTAATCCCCATCTGTCAGCAAATCTGAAAAAGAGCCAAAAATTGAGATTTTTACAGAATTTGGCTTGACTCTGGGGTCAAATCTGCTATCCTGTGCGTGCTGCAAGTCAGCGAGAGTATCCATGTCCCCATCGTCTAGGGGTTAGGACATATGATTCTCAGTCATAGAACCGCGGTTCGAATCCGCGTGGGGATGCTCCCAAGAAAGCCCGGTCGCAAGACCGGGCTTTTTCGTGTACTGAAACATGGGCATGTAAAAGCCGCGCCACCGAAATGGGGCGCGGCTTGTGCATTTGAAAAACGAGGCAAACGACTTATACGTCGAACAGGTGGGTGACGGAGTCGTTGTTATGAATATTGGAGATAGCCTGAGCCAGCAAGGGAGCAATGCTGACGGTATCCACACGCTCACCATAGGCCATGGGCACGGAATCGGAGGTGAGGAGATGCTCGATGGGGCTGTTGGCCAGTCGGGTGATGGCCTTCTCATTGAGCACAGCGTGGGAGACTGCTGCGAAAATACGGGCAGCACCATGCTCACGCAGGATGGAAGCGGCAGCGCAGAGAGTACCACCGGATTCGGTCATATCGTCCACGAGAAGTACGTCCTTGCCCTGCACGTTGCCGATAACGGCGTGAGCATCCACCTCTGTGGCAGAAATGCGCTGCTTGGCCACAATGGCCAGCTCTGTGCCGAGGATATTGGCGTAGTTCTTGGCATTCTTCACACCGCCGATGTCGGGAGAAACCACCACGAGGTTCTTCATATCCTCCACATAGTGTTCCTTGAGGTGCTTGATGAGGACGGGAAGAGAGTAAAGATGATCAACGGGGATTTCAAAGAAGCCCTGAATCTGAGCAGCGTGCAAATCCATGGTAAGCACACGGTTCACACCGGCGGCGGTCAGCAGATTGGCTACAAGTTTGGAGGTGATGGGCACTCTGGGCTTGTCCTTGCGGTCCTGGCGAGCGTAGCCGTAGAAGGGCATCACGGCGGTAATGCGGCTGGCGCTGGCACGGCGCACGGCATCCACCATCACAAGCAGTTCCATGAGATTGTGGTTGGTGGGGGGACAAGTGGGCTGCACAATGAACACATCTGTACCACGGATAGATTCATTGATTTGCACAAAGCTTTCACCATCGGGGAAAGTCGTAACGGATGCGTCGCAAAGGGGAAGCCCCATGACGTTGGCAATGTCTTTAGCTAACTGAGGATGTGCTGTACCGCTGATAATTTTCATGGTATGATGAGTGTTGACTGCGCGACTATTCTTGACATTTTCGCCAAAAAAGCAATACTAAAAGCACATTTTTCTTACATTTTTTCGCATGCGTAATATGGAAGCAGGAGCCACAAAAGATACATTTCACTTACCATCAATATCTTGGGTAGGCATATCCACATTTTTGCTGATAGTGGTGTGGTTCTATGGATTTTACCCTGCCTACATGGGCAACAGCCAGAGTGCAGCCTATTGGCTGGAAAGCGCCTGGAATGCAGAGAACGATTATGAACATGGGTGGATGATTCCCCTGCTGAGCCTGTACATGCTGCGGCACGCTGCGCTGAAAATGAAAAATGAACTACGCGCAGCGGGGAGTCTGCATGGGCTGTGGTCCATTGCGCTGGGAGCAATGCTGTGCGTCCTGGCCGTGCGCACCCAGCAAGGACGCGTGGCCATTGGCGCGCTGCCATTTCTGATGGTAGGGCTGGTGTGGTGCTACTGGGGCGGGCGCGCAGCCCTGGCCAGTGCATTTCCTTTCTTCTTTTTGTGGCTGAGCATTCCCCTGCCCGGCTTCCAGCAAGCAACGGTGGGTATGCAGCTGCTGGCCACGCAGGGCGCGCACTGGGGGGCAGGCCTGCTGGGGGTGGAGACCATCATGGATGGCACCAACATCAGCTCAGCCACCGGCAATTGGGATGCCTACAGCATAGCCGGTGGCTGCTCGGGCATGCGTTCCCTGATGGCCTTGCTCATGATATCCATCGCCTGGGCGTATCTGGCAGATCATCTGGCGCTGTGGAAGCGACTGCTCCTGGGGGTGAGCGCCATCCCCCTGGCCATTGTAGCCAATGCCTTCCGCGTAGCCAGCATCTTTGTGTGTGCAGAATACATCAACCCGGCCTTTGCGGGCAAAACCTGGCATGATTGGTCGGGGCTGTTGTTCTTCTTCCCGGCAAGTTTGGTGGGACTGATGTTGCTGCATGGGCTACTGAGCGGGGAAATGCCTTTTCTGAGGAAACAACGCGTGATTGTACGCCGCAACAACACCAATAACGAGGAGTCACAAGCATGAAACACACCGCCTACATCAAAGCCCTGCTCCCCCCGGTGCTGCTGGCATGCATCCTGAGCTGCATTTTCCTGCTTCCCAAGCATGACCGGCTGGTGGAAGCCTCCATCTCACCCGATATGCCGCTGGGCTATGAGCTCACCGGCTGGTACGGCAGAAAATTGCAGGAATCAGAGCAAGAACGCAACACCCTGGCCGCCGATACGAGGTTCAGCAAAGCCTCCTACACCAAACTGAGAGAGACACTCACAACTCCGCGAGGCCCGGAAATTGTGGCCTCTATCGTCTACTCCGGCAATGATATGAATGCCTCCATTCACCGACCGGAGCGCTGCCTTCCCTCCCAGGGGCACGTTGATTTGCTGGGGAGCAAGACAGAGCTTGCCTTGAACGATGGCAGCAAACTTGGCTTCACCCGCCTGACCTCCCGCACCCCAAGCCGCGATGCCTCAAGACCCGCGCTCCAACACATCAACTATTACGTATTCGTGGGGCATGATACCATCTGCAGCAGCCATTTGGGCCGTACCCTGCAAGATATGAGCGACCGCGTGCTGCATGGCTATGTGCAGCGCTGGGCATACTTCCAGATAGGTACCTACTGGGGCGGCGGAACCGGCATCAGTGAAGAATTGGCAGACAAACAGTTACAACAACTCATCTCCGAGCTCACCCCCCGACTGCTGAACAAAGATTCCATTAAAAACTGAGCTGGGGAGCCTGAAGCCGTATTTTGAACTTGCAAGCCCCCGGATATCAGGCTAGAATACCCGCACGTTATGGCGGAATCTGAAATCAGCGCACGGCTCAAGCAGACAAGAGAGAAAAAACCGGATGATCGTGCCCTCGCGCAGCGTGCTACTGATTTAGCCCAAGACCTGTTGCATGCATCCCTGAAACAGCTCAAATCCGATGAGCGCACCCTGCTTGGCGCCATGAGCCGCCTGGCGACCGATGAGAAAAACCGCCAGTTCCTGCAACAACTTTGCGCCCAGGTCTTTCATGCCTCAACCACCGAGACACAAGCCGGCAACCTGCGCCGTCTCATGGCAGAGTTTGGTGGTGTCCCCACCTTCTTCAGCACCGTCGGCAAACTGCGATTCAAGGCAGCATCCATGGCTTCTCGCAGCATGCAGGGAGCTGCCATGGCGGAGGTACACCGCGTGTTCCGCTCCACCTTTTCGGAGCTGACCCTGCCCACCCAGGTAGAAAAACTGGGTAAGCGCATCCGCGAAAGCGCTAAAGATGGACTGGGGCACGCTCTCAATCCCCTGTCCCCGCATGTGCTGGGCAAAAAGAGCGCTGAGCGCTACAACAAGAACCTGCACGCCATCCTTTCCTACAAGGAATCGGCCGGGCTTGTCATCCAACCATGGAGACTTTGCCCCACCATATCGCCCTATGCGCCGGAAACCTCTGCCAAAACCTTTGCAGAAGCCCTGCGCAAACTGCTTCGCGCTGCCACCAAGCCGGCAAACAAACGTAAGCTGATTGTCGAGAGTGGCACGTCTGATATCCTCCCCATTGTGGTGGAGGGTTTCAAGCTGGCACTCTCCGGTGCGGAGTTCCACAAGGCAGACATCATGCTGGAGCTGCCGGGCTACCTGAAGGAAAGCGCAGCCCTGCTCCGCGACTTGACGGATTGGGCCCAGGCCCGCGCGGCCAAAGGCGCCGCCCCCTTACAAATC
This sequence comes from Akkermansia sp., assembly GCA_017558555.1. Taxonomy (GTDB): domain Bacteria; phylum Verrucomicrobiota; class Verrucomicrobiia; order Verrucomicrobiales; family Akkermansiaceae; genus Akkermansia. The sequence continues at coordinate 4,088 of JAFYUJ010000012.1, forward strand.
CTGTTGGTCAAAGGGTCTCACCTGGCAGAAGAGCAAATCCTCGCCTACCTATATGGCAAAGGCATGGATTTGAGCGAAACAAAGGCCGAAACGGAATCACGCTACAAGCACCTGGTGCATGCAGCCATTGCCTCCAAGCCAAAGGCACTCTGCCCCGTCATCGGCACACACAATCTTTTTGACATTGCCTATGCCCTGCTTGACTGGGTACGCAGCGGGCGCGAAGGGCTCCCGCCTTTCGTATTCTATGCCGGTCTGGGAAACCACATCGGGCGTATGCTCGCCAAAGAAGGCGCCACCGTCACCCTGTCCACCAGCGTCAGCTCTGAGGATGAAGGGGCCGGGTTTGAAACCTATCTCCAAAGCCTCATCAACGAACTTTCGCGTCCGGATGGATACCTGACAGCCGGCTACGCGGTGGAATCAAACTCCATTGGATGGGGCCGGATGCGCCAGCATTTCCTGGCCGCCCTCAGCGGACGAGAAGAACAAAGCGACCGCCACCACGCAACGCCCAGCTACCGCACCACTTTGCACCACGTGATGACGCGTGCCTACGTGGACGAATTCTACGCAGCAGCCCAAGCCGAAGCCGAGCGCAAACAAGAGCCCCTGCCCTTGTCCATCCTCGGCAGAGAGACAGATACGGCCCTCACCTGCATTCACCGCTCCCTCACCGCACCGGAGCAAGAAGACTACCGCTACCAAAGTGCTGATTTCGCCGTAGTCGGAGCCATCATGCAGCATGCAGACGCTGCAAGTGTACACAGCCAGCTTTCCATAGACGAACGCCGCACACACGTCCTGAAACTGGCGCGTCTTATCGAGAAAAACCGCACCAACCTCAGCTCCGTGCTGGTGCGCGATGCCGGGTTCACCATGGAAGACGCGGAAGCAGAACTTCGTGATGCCATCGGTGCCTGCTATTTTTACGAAGAAAGCTCTGCACAAGATGGTCTGCTGGATGGTACCCACCCCACGCCGCTCGGCATCGTGATTGTATCCACCAATCACGTGCATCCCCTCGCGGATGCCGTGGCAGGCATTGCAGCCGCGTGGGTTATGGGCAACATTGTCATCTACAAACCGGGGGAGACCACCATGCTGCTGGCTAACACCCTGCACAATCTCATGCTGGAAGCCGGCTTCAAAGAACCGGAATTGCAGCTCATTCCCTGCCTGGACAACCAGATTGCCTGGAAACTGATCTCGGATGCCCGCGTGGGTGGTGTCATCTGGAATGGCAACCAAACAGCTTCACACAGGCTGCTGGTGCACTCCCCCGCGCTTACCATGCTGAGCTCCGGCACGGGAGGAAGCAGCGTGTACCTGGCACCCACGGCTGATTGGCACAAAGCCATCCGCGATGTACTGCACGCAGTCACCCGACGTTCCGGCCAAAGCGACCTGTGCCCGCATGTGCTCTTTGCTCATGCCGAGGTGTATGATAACCAAGCGTTCATCAACGCGCTCAAAGATGCCGCCGGCAGCATTTGTGCCCAAAGCGGCAACCGCGAAGGTGCTGATTTAGGCCCCCTCGCCCACCAGCTGAGCCCGGAAGACCTGAAGACGCAGGGTAGCCGGAAAAAGGGGTGGATTTGGCTCACCCAGCCCATGGCAACAGAGATTGACTCCCGCATATGGACACCAGGGGTCTGCACAGACATTGCTTCTGCACCTCAGTTTGCCAAAAAAGCAGCTGGTCTGCCCGTACTCGGGCTGGTGCGCGTCGAAAGCACAGAAGAAGCCATCGCAGCTCAACAAAGCGTATCTGCCGGTAAGGCGGCTGCCATTTACTCGCACGACGACAAAGAAACGACATACTGGGCCAACTGTATCGATTGCGCCAGCCTCAGCATCAATTGCTGCCCCCAGGCAAGACCCGGCCTGCAACCCAATGGCACCTGGGCGCCGGCACTTCATGGCGCGTCTCCGCTTGCAGGTGGCCCCAACTACCTGACCACGCTCGCACAATGGCAAGAAACAGGCCGTTCACAGCGCCGCGGCAAGCAACGCAACATCCCCTTTGCCCCTTGGGACTCACTCTCCCCCAAACCCAACCCGGATGATACGATGCGACTCACAACAGCCGCTGATTCCATCTCCTACTGGTGGGAGAACGAGTTTGGTATTGTCCGCACCATCAACCCGCAGCCGGGCCAGGAAACAACCTTACAATACAAGCCCGTACAGCTCTGCCTGCGTGTAGGCAAAGCCACGTCAGACATTGACCTTTCCATCGCGCTCATGGCAGCGCTGAAAGCCGGATGCGAGGTCCAAATCAGCACCGCCACCCTCCGCCCCTGGATGCCACGTTGCCTGGAGCAACTGGGCGTGCCCATCCACGTAGAAAACCGCACAGAGTTCGAGAGCCGCTTTGCTGCCCTGGCCTCAGATGGCATCTGGGTGCGCGACACTTCTGCCACCGAGCAGACGCTGGCCTCCGCTGCGGCATGCAACCTGCACCTTTGCAGCTCCTCTGTTCTGGGCAATGGACGATTGGAGCTGCTACACTATCTCAAAGAGCAGGTCATTACCCGCTGCACCGCCCGCCACGGCAAACTCTGAGCCCCCGTTAGTTGAGCATCCCTGTAAACTCGCAATCCGCCAGGCGAATGGCGATTGGTGAGTGACGAATTACGAGTTACGAATTTGAGGTTCCCTGCGGCTACGCTGCGGCAAACTTTGAGCCCCGCTTGCGGGGCGGCAGAACGTAGCCCCGGGTGCAGCCACGCAGAGGCGGAACCCGGGGTTGGGTGCAAAAATGATGAGGAGTCCGGGCAGCATCGCGACTGCGATGCTGTAGAGGACGGCAGATTGAACGGCGATGGGCGTTAGCCCAGAGCCGATTAGCGTGGATTTAT
>JAFYUJ010000078.1 GCA_017558555.1 Akkermansia sp.
AATCTGCCGTCCTCTACAGCATCGCAGTCGCGATGCTGCCCGGACTCCTCATCATTTTTGCACCCAACCCCGGGTTCCGCCACTGCGTGGCTGCACCCGGGGCTACGTTCTGCCGCCCCGCAAGCGGGGCTCAAAGTTTGCTGCGGCGTAGCCGCAGGGAACCTCAAATTCGTAACTCGTAATTCGTCATTCATAAATCCCCATTTCTCATCCACGGCATATTGCGGGGGTGATTTACACCACCTCGTATCCGGCTTCGGTGATGGTGGATTTGATGCTGGAGAGGTCGGGGGCAGGGGCTCCAAGCGTGAGGGTGACGCTGTTGTCCAGGTGGCTGGCGGTGCAGGAGAGTACCCCTTCCAACGCCAGAAGAGCTTTGGTGACGTGTTGTTCGCAATGGGGGCACATCATGCCGTTCACGGTGAGCGTAATTGTTTGGTTCATGGTGTTTGGAGTGTGTTGAGGGTGTGAAAAAGAGTACCGTTGCAGGCGCAGGGCATTGGAGACCACGCAGAGGCTGCTCATGCCCATGGCTGCAGCGGCCACGCCGGGGTGCAAGAGCCAGCCGCAGAGGGGGTAAAATACCCCGGCAGCCAGGGGGATGGCCAGGATATTGTAGGCAAAGGCCCAGAAAAGATTTTGGCGTATGTTGCGCATGACCGCGCGGCTCAGGCCAACGGCATGCGCGACATCTTCCAACCTGTTGTGTGCCAAAATGATATCTGCGCTTTCGTGGGCGATATCCGTGCCGCTGCCCAGGGAGAAGCCCACATCGGCCCTCATGAGGGCAGGCGCATCGTTGATGCCATCTCCCACCATGCCTGCGCGGGTACCTGTGGCTTGCAGCTTCGCGAGTGTTTGTTCCTTATCGGCTGGCAGGCATTCAGCTCGGTAATCATTTATACCTAATCGGGTGGCCACAGCTGCCGCCGTGTGGGCGTTGTCCCCCGTCAACATCATCAGGTGTATCCCCATCTGCTGCAAGCGTTGCACGGCAGAAGCGGCATCGGGGCGCAATGGGTCGCTCACGGCGATGGTTCCCAGCAGTTGACCATCTCTTACCACGCAAAGAGGAGTTTTGCCCTCGGCTGCCAGGCGGTTCAACAGCGGTATATCATGCTCCACGTTGTGTCCCTGCATCAATCGGGCATTGCCACACAGGCATATTTTGCCCACCAGTCGAGCCACCAGCCCGCGCCCGGGCAGATAGCTGCACTCCTCCGGTGCGATGGTGGGCGTTTGTGGCGCGGCAGCCAAAATAGCCGCAGCCAAGGGGTGTGTGCTGCCGTTTTCCAGAGCAGCGGCCACTTGCAACAATTCCTCGCGGCTCACTCCCCGGGTGGGGATGACATCACACACTTTTGGTGCCCCCAGCGTCAGGGTACCGGTTTTATCCAGCACCAGGTGGCTGATGCTATGGGCTTGTTCCAACGCTTCGCCGTTGCGGTAAAGGATGCCGGCCTTTGCACCCTTGCCCACACCCGCCATGATAGCCACGGGCGTGGCCAACCCCAGTGCACAAGGGCAGGATATCACCAGAACCGCGATGCCACAGCTGATGGCAAATGCTGCCCCGCTGCCAGCCAGCAGCCATGCCAATATGGTGAGCAGGGCCAGCACCATCACAATGGGTACAAAGATGCCCGATACCTTGTCGGCCATGCGGGAAATAGGAGCTTTGGTCGCAGCGGCGTCGCCCACCAGGCGGATGATATCGGCCATGGCGCTTTCATTGCGTGTTTTGGTGCAAGTCACCCGCAGTAATCCGTTGCCATTGGTGGTTGCTGCGTATACAGCATCGCCCTCTTTCTTGGAGACGGGCATGCTTTCGCCCGTCAGCGCCGATTCTACCACGGCCGATGCTCCGTTCAGCACCAGGCCATCCACCGGCACGGCTTCCCCGGGGGCGATGATGACGATATCTCCGCGTTCCACCGCATCAGCCGGGATGCGTTCGGTGGTTTCCCCTCGCTGCACCGTCGCGGTGCTTGGCAACAGGGCAGATAATTGCTCCACCGCAGCGCTTGTCTTGCCTGTGGCCCGAGCCTCCAGCCATTTGCCGAAAGTGATGAGGGTGAGAATCATCCCTGCGGATTCAAAGTAGCACACCCCGCAGTGCTGCAATATCATATTGCCGAGGCCATCGGCCACAGCAGCGCAAGCCCCCAGAGCCACCAGCGTATCCATGTTGGGGGCCTTCTTCAGCAGCGCGCCCAATCCTCGCCAGAAAATCACTCGGTTTATATACAAAATCGGCAGAAGAACAAGGAGTTGCAGGATTGTCATCAGCGCACTTTCGCCTACATGGTGCAGCACCATCAGCGGCAGCAGCAGCGCGGCAGACCACGCCCAACGCTTCTTCAATCCTCCGGCTCCATGCTCCCTTGGCGTTTCTTCGTCTTCGCGGATGGCCTTGGCACCGTATCCCAGTTTGCACACGGTTGCAGCAATGGCATCCGCGCTCACTTGCCCGGGACGGTAGCATACCACCATTCTTCCCGCCAGCAAGCTTACCTGCACACTCTGCACCCCTGCTATCCTGCCCACTTCTCGCTCCACTCTGGCAGAACACGCAGAACAACTCATGCCACTTACACTGTATGCTTGCTTTGAGGTGGATGGCGAGCTTTCGTTCCGCATGGATTCTCTTATATACTCCACTCCCAACCTTGTCAAGAACCCTTACCGTCTCCACAACGGGGTGTGCACCAACCATCGTTATTCTTACGTCAGAAACTGGCAAATGTTGGGCTTGCGGAGCAGGGGGCTTTGTGATATACTGCGCGCCATGCCTGTTTCTGAATTTCAAATGGCTGTGGATTTGGTTTCCCAGAACTGGGGCGGCTTCATTTCTGCGAGTCTGATGGTGATAGCAAGTTTGGTGCTTATCGAGGGCCTGTTGTCTGTGGATAATGCGCTGGGGATTGCTGCAATGGCCTCTCATTTACCCAAACACCAGCAGAAAGCAGCGTTGCGTTGGGGGCTGATTGGCGCATACCTCTTCCGTGGTATTGCGCTGGCTCTGGTGGCTTGGCTCATGCACAATGCCTGGGTGAAGTGGTTTGGCGCTCTCTACCTCATTTACCTGGCATGTGAGCATTTGAAGTTCAACTACGTGGAGGCTCATGAAAGTGCCGGCTCCGCCACGCTGAAAACGGCTGGTAAGGGCTTCATCGCCACCATTTGCAGTATCGAGCTGATGGACCTTTCCCTGTCTCTGGACAATGTGGTGGCCGCTGTGGGCATTGTGCAGGGCTCCAAGGATATTCCCGAATACTTCCACATCTGGGTTGTATGCCTGGGCGTGTTTATTGGCATTGCCGCTCTTCGAATTGTGGCCGGTTGGTGCATTGATATCATTGCCCGCCACCCCATTCTGGGCTACACCGCTTTCATTCTGGTGGGCTTTGTGGGCTTGGTGATGACCATTTCCAACACGTTGGAAACATTCTGGGGCATCCACTACCACATGGAAGTGCTGCCCAAATTCTGCATTATCGTGTTCATTGTCACGCTGAGCCTTTGCTATGAAAAGTTTGCCGGTTTGCACCGTATGTTGCATCCTGCTGTCTATATCTTCCGCATGCTTTGCACCGGTTTTGCCTGGCTGGTAGAGACAATTATCATGCCCTGGCGCCGTTTTTCTAAAAACTAAGTTTTTATTTTATATCCTCTTATGTCTGAACCGCAATTAACACCTGAGCTCATTCGTGCTGCTCTTACAACTGTCAAGTACCCCGGCTTCAGCCGCGATATCGTCTCATTCGGCCTCGTCAAAAACATTGATGTGGACGCTGATGGCGCCGTGGTGATTAACCTGCTGATTGAAAGCAAGAACGCCGACGTACCCCGCTACATTTATGAAAACGTGATGGGGGTGGTGAAGGAACTGCCCGGCGTGAAACAGCTGGATGTGAACATCGAACACCATGCGCCCAAGACCAAGAAAGCCTCTGCCAATGATGACCCCGCCGACTGGAAATCCAGCGTGCCGGGCGTGAAGCATGTGATTGCCGTGGCCTCCGGCAAAGGTGGCGTGGGCAAGAGCACGGTATCTGCCAACCTGGCTGTGGCGCTTTCCAAGTTGGGCTACCGCACCGGCCTGCTTGATTTGGATATCTACGGCCCCTCCATGGCCCTGATGTTTGGTACCAAGGAGCGCCCCGGCTGCTCCGAGAAAGAGCAGTTCCTGCCGGTGGAAGCTCACGGCGTGAAGATTCTTTCCATGGGCCTGATGGTGGATGAAGATGCCCCCGTGGCTGTGCGTGGTCCGCTGGCTACGCGCTACGTGCAGCAGTTCCTGCGCGATGTGGACTGGGGTGGCTTGGACTTCCTGGTGCTGGATATGCCCCCGGGTACGGGTGACATACAGCTCACCATCGTTCAGACGGTGGATTTGGCCGGTGCTGTCATCGTGACCACCCCGCAGGAAGTGGCTCTCATCGATGCCCGCAAGGCTGTGGGCTTGTTCCAGCGCGTGAATACCCCCATCCTCGGTATCATCGAGAACATGAGCTACTTCGTCTGCCCGAGCGATGGCCTCGTGTACAACATCTTCGGCGAAGGCGGCGGCGAGCGCGAAGCTCAGAAGCTCGGCGTGCCCCTGCTGGGGCGTGTACCGCTGGATATTGCCACCCGCACCTGTGGCGATGAAGGCCACCCCGTGGCTCTGGAAGACCCGGGCCAAAGCATGGTCGCGGCTGCGTTCGAGGGTATCGCCTCCACGTTGGCCAGCGTGCTGGGTGAGTAATCGTTATCCCCAAACCTCCTGCATATCATGGGCAGCGTCGTCCTGAACTCGTTCCTGGCCTCCATCCCGGTCTATGTGTTTTTTGCCATAGGCTTTTGGTTGCGCCGCAAAAAGGCTATCGAGGCTCACCACGACGCGCCCATTATGCAGCTGGCTATGGATGTGGGCTACCCGTGCCTCATTTTCCATAGCATCATGAAATACATGGTGGTGGAGGCCAATCCTGCCATTGCCACCATTTCCTTTTCTTTGCAGGCCATTGCCTGCGGCTTCCTGGAACTGCTCGTCGGGGTGATGGGAGCCTGGCTGGTGGCCCGCTTGTTGCGCCTCAGAATCGGTACGGGGTTGCGCACTTTCACCCTGACAGCCGGGGTGCAGAACTATGCGTTCTTTGTCATCCCCATTATTCAGATGCTCTTCTCCGCGCCCGGCGATCCCACCATGGGGGTGCTGTTCATTCACAACATGGGCTGCGAGATTTTTGTGTGGAGCCTGGGGGTCATCCTCATGTGTGGCGGGGCCAGGGATTTGCGTCTCACCATGCTGCTGCGAGGCCCTTTGTTGGCTGTCTGCATTTCGCTGGCCATTGCCTGGTCGGGCCTGGGCCCCTGGGTGGCGCTACCGCCTATCATGAAGACGGCAGAGATGGTGGGCTCTGTGGCTACCCCCATTTGCCTCATTCTCTTCGGCTGTTCCATGTATGATTTGACGCGCCATTTCACCTGGCAGCCCAAGATGTTGCTCACGGGGCTGCTGGCGCGTCTGGTGTTGGCTCCGGCACTCATTTTGTTGCTGGCCTGGCTCCTGCCGGTCGACCCGCTCATCAAGCGCATCATGGTCATTCAGAGCGCCATCCCCAGTGCGGTTATCCCGGTCATTCTTGCCAAGCGATTCGGCGGCATCCCGGAGCTGGGTACCCAAATCCTGCTCTCCACCACAGTCTGCTCCTTCCTTACCTTGCCCGTGTGGCTTGCTGTGGGTAATGCCTGCGTGGTGCCTTTGTTGCCCTCGCTCTGATGCTTTTTTCTGATTAAGAGTATCTTTTTCAGAAAATAGACTTGACTCTAGGTTTGGATTTGTGTAGTCTCATTCTTGACCTCACTCTAGCTTTTGCAGAGAGGGGCATGAACCTCAACAAACAACGTACTTATGAAGAAGATGCTACTGATGGCCGCAATGGCCGTATGCACCATGGCAGCCCAGGCCGCCAGCGACGTAGTGGGCCTCTGGACCACGATTGACGATGAGACCAAGGAAGCCAAGAGCGTGGTACAGATTTATGAGTACCAGGGCAAGGTATATGGTCGCGTGGTAGAGCTGATTAAGAACCCGGGCGCCAAGGCCAAGATCAAGGGCAACCCCTCCGTGCTGGGCATGGACATCATCTGGGACTTGAAAAAGGATGATGACAGCTACAGCGGTGGCGAGGTGCTGGACCCCGAGAAGGGCAAGGTCTATGGCTGCGAAATCTGGCGCGAGGGCAAGAACCTCATCGTGCGCGGCAAGATTGCATTCCTTGGCCGTAACCAGACCTGGCTGCCCAACACTACCTGCAAGGCCAAGGTGAGCAACCCGACTCCCAAGAAGCCCGCTCTGTAAAGACGAGCAACGCCTTGTAAAAATCCCTTTTTTCCTGCTATTGTGTTTCAGGGGTGATTTGCCACGTGCAAGTCACCCCTGTTTTTCTCAACATGCGTAACCGTCAGATAAATGGGGATTTAGCGGGCACAGCCCGCAATGCACAATTAACAATGAAAAATGTACAATGAAGAAGTTCCCCGCGGCATAGCCGCGGCTAGCTTTGAGCCCCGGCAGGGGCGGCAGACGTTAGCCCGGGGTAGAGT
>JAFYUJ010000079.1 GCA_017558555.1 Akkermansia sp.
AGGTCATCACCTGCCGCGCCCGGGGCCATATGCGCCGGGGCGGCATGAGCCCCCTGGTTGGCGACATCGTGGACATCAGTGTGGAGAAGGGGAAGGGCATGGTGGAGAAGATCCACCCCCGGAAAAATTCCTTCGTCCGTCCCGCCGTTGCAAACCTTCAGCTGCTGGTGATCTTTGCCGCCAATGTCAATCCGGTGACGGAGCCCTTCCTCATCGACCGGGTCTGCGCCATCGCCGGTGACCAGGAGGTGCCCGTGTGCATCTGCGTCAACAAGTGCGACATGGATCCCGGCGCGGATCTGGCGGCCATCTACCGCCAGGCAGGCTATACCGTCATCCAGACCAGCGCCGAGACCGGCATGGGCATCGAGGAGCTGCGCGCTGCGCTGCGTGGCAAGTTCTGCGCCTTCACCGGCAACTCCGGCGTGGGCAAGTCTTCGATCCTCAACGCCCTCTCCCCGGAGCTGAAGCTTCCCGTGGGCGAGGTCAGCGAAAAGCTCGGCCGCGGCCGCCACACCACCCGGCATGTTCAGCTTTACGATGTGGACGATGCCCTCATCGCCGACACCCCCGGCTTCTCCTCCTTCGACACCGACCAGATGGAGGTCATCCTCAAGGAGAACCTCCAGTACGCCTTCCCAGAGTTCGGAAGATACTTAGGTCAGTGCCAGTTCCGCGACTGCTCCCACCGAAAAGAGCCCGGCTGCGCCGTCACCACGGCCCTCTGTAATGGCGACATCGGCCAAAGCCGTTATGAGAGCTATCTCAAGCTCTACGAAAAAGCCATGCAGATCAACGAGTGGGAATTGAAGTGACAAATCGTGCAACCTCGCGTAGGGGCGACCCTTGCGGTCGTCCCTGCCGTGCCACCAAGGAGATAATGGTATGTTGGAACAAAAACGCAAGAATATCCGTCTGCATGGCTTCGATTATGGCCAAGCGGGCGGATATTTTGTTACGATATGCACAGCAAGTCGCAAATGCTTGCTCAGCCATGTTATTCCAGGCAACAAATTTGTATCAGCCGATATTCAATTGACGGAGTTGGGGCATATCGTGGATGGTATGCTGCATGAGACATCGTTGCGGACAGGCATCCGTTTGAGTGATTATGTAATCATGCCGAATCACATTCACATGATCCTGCATATTCCGATGGGTGGAACAGGGCATACGATTGGCGAGTATGTTGGGATGTTTAAGTCCCTGACACTGTACCACTGGAGAGGAATATGCAACCGGGAAGGCCGGGTGATGGGGAATGTATGGCAGAGAAACTATTATGAACATGTCCTGCGGAATGAAGAGGACTATCTGGAGAAACTGCAATATATTTGTGAGAACCCCGATGCCTGGGTGCAGGATGATCTGTACAGAACGGAATAGTGTGTAGAATTGCGCGGGGGCGACCGCAAGGGTCGCCCCTACGCGTTGCGAAAGAGGACATTTGTACCAAATGTTTCACATCCTGCCGAAACAACTGCCAAAAATACCGTCCCGCGGCACAAACTGCCAAATCTCTGTTTTGCCCTAAAACGGGCGGCATATTTCGTGAATTTCTCTGAAATAATGCTTGACAATAGGGGAGGGGTGTGGTATCATACCTTCGTGCGATAGGGAATACTATGCGCACACTGCGATGATGCAGGAGATTGCTCGGAAACGAGGTAACTTCTGCGGAGTATGTCCGGTCATCGGGCGGCTGAACTGTTCGGGAGCGCTATGCGTATATCGCTGCGCCGTGGACAAGGGTCGGCCTTGCGTCGGCCATTTTTCATGGGCCGGAATGATACGCACGGAGGCGTGACTAACAGTTCGACCGTACCCAGGCACAAACGAAACTGAGTACGTTTTCAAG
>JAFYUJ010000080.1 GCA_017558555.1 Akkermansia sp.
TCCGTCAGGCTTTCGCGGCAGCCGTACAGGTTGTCGAACTTGCTCTTGGTGACAGAATCGTTCACGTTGAGGGCGGGGAAGAGCAGGCGGCCTTCGCGCTCCATCTGGTAGAGGCGGTGTACACCCGTTGTCGTCTCCTCGGATACACCCTTAATTTCGGGAATCCACTTGTGGAAGATGCCCGGCTGCTCGGCAGCAATGCGCTTGAGCAGGTTCTTGATGACAGCTTCTTCCTCGCTCTCGGAGGGGGTGTTCACCCAGTCATCGCCGTTCTCCATGTCGTACCCCTTGTGCAGCAGCAGGGTGGCATCGCCACCGTCATCCACAATCAACTGCGGGCCCATGCCATCCTTGTGGCTCAGCGCCTGCCAGGTGCATTCCCAGTATTCTTCCAGCGTTTCCCCCTTCCAGGCAAACACCGGCACACCCGCAGCGGCAATCGCGGCGGCTGCGTGGTCTTGGGTGGAGAAAATGTTGCAGCTCGCCCAGCGTACCTCGGCACCCAGCGCCACCAGCGTTTCAATGAGAATGGCCGTCTGAATCGTCATGTGCAGAGACCCGGTGATGCGCACCCCGGCCAGCGGCTGCTCGGGGCCATACTTCTCGCGGCAGGCCATCAGACCCGGCATTTCAAATTCGGAGACTTCAATTTCTTTGCGCCCCCAATCACTGAGCGCCATATCGGCTACACGGTAGTCTGCACTGTTCATGCGCGCCATCATACGCGCACGTAGGCATATTGTCAAGAAGAAGCCGCTTTTGCAGCATCTCTGAAGCGCTATTGCGCTTCAATTTCGCTGGCACGCCAGAGCCAATTTCGCTTTCTTGCAAAGAAAATTTCGCTCGAGCGACAGCGAGAATTTCACATGTGAGCCAAAGCGAAGAAGTGAAATTCTGCCTTGCAGACAGAGTGAAATTCCGGGCAAGCGCGGAGCGAAATTAATGGCTATCGCCATCAGCGAAATTGCCGCCCCGGCGGCAGAGAAGTAACGCATCTCTGAAGCGCAACTGCGCTTCAATTTCGCTGGCACGCCAGAGCCAATTTCGCTTTCTTGCAAAGAAAATTTCGCTCGAGCGATAGCGAGAATTTCACATGTGAGCCAAAGCGAAGAAGTGAAATTCTGCCCTGCAGGCAGAGTGAAATTCCGGGCAAGCGCGGAGCGAAATCAATGGCTATCGCCATCAGCGAAATTGCCGCCCCGGCGGCAGAGAAATAGCGTTTTATTTCCGCTGCAAAAGGGATATTCAACGTGTTTGGGGCGTAGGATGTCTATAGGGTAGACCACGCCCGATAGTGCCATGTATACATTGCCAGATATTGTGACACCCAGTAAGACGGATAGCCAGGGGAACATGAAATTGTTTTCGGCCTTGCAGTTGATGCAGGATTGCTCTGTGTTTTCGTTTTCTCAACCCTCGCCCTTCCTTGATTGGTTGCAGGCCAACAACGCGACACCGCTGGTCAGCTTTCGCCAGGTGGAGGTGGTGCGCGTGCCCGGATTGGGAGAAAAGCTCACATGCCGCACCTTTGTGTTTGATGCCATGGGCTCGTTCGGCCACCGCAATACGGCTGTTTATGATGAGGCGGGGAAGCCCTGCTACCTCAGCTGGTGCATTGGCGCTTTCGTGAATGTTGAAACGGGGCGCCTTTGCCGCATGCCCCAGGAGGTGCGCGATGCGGCCACCTTCCCCCCGCGGTTGGAGATGAATTACCTCAGCCGCAAAATCTTGCCTCCGGAAGCTACCGAGACGGTGCTGCCCTGTATCCCGGTGCAGCGCAATGATATTGATTACAACCTGCACGTCAACAACGCTCAGTATATTCGCATGGCTGTGGAATGCCTGCCACCCGATTTTGAGCCCCACGCCCTGCGTGTGGATTACAAAAAGCCGGTATTGCCCGGTGCCGTCATCGAGCCCTCGCTTCGTTTGGCCGGCGATGTGGCCTACATCTGCCTGAAGGTGGATGGCATTCCCTGCTGTGTGGTGGAATTCACCCGCTGAGCTGTGCCATTTGTTGTTTTCTCCCAAGGGCTTTTTGTGAAAAGTCCCTTGGGTTTTTGCAACACTTGAGGTGAAAAGTCCCTTGGGTTTTTGCAACACGATGTGTGAAGTGTCCCCGGCCTATTTCACGTATTGTGGCATGTTTAGCATTGCGGAAGGGGGCGTTCATCTTTATAATATGGTTATGAGTTCATTTGCAGACAAGGTTGTGGTGGTGACAGGTGGAGTGCAGGGCATAGGCCTGTGCATCGCCGAGCGATTTCGCGCGGCCGGGGCACATGTCTGTGTGATTGATCTGCAAGATAATCCGTATTTTACGGGGAATCTGGCGTGCGAGGAGGATTTACGCCGTTTCAGCGCCAAGGTGCTGGCGGAGTATGGGCATGTGGATGTGCTCGTCAACAATGCAGCACCACTCTTCAAGGGCTTGCCTGATTGCAGTTGGGAGGAGTTCAACTATGCTTTGCAAGTGGGGGTGGCGGCGCCCTATATGCTTACTCACTTGTTTCAGGAGCATTTTGCCCCCGGGGCGGCCATTGTCAACATTTCATCCAGCCGGGATCGCATGAGCATGCCCGGCTCGGAGAGCTATACCGCAGCCAAGGGGGGCATTGCAGCGCTTACGCACGCGTTGGCGGTGTCGCTGGCCGGGCGCGTGCGGGTGAACTCCATCTCCCCGGGGTGGATTGAGACACAGGGTGCCACCTACAATGGGGCAGATGCAGCGCAACACCCTGCCGGGCGAGTGGGGCGGCCGGAAGATATCGCAGAGATGGTGCTGTTCCTTTGTTCTGACAAGGCCGGTTTCATCACGGGCGAGAATATATGTATCGATGGTGGCATGACCCGCCAGATGATTTACCACGGCGAGCATGGCTGGAGCCTCCAATCTTGACATGGGGACGTATCCTGTTCGTTATCTCGCCGCAGTAGGCATGTTGTGCCGGTAGTACAACAAAAACCGGGGGCGTTGGCCCCCGGTTTGCATGAAAAATGATTTATCCCCGGATACGGGGGCATTCTTCACCAGACTTTCCATTGCTGGAAAAGGTCCTCTTCTTTTTCCTTTTCTTTTTCCTTGGTGGAGGTACCCATGGCCGTGTCCTTATGTTCGCCTGTCAGCTTGCCGAACAGGCGGTCAAAGATGCCTCGCTTTTCTGCCTCGCTGAAGTCTGCTTTCCAGATAAGGCTCTTTTCCAGGAAAGGGGGGCCTTCCTTGCAGTCGTTGATGGTGTAGTCCTTGCCGTTGGCTGTGAGTGCCTCGCGGATTTTGTCAGGATTGGGGCTGGCATCGCTCGTGCGGAAGAGGTGGAAGGTGGGCGACATGTTGGGCGGGATGATGCCAAAGGGCGGGTTGGTCGGGTCCTCCAGCTCCTGCACCAGCAGGCAGAAGCCGAATTCATTGCCGGGTACCTCCGATACCAGAATCTCGATGGGGTATTTCTTCCCTTTTTCCACCGTGAAGGGAATGCCGCTGGGGATACCGCCCAGTTTGCTGTTCCAGTGCGGTGTTTCGGCATACTGGTAAATGGCGCGCCCCACCGTCTTGGTGGTGATTTCCTGTTGGTCGGGGCTGTCGTGCTCTACCGTGGGCTGGGTGATTTTGTGTTGATAAGAGTGGTGGGTACCTTGGTCGAAAAATCGGTGCGTGGGCACGCTCCAGCCGCTTTCCAGCACCAGCTTGTTGTTGAAGCGTACCAGCAGCGTATCATCCCCCATACCTACAAAGCGGAAGCTGCCGCTCTTGGGCGCTGTGACAACACCGCGGTATACCACTACCCATGCGGTTGGTTCTACCTTGGACTCCCCGCGAATGAGGTTTTCATTGCATTGAAAGGCCTCCGGTCCATAGGATGCTTTGCAGCGCGGCAGATAGAAATAAGGCGCATACAACTTGACTTTGGGGGAGTAGTATGCTTTGAAAATCTCCTGGTCCCATTCCTTGTTGTTGAATTGATGGATGAGGTTCACCACACCCTGGCGGCGCATGGGTTTCGCCTTGCCATCAATGGGGTGCTTCAAATCATAGAAACGCCCCACCAGGGCCGAGTCCTCACTCACTGCCAGTCCGAAGGCATCTTCCAGCTGCAAATTATCTGCCAGTTCGTTCCATTCGCGCTGGGCGGCATCCCAGGCTTTTTGGCTGAGCGTTTTGGTTTCCTCCCACAATTCACCCCAGTTGGTTTGGGCCGGGCAGGGCAGAGCGGTGCAAAGAGTTGCCAGTACAATGGTTAAGAAGCTCATCTTCATGCGCATAGTTTAGCGGAGTCCCCCCTGTTCTGGCAAGAGCAAAATACGGAAGTACATATGTGGATTTCAGTATGTAGTGATGCATCCGGGAAGAAAGCGCGCAAAGCGTGATGAGGAATGGAGTTTCAAGGTTGACAACTTGCAGGGGAGGGTTATAATGCAGATTGGATTTGGAGTTGTGTATCACCGGGAAAATCTCATCCTTCAGCATGTGATCAATATGAAAAAACTTCTTTGTACAGCATTGTGTGCATCTGCGCTTTTCTGCTCCTGTGGTGACCCCACTTTCGATGCTTCGCAAGCAGATGAAAGTACGATGAAGATACTTACCAGCCTGAGTGGGGATGAACAAGCTCAGTTCAAGTCAGCAATGCAGCGGATTGGCCTGGCTAAAGGGATTGAAGCCATTGGCGCGGGTAAAACCCAAGCTGAACTCATTGCCGAGTTGAATGCCATGCTCGATGGTAAAACAGCTGCCGAAATTATTGCGATGAGCAATAAGGTAGAGGTGCTCGCGCTGTTTGAGTGAAGGGGAAGCGGGTAGCGTTTATTCCTGGTCAACGATGATGCGGGCGCGCCCGCCGGCGGCCATGAGTGCCTGCTGCGTTCCCTCGGTAACGATGCGGTCATCTGCGCTGATGGCGCCGCTCACTGCGATGAGCTTGCCCTGCGAGAGACCGGTTACCACGGGAATGAGGTGTACTTCATTCTTATCATTCACACTCAGCAGCATGCTTTTGCCCTGAATGGAAACAATGGCTTGCTGAGGCACAAGCAGAGCTTTCTGCGGCTCTCCCATGCGGGCCCGTACCCGCACAAACATGCCCGGGCGCAGCAGGTCATCCGGGTTGGGGGCCTGAGCATCCAGCATCAGGGTGCCGGTGGTGGGCGCTACGGTGTTGTCCACACCGGTGATGGTGGCGGCTTCCGAGTAAGTGGCGCCATTGGGGAGGATGAGCTCCAGCTGCGCGCCGGGGTGCAGGGTACCGTTGAGCCCGCCCTGGTCCAGCCATTCTTGTGAGCTGATGCTGAAGTGGATGCTGATGGGGTTCATGCTGTTGATGAGCACCATGGGCTCACCCTGTGGCGATACATAGCTTCCCTCGTCCGCATTGGCAAAGCCCACGATGCCCGCAATGGGAGCGCGCAGGGTGCAATAGCCCAGCTCCGTGCGGGCCAAATCCGCATTGGCTTTGGCTGCTTGCAGAGCTGCGGCAGCAGCGTGTTCCTGCTGCACGGCATCGGTATACGTCTGGCGGGAGATGGAGCCGCCGGCCACCAGGGGGCGGTAATACTCCGCATTCTGGCGGGCCTCATCATAATTGGCCTGGGCTTGTTCCTGCTGTTGTTCAGCCCGCGCCAGCGATTGCTTGTAGCGGGTGGGGTCGATTTGGTACAGCACCTGGCCCTGGCGCACAAATTCACCGGTGCCAAAGAGTTTCCGGGCAACATAACCGCTCACTTGCGGCTCAATTTCAGCGGAGCTACCGCCGTGCAGTGAGCCAATCCATTCCTTGTAGGTGGAGACCTCGCCCCATTGTGGGTGCTGCACTTGCACGGTATAGGAGGGCAGGGGAGCAGGGGTGTTTTTGCGTGTGTCGCAGCTCACCAACGCACCGGTGAGCAGCGCTAGGAGACAGCTGGTTGTGTGGATGCCTTTCATGGGTGCTGGTGAGATGCCTTTTGCCTGCTTTCAGGTGAATGACCGTTAGAAAAAGGCAAAAAGTTAAGTTTTCTTGCGCAAAAGTGAGGGATTGGTGATAAAATGGGCGGCCGCGAGACGTATTCTCATACAAGAAAAGTTTTGCTTATGAATATCAGACAGATTGCCATGACCATGGTTGGCTGCTGTATGGCGCTGGGAGCCGTGACCCCTGCCGGGGCGGTGACCTCCACAATGCAGCAGGTGCAGAGTGAGCATCCGTTCCTTTACAAGGGTCTGTATCCCTCCTGGTCTGCCATGACCCCCGAGCAGGGCCTGATTGATGCCCGCTATGCGCTGGCCGAGGCCCGCCGCCAGGTGGAAGAGCTGTGCAACATCACCCCCGAGCAGGCCAATTATGACAATGTGTTCGGCGCCTACGAGCAGCTGAATGCCGATGTGGATCAGATTGGTTCCTTCCTGTACCACATGTCTGCCGTGGTGGATAATCCTGCCCTGCGCAAGACGCAGGAGGCTCTCATCCCCGAGATGACGGCGTTCTCTTCTGAACTGATTGGCAATGAAAAACTGTGGCAGGTGATTAAGACCGCCGCTGCCCAGCCCTGGGTGAAGGAACTCTCCCCCGCCCGCCAACGTTTCGTGCAGCAGATTGTGGATGCCTTCCGCGATAGTGGCGCAGATCTTTCCCCTGAGGACAAGAAGCGCCGCTCCGAAATCATGGAGGAGCTCTCCGGGCTCACCCTGCAATTCGGAAAAAACGTGCTGGATTCTCAGAATGCCTGGGAGCTGTGCATCGATGACAAGTCCAAGCTGGCCGGTTTGAGCGAAAACTGGCTTGCCAGCGCTGCTGAAGCCGCCCGCAAGAAAGGCTACGGCACCCCCGAGAAGCCCTGCTGGCTCATTACGCTGGATTACACCAGCGTGGGTGATGTGCTGCGCCTGTGTCAGGTGGAGGAAACGCGCCGCCTGTGCTGGGAGGGCCAGAACTCCGTGGGCCGCGATGGTAAGTACGACAATGCCCCCATCGTAGCACGCGTGATGGAACTGCGCCGCGAGCTGGCTACTCTGCTGGGCTTCAAGACCTTTGCTGATATGAAAGCCGCCCACCGCATGGTCGGAAGCGGTGAGAATGCCATGAACTTTGTGGACAACATGATGAAGAAGGTTAAACCTGCTTACGAGCAGGAATGCGCCGAATTCATGGAGTTTATCTCTGCTCAGAAGGGTGAAAAGGTGGATGCCATCAACCCCTGGGACCGCCGCTATTACATGAATAAGCTCTCCCGCGAGCGCTACAACTTTGACCCCGAGCTGCTGCGCCCCTATCAGGAGGCCAACCGCGTGCTCAAGGGCATGTTCTCCATCTACCAGAATCTCCTGGGCGTGACCATCACCGAGCTGCCCACCGTACACGTAGCTTCCGGTACGGCAACGGTGGAGGGTGCTGTCGAGGTGTGGCATCCCGGTGTGCGAGTCTTCGCCGTGAGCGATGCTTCCACGGGCCAGCACCTTGGTTCATTCTATCTGGACCTTTTCCCCCGCTCCACTAAGCGCGATGGCGCCTGGGTGATGCCGCTCAAGTATGGCAAGCCTGCACAGAATGGCAAGCCGCATGAGCCTCATCTGGCCTCCCTCGCCGGCAACATGACCCCCGCTGTGGGGGATAAGCCCGCCCTCTTCTCCCACTACGATGTGGAGACCCTCTTCCACGAGTTTGGCCACATGATGCACGTGATGCTGGGCGATACCGAAATCGTCTCCCACTGTGGCACGAGCGTGGCCTGGGACTTTGTGGAGCTGCCCAGCCAGCTTTTCGAAAACTGGGCCTGGGATGCCGCCGGCATTGCCACCTACGGCTTCCACTACGAAACAGGCGAACCCATCCCTGCTGAGATGGTGCAAAAGCTCAACGCCAGCCGTTTCTTCATGCCCGCTTCCGATATCATGGGCCAGCTTTGCATTGCCAAGCTTGATTTGGAAATGCACGTGAACTACAACGAAAAGTTCAAGGGTCTGGGCCTGGATGAAGCTACCGACCGCCTGCTGGATCCCTGGCGCCTCCGCTTCACGACCCGCAGCTCCTCCATCATGCGCCACCTCAATCACTGCATTACAGGTGGTTATGCTGCCGGTTACTATGCCTACAAGTGGGCCGAGGTACTGGCCGCAGATGCCTTCACCCGCTTCGCGACCGAGGGCGTGATGAACAAGAAGACCGGTATGGATTTCCGCAGCGAAATCCTCTCCCGCGGCGATAGTATGCCTGCCGGTGAGCTCTACCGCGGCTTCATGGGGCGTGACCCCAACCCCGATGCCCTCCTCCAGAAACAGGGCCTCATCAAGTAAGCCTTTTTGCCAACTTCTTTCACCACGAATCCCTGCCGGGTTTCGTGGTGATTGCTTTTGCCAAGGTATGCGAAGCGCAGGTTCGCCCGGCTTTCCCCATGTGAAATGAGAAATACCACCATTTGAAAGCTTTTGCCACTTGCCAAAAGCCTCATCATCAGCTATAATGCCCGCGCATGAAACCCCTTACCAAATTAGGCGAGTATCCGTTGGAAAATGGCAGCATCTGGGAACTTTGGGAACGCGATAACACGCTCTCCCTGCAGTTGGATGGTCTGCCCTGTGCCACTTCCTTTACCCATGGCAGCGAGGATGCCATGGCAGAGATTGGCACCTCCCCCATCACGCGTGCTACGCAGCCTTGCATCATGATTGCCGGTTTGGGGTTGGGCTATGGCCTGGTGCGTGCCATGCAGTGCCTGCCGCGAGAAAAGGCCAAGTTCATCGTGGCAGAGCCCGTGCCTGCCATCGTGGAATGGAACCGCCGCTTTGGCGAGAATACGGCCGTGTGGGAGGACAAGCGCGTGAGTGTGGAAAACACCTCGGCTGTGGAGCTGTGCCGCAAGCGCACAGGCTCGCTGCATGCCATCCTGATGCGCCATGTGCATGCCCGCTGCGAGATGACCTTGGGCGAGGCCCAGGCCTATTTCAACGCCCTGAAAGGCGGCAGCCTGCTCGCTATCAGCGTGGCCAAGCGCGATAAGCGCCTGGAAAGCACGCTGATGAAAGCCGGGTTTGAGGTGAGCAGCACCCCGGTGCCCGCCTCATCCAAGGGCAAGCAGCTGCGCATGCACACCATTGTGCTGGCTCGCCGCGGGCGCTTTGTGCCCTTTGCCGAGCGTGCCGGCCGCGCCTGATGAACATGTTGATTCTTTACTGCCGCCATGTTCCATTTGTTCAGCCGCCACCGCCGCACCCTGGAAGAACTGGAGATTATCCGTGCGGATCGTTCCAAGGGCGTGCACCACATTATGGTGGTGTCCGGCATCATCATCCTGGCCTTTGTGGCCTTTTTGGGGTCCATGTTGGTAGTCCCCCCCATGCTCACGTTGGAGGCGTTGCGCCTGGAGCAGGAACGTGCTGAAATGCTGCTTCGCCGTGCCAAAGCAGAGGAAGCCGAGGCCAAGAGTCGCTTTATGTGGATGATGGATCCCGAATACTTCGAGCAAATGGCCCGAGACCGTGCCAACCAGGCCAAAGAGGGCGAAAAAGTCATCCGCCAACCTTCCCCGGAAGAATTGCGCCGCGCCAAACAGGCGGATTGAGCCTCAGAGATGAAGCAGGGTGCTTGCATCCACCCCGCACAGGCGCAGTCCCACATAGACCACGCACAGGAAAAAGGCAATGCCGAGGAGTTTGCGCAGGATTTTGATGAAAATCCATCCCGCAGCCAGCACCACGGCAATAGACAGGCCGCCCAGAGTTTGGGCATCTTGCTGGCTGAGCCACTCCCTGAATGCACAAAGAACTGTCATGTCGCACAGCAGTATATCACACCTGCCGGCAGGATGCAACTGCCTTGGATTGCCATTTGACATCCAATAAATTGAGGAATTGCAGGTTTGGCGGGCTGAATTTACCATTTAGGGCTTGACATCGCGGGGTGGGCAGGTATAGTTTCCGCGGGGGATAATTACCGCCCCTCATTACACACAATGGAACCGATTTACGAAGGCAAGGCCAAGAGACTGTTCACGACGGATGACCCCAACGTGCTCCGCATGGAATATAAGGATTCTGCAACGGCATTCAACGGTGTCAAGAAAGAAGATTTTGAAAACAAGGGGCGCTTCAACAAGGCCATCACCCTGATTATCTACCGCATGCTTGAAGCACGCGGTGTGGAGACCCACCTGGTAGATGATGTGGATGACATCAACCTGTTGGTCAAGAAGGTATCCATTATCCCCCTGGAAGTGATTGTGCGCAACGTGGCTGCCGGTTCCTTCTCCAAGCGCATGGGTGTGGCTGAAGGCACCGCTTTCAAGAAGCCCATCGTAGAGTTCTCCTACAAGGATGACAACCTGGGTGACCCCTTCATCAACGATGACTATGCTCGCGAAATGGGTGCTGCCTCCGAAGAAGAGTGCGCCAACATCAAGAAGATGGCTCTGCTGGTCAACGAGGTGCTCTGCGAATTCTTCCTCAAGGCCAACCTGCGTCTCATCGACTTCAAGATTGAGCTGGGCCGCCTCTCTGAAGACCCCGGCAAGATTGTGCTGGCTGATGAGATTTCCCCCGATACCTGCCGTCTGTGGGACGTAGCTACCGGCAAGAAGATGGACAAGGACCGCTTCCGCCAGGGCTTGGGTGGCTTCATGGAAGCCTACGCCGATGTGCTTGACCGCCTGCAAAAGTAACTAATAACTCACTCACGCTGTACCCGGCACGCCACACCAGCTGCCGGGCAGCTCATTTCTAATCTTATGGCAACACTTACATTTGAGGTATTCAGCCGCTTCCAGTCGGCTACGGATGCCAACAAGCTTCTCTACACCCCGATTGCAGACAAGCTGACGTACAACCACACCCGCTTCTACACCGTGGAATGCGAAGGTGACGAGGAAGCCGCCCGCGACTACATGCGCCGCGTGCTGGTGGACCCCATCTCTCAGAAGGTGGAAGAGGGCGGTGCCCCCGCATTGGAAGGCGAGCTTTTCTGCATCTCTTACGGCATCAAGAAGGGTGCTCTCGACTTGGAGAAAGAAGCTATCCTGACCAACTATGCCGGCCGCAAGGGCCTGCCTTTCACCATCAGCTCGCTCACCATCACCCAGAAGGTTTACATCTTCGGCGAGGGTGACCGCGAAGCCCTGGCTGCACGCTTCTGCAACGATGTGTGCAATCCCGCCATTCACACCTGGAGCGTCAAGTAAATCTGATTTCAACCATGGCAACATACCGCACTATTCCCGTACGCAACCTGAGCGAAGCTGAGCTGACCCAGCTGAGCCAGGACATGAAACTTTCCCTCTCCACAGAAGACATGCTCGTTGTGCAGCAGATTTTCTGTGAGATTGACCGCGACCCCACCGACGTGGAGTTGGAAGTGATTGCCCAGACCTGGTCTGAGCACTGCAAGCACCGCATTTTCGCCGCTACCATTCAGCATACTGCCAATGGCGAGACGGAGGAAATCAAGAGCATGTACAAGACCTTCATCCAGCGCCCCTCCAAGGAAATCATGGCGCAGAAGCCCGGTTTCGTGCTCAGCTGCTTTGTGGACAACGCCGGCTTCATCAAGCTGGACGATAAGCTTTCCGTGTGTCTGAAGGCCGAAACGCACAACCACCCCAGTGCCATTGAGCCCTATGCCGGTGCCAATACGGGTCTGGGCGGTGTGATTCGCGACATCCTGGGCGCAGGCAAGGGCGCCAAGCCCATTGCCAACCTGGACGTGTTCTGCTTTGGCGCCCCTGATACGCCCCAGAGCATGGTAGAGGGCCACAACATCATCCACCCGCTGGGTATCATGCGCGGTGTGGTGCATGGCGTGCGCGACTACGGCAACCGCATGGGTATCCCCACCACGAGCGGTGCCATTCAGTTCGACCCCACCTACATTTACAACCCCCTGGTGTTCTGCGGCACCGCCGGCGTGATTCCCCAGAGCGATATCGCCAAGGAAATGAAGCCCGGTCTGGCCGTGGTGGTCATCGGCGGCCGCACCGGTAAGGACGGCCTGCATGGCGCCACCTTCTCCTCTGCCGCCATGGGCGAGGAATCCGCCACCGAAGACCAGCAGGCTGTGCAGATTGGCAACCCCATCGAAGAAAAGAAGACGCTGGACGTGATTCTGGAAGCCCGCGAGCGCGGTCTCATCGAGTTCGTGACAGACTGCGGCGCCGGTGGTTTCTCCTCTGCTGCCGGTGAAATGCTCTCCGAGACGGGTGGCAACCTGTACCTGGAGCGCGCCCCCCTCAAGGAAACGGGCATGCTCTCCTGGCAGATTTTCCTTTCCGAGTCTCAGGAACGCATGGTGTTGGCTGTGAAGCCCGAGAATCTGGACGAGCTGCAGCAGCTGGCCGATACCTTCCAGACGGAAATGACCGTGCTGGGCGAATCCAACGACTCCGGCGTGCTGCGCGTGTGGCACAACGGCGAGCTCGTGGTGGAAATGGACAACTCCAAGCTGCATGATGCCCCCACCAAGCACCTCACCTCCATCTTCACCCCCGCCCCCGCTATGCAGGGCGTGGCCCTGGATGACAGCAACCTGACCGCCGACCTCAAGCAGGTCTTCGGCGACTTCGCCATCGTCTCCCGCGAGCCCATCATCCGCGAGTACGACCACGAAGTGCAGGGCAACACCGTGCTCAAGCCCCTCGCCGGTGCTTCTGCCGATGCCCCGCAGGATGCTTCCGTCATCGACATCGATGGCTCTGATAAGCTCATGTCCCTGGCCCTGGCCATCCTGCCCGAATGGGGCAAGACGGATCCCTTCGCCATGGGTACCGGCACGGTGGATGAAACCGTGCGCCAGCTTGTGCTGGCCGGCACCAACCCCGACAAGATTGCCCTGTTGGACAACTTCTGCATGGGTAACCCCGAATGCCCCACCGAGCTGGGCCGCATCGTGGAATGCGCCAAGGGTATCCGCGAGGCCGCTCTGGCCTACGGCGCTCCCTACGTTTCCGGTAAGGACAGCTTCTACAACTACTTCGAGACGGAGGACGGCCCCGTGAACATCCCCGTCACCTTCCTTTGCTCCGGCTTCGGTGTGGTGGAGGATCCCTCCCACGTGCGTGGCGCTTCCCTGCGCCGCAACAACAGCGCCATCTTCATCGTCGGCAACACCGAGGACGAAATGGGTGCTTCCGTCTACGCTCGCATCAAGGGTGTGAAGGACTGCAAGGTGCCCCAGACAGACTGCGCTGCCCGCTTCGCCGTGTACAAGCAGTACTATGAGAACGCCCTCACCAAGGGCCTCGTGCTCTCCGCTCACGACCTCTCCGAAGGTGGTCTGGCCGTGGCTGCTGCCGAGATGGCCTTCTCCGGCAAGGGTGGTATCAGCATCGACCTGGACAAACTGCCCACCGTGGGTGGCTGGCGGAACAAGGCTGTGCCCTGCTTCTCCGAAAGCACCGGCCGCTTCCTTGTGGAAGTGGACGAAGATATGGCAGAGGAGTTTGCCACCGCCATGGCCGGCACACCCTGCGCCCGCATCGGCTCCGCTACGGCAGATGGCAAGCTCACCATCACCGCCGGTGAGGCCACCGTCATCTCCGCAGATGTGGCAGAGCTCAAGAGCATCTGGAAGAATGGTCTCACGCCCTTCTATTAATATTTCGTAACTCGTAATTCCTAACTCGTAATTTACTATTATGCCTCACGCATTACTTTTGAAATACCCGGGAACGAACTGCGACGTGGAGACCGAGCGCGCTCTGCGTGCTGCCGGTTTCACGACCCAGGTGCAGCCCATCGCTACGGCTACTCCGCAGCATGTTGCCAAGGCTCAGCTGGTGGTGTTCTCCGGCGGTTTCTCCTATGGTGACTATGTGATGAGCGGTCGCCTGGCCCAGCTGGAGACCGAACGCTTCCTGGGCGATGCCCTCCAGAAGCACCACGCCAACGGTGGCTTCCTCTTCGGCATTTGCAATGGCTTCCAGATTCTCACCAAGCTCGGCATCCTGCCCAAGGCTTCCCTTATCTGGAACAAGAGCGAGCGCTTTGAGTGCATGTGGGACAAGCTTGTGAAGGTTTCTCCCACGTGCCCCTTCACCCAGTACCTGCCGGAGGAGTTCGAACTCCCCTCCGCCCACGCTGAAGGCCGCCTCGTCTGCGACCCCGGTGATGCCCAGAAGTACATGGATGCCGGCTGCGTTGCCCTGCAATATGCCGACAACCACAACGGCTCCGAGCTCCGCATCGCCGGCCTGCAGGACCCCACCGGCCGCGCCATGGGCCTCATGCCGCACCCCGAGCGCTTCCTGCGCCCGCAGCACCACTACGACCCCGATTGGAGCGGCGACTCCGAATGGGGCTGGGGCTACTACTTCTTCAAGGGCGCTTTCGATGCCCTGAAGTAAGAAATACAAGCTTCATCAAAAGCACAGCGCCGTGGGTGGTCATCACCCACGGTGTTTTTTGCTATAAGGGGGGGAGATGGTTTACAGCCCGGCCAAATCGCGTTGGATTTGGGCTTTGAGGGCATCGATGGAGTCGAATCGGCGCTCGGGGCGGATGAAGCGCAGGAGCTCTGTGTGTAGTGGGCGGCCGTAGAGGTCTCCCCGGAAGCCGCAGAGGTGCACCTCGAGGCGCGGGCAGGTGGTGTTGTCCACCGTGGGGCGCAGGCCGAGGTTGGCGATGCCGGGGTAGGCGGTGCCATCCACGGTGCAGCGAACGGCGTACACGCCGTAGGGCAGCTGCACCATATCGGGGGAGATGGCCACATTGGCGGTGGGGAAGCCGAGGGTACGGGCGAGTTTCTGGCCGTGCTCTACTGGGCCCACAATGCTGAAGGGACGCCCGAGCATGGCGGTGGCTGCGTCCATCTGCCCGGCTGCCAGAAGCTGGCGGATGCGGGTGGAGCAGATGACATCATCCTCCAGAGTGGCCAGCTCGTTGATGCAGGTGGTGATGCCGCGTGTGGCGGCGAAGGTGCGCAGGAGCTCCGGGGTGCCGCTTCCACCTTTGCCGAAGCGCCAGTTGGTGCCTACGGAGAAGCCGGCGATGGGGCA
>JAFYUJ010000081.1 GCA_017558555.1 Akkermansia sp.
ATTGGTGATGAATGAACAAAAACGAAAAACACGCTTATTCCACGTTCCTCGCTTTCGCTCCGGGCTAACGCCCTCTGCTATGTTTCTGCCGCCCTCCGCAGTGTCGCAGTCGCGACACCACTCCGGGCTACCATTCATTTTTTCTCACCCTACCCGGGGCTTACGCCCCGGGCTACTTTCTGCCGCCCGCAGAGCGGAGCCAGAGTCGTTGGGGTAATCGGAGGTAGGCGCTGCAGGGCAGGGAATTTTTTGGCTACGCCAAAAGGTGAGTGAAGAAGTGTGCTGCGCACACAGGGGAGATACAGAAAAACTCAGGGAAGGAGGCGTTTTTGCAAATCCTGCACCGAGCGGAGCAAGCGGGAGTTGATACGCCTGAGGTGCAGCAGAGAGATGAGCATCACGAGGGTGACGAGTGTCAGATAAACGATAACACCCCAGCACAAGGCCTGAATGGAATGGATGGAGGACTGGATTTTGGGGTCTTCCTGCACGCGGGCCACGATAATATCCCCCAGTTCGCGGGCGTAGGCGCGGCCCTCTTCCTTGTACTCCTCCTTGTATTCTTGTAAGAGGATATCGGCGGAATCCTTGAGCGTATGGGCCACACGCGCAGCCACAGGGTCGGTGCCGGGGGTCATGGCGTGGTCCAGAAAAACCGCAAGCATGCTTTTGGCGCGTTCCTCCGGGGTGCGGTCATCTGCCGCTGTGGCGGGAGCATCAGCCGGGCTTGCCTGGGCTGCGGCCTTGGCCTGCTGGCGGCGTTGTTGCTCCCCTTCCAGGGCATCCAACCCCGCTTGCAGGAACTTATCCATGAGTTTATCAGCATCCCAGGCGGCCTGAGCCAGAGGGCATGCACACAAAGCCAGTACCAAAAACCATTGCAGCACTTTTTTCATACGCCGGCTATTGTAGCAGCATCCGCGAGCGATGAAAAGAAGGAAAAACGGGATTTTGTCGCGCCGGAACGTCCGCCACTCTCACAAAAGAGGAGGTATCAGAACAAGAGAAGCGCCAGCAGCACAGCAGCCGCATGGAGCATGCGCCGGCGGGGGGGAAAAGGCAAGAGGTAAAGCAACAGAAGCAACGCCATGAGAGCGATGAAGCCTGCGCCATGCTCAGCAGACAGATGAGCGAGCCGCCCGGGCAGGTAGGTGCCGACCATATGAGGTACCACCAGGGCATAAGCCGCCACAGCCAGGGCGGTAGTCATGAGCGGGCGGTAAAAAGGCTCCGTTTGGCCACGGCGGCGCAGGGCATAGAGCGCCACACCCGCAGGGAAAGCACAGGCAGGCAAGGTGAACGCCGCACCGCCGGGCAACAGCTGCCCCACCGCCAGCCCGAGCGCCAGGGGCGCGAGAGTGAGCAGCAGCTGCACTTCAAACCGACCGCCGCGCCCCCCTGCCCCACACAAGATGAGCAGGTGCCGCACAAAGAACCCGCCCAATACCAGAGAGAGTCCCCAAGCCGTGGCAATGGCCCACCAGGGGCGGGCCGGTGCAGCAGGCAACGCCCGCGCCGGGGCTACCTCGACCGCTACCCTCGCAGGAGAGGCAGCGAGGAAGGGTGGCGATGCGCTCCCCAGGGTGGGGAGGTAGCGCAGCAGAGCCTCGCGCTGCTCGGGCGTGAGCACCGCACCATAGGCTGGCATGGCACCGCGTCCCAGCTCCAGACTCTCCGCCCAGGTAGCAGGCTGGGGCGGGGGCACGCGCAGTGAAGGTATGGACGGCATGCCGGGATAAGTAGCCAGGAAAGCGGGGGGCTCGCCCTGCTCCCCATGGCAAGCGGCACAATAGCGGCGATACAGGTGAGAAACAGGTGTGATGTGAGGCTCCCCAAAAGGCACTGCTCCGGGCGGCGCGGCGAGGGAGCGAGGCTCGCGCTCGGTCATCTGCGCATTGAAACGCGCGGGCAGAAAGGCCGTATCCCATTCCACCCGCCAGAGAAACACCCCGGCGAGCAACAACAGCAACACAGCCACGATGAGAGAACGGGGATTCATGAACGCTTGCGGAGATGAACGTAAAACAGCAGTGCCAAAGCCAGACCTGCACCCAACAAAGCGCACACCAGCAGCGGCGGTATGATAAAAGGATACCCCAGCGGGCGCGCGCTCACCACCCCGGCCGTATCAGCCCACTGGGTAGCGGCATACCACCCCAGGAAGCCCAATACCCCGGCAATCATCCCGGCCCGGGCTACACGCCCGGGTTGATATCGGCAGGGCAAAGCTGCCGCGGCGGCGGGGCATGCCTGTTCGCAGGGCATGCGGGCAGAAAGCGCCAGAAACAGCGCCAGAAACAGCCCCACTCCCCCGCAAAGCATGGCCACATCCACCCCACTGGGGGCATACGAAGCCTCAGTGTACCACTCCGAGCGGCACACGATGATATGCACACGCTCCCACCACATGCCCAGCAGCACCCCCACACTCACAAAGGCAATAAGCTTGCGGCTGCTGCGGGCAGCTGCACACCAATACCCCCCCGGCAACAGCACATTGCAAGCCAACATGAACGCATAGCCCCCACTCCACAACCCGGGAGATTCCCACAGTTCCAGGGCGTAAAAAAGCCCCATCAGCAGGCTGAAGACCAGAGTAAGCCGGGCCAGGGGTTCGCGGCAGCGGCTCTGCGCCCCGCGGTGTATCCCCAGCTCAATAAGCTGCACCGCGGCCATGCCGCTGAGCAAGGCCCCGCACACAAAATACGGCGGCAGCCCCGGGGCATGCCAGCGAAAAAGCACCGCAAAATCACACCCCACCACGCTATGCACCGTAATCACCAACACCGTGAGCACCACGGCCAGCCCCATGCAAACGCGCCCCCACAGCGGGCGCAGGTGGCCCACATCCGCTCGCTCACCGCGCATGCCAATATGCCAGAACATGAGCGAAAGCACAAAGTACGAGCCGATGGCCAGGGCATCCCACACCAGGGGAGAGGCCACATTGGGCCACACCCCACTGGCCACCGGCAGCGGGGAGAGCAGCCACAGCATCCAGATGCGCCCCACATGCACCAGCGGGTAAATTGCCGCTGTAAGGATGGCGCAAAGCGTCATCAGCTCCGCATGGCGGGCAATCTCCCCGCGCCAGGATTGCCGGCTCAGCAGCAACATGGCCGAGATGAGCGTGCCGGCATGCCCCAGGCCAATCCAGAACACGAAGGAGACAATATCCCAGCCCCAGGGCACCGCATTGTTGGCACCCAGCACCCCCACCCCCTCCGTTGCGATGCGCCAGGCAGAGCCGCCCAGCCCCACCAGAGCCACCAGCGCACACAAACACACGAGCAGCCACCGCGCGCGAAGCTGGGGAGGCTGCTCGGACATGATAAAAAAGGGAAGAGGCTCAGGACAACTGGGCCAGGAAGCCGCTTTCATCCAGATACAACTTCGCGGGCAAAGTGTAGGGCTTGCTCAGGCTGGGACAGGTCAGCACGGTAGTGCTGTTTTCCTCATCCTCCTCCACCGCAAAGCAGGGTAGCAACAGGCCACGCGTGCGGGCACGGGCACCCAGCTGGATGGTTCCATCGTTGATTTTGAATACGCTGTTGGAAGTACTCATGGAAATGACCACCCCCTCAGCCGTCACCATGCAGGGACGCCAACGTGTATTGGGCGTAGACATATCCGGACCACCGCTGAAATCGTAGAAAGGTACCTGGCGGGGTGGTACCGTCTCCAACAAGATACGGCGCATGTGCGTCCCACCCGCAATCTGCGAGATGCAGGAATCCAACTGCGTGCCGGCGCTCTCAATCAAATGCACCGGGGTGCGGGTGAGGATGGGCCACATCACACCAATCACCATTTCACAGGGCTCACCATGGCCCACCGTGGTGAGCAAGGGGTGGCGGTGGCGTTCCTTGAGGGCATTGACACGGCGCACCTGCATCGTGTTCATCCACACGCGGTGGAAGGATACCAAATCTTCCGTGCCATCGATGAGCAGCTGCAGCCAGGTACGCAGCAAGCGGGGATAATTTTCCGGCGCCTGGCGGGCAATGACCGCCGCTGCAATCTGAATACCGCTCAGCGTACCCTCCTGGCAATGCACCAGAGGACGCTCGCCATACATCTCCAACTGGCGCACCAGGGCATCGCGGCTGCCTCCGCCGGCTGCCTCCAGACAGAGGGCCGAAAGATGGCGGAAGGTGCGCATGATGAGCTTGCTGTTGAACGTGTCGGGGTCCAGCGCTTCACCCACTGCCACGGTAAAGTGATAAGGCAGCTGGCGCGGCAGCTTGCTGAAGAAACGATTGCGGGCGTATGAAAGAATACTGCCCCACAGCCCATCCATGTACACAGGGATAATGGGCACACCCGCGCGGCGGGCAATCACTTCCATACCGCGGCGCATGGGGGTGAGCGCACCGGTGCGGGTGAGCTGCCCTTCCGGGAAAATGCAGATGAGGTCGCCGGCACGGAGTCCCTTGGCGGCATTCACAATCGCCTCACGCGGGTTCTTGCTGGAAATGGGCAGGGAGTTGAAGATTTCCAATACCCAGCCCAGAAGGCGGGTCATCATGAACTCCTCCGACACAACAAAGCGCACCGGGCGGGGGCTCACCATGGTGAGGAAGAGCGCGTCACCAAAGGTGACATGATTGGCCACAATGAGGGCACCACCGCGCTCCGGAATACGCTCGCCATTGATGACGCGGGGACGATACACCAACTTGAGCGCCCAGATACCCACCATGCGGATGAACTCCTGCGGGATGAGACGCAGAGAGGTCACCATGATGAAAGCACTCATGAGGAACAGGATGAAGAACTGCTGCTGCGGGCTGGCGCCATACTCGTGCATGAGCCACATCAGCACCACAGCCACCAGGCCCATCAGGTTGTCAAACAAGTTGCCGGCGGCGATAATGTTGCCACGGTTGGCGGGGTCGCAGCTGTCTTGCAGGAAAGCATTGAGCGGCACGAGATAGGCCGCACCAAAAGCGCCGGTGAGAGAGAGGAACACGTGGCTGGCGATGGTGGAGGCATCCAACAGGGTGAGCATGAACGTGCACACGGTGATGCCGATGGCACCCAGCGGAATGAGCCCCAGCTCATTCTTGCCCTTGCACAGTCGGGAGGCAATACCACCGCCCAACACCACGCCGCCGCCCAGCCAGGCCATCAGGATGCCACACTGCATACTGAAGTCCACATTCGGGTCAGCTGTCTGCATGGCCTTGGCAATCTGAATCAAAATCAGGAACAGAGAGCCGGCCAGACACCAGAAATATGCAATACCCAGCTCGCTGAGGCGCAGCAGACGGTCCTTCCACAGGTACTTCATCTGCACAAAGTGCTCATAGAACAAGCTGTAGCTGAACTTGCGCGTCTGCTTGGCAGAGTAGCGCGGCACCAGGAAGGAGGCACCTGCCACCAGCACAGCCAGGATGATGAAAATCCACGTGGGCAGAATGGCGGCTTGCCAACCGGCCTCCTCAATGCCGTTGGGCCCGGTGGAGTAGGCATCCAGCAGGTAACTGTACCAGAAACACACGCCAATCTGCGCCAAAAGCAGCACAAACACCAGGCTGATTTCAATGATACCCGAGCCAAAGCCAATGTAGCGCGAGCCCAGCAGGTCTTTCACCAAACCTTTCTTGGCCGGGCTCAGGATGGTGGCCTGTGTGGCAAACACCGCAAACCAGATGATGGCAGCCCGCATATCATGTTGGTAAAAGCAGAACAACATGCAGCCCATCACCAATATCTGCACAATGCTCATCACCTGGATGATGCGCGTCTTGCAAAAACAATCTGCCAGCCACCCCACCAGGGGCGAAAATAAAATGTAGGGTATCACAAAAATGGCACCCAACATGTACTCCAGCGTGCTGCCCGCGGCACCCCACAACCACACCCCCAGCGGAATCAACAAAAATTGCACTGCCTTCTCATTGAAAGCATTTTGTGCCTGCACTGCGATGAGCGTCCAGAAACCGGTCCATTCCTTCTTGGTCGGCTCTTTGTAAAACTGATCTGTGTCCTCTTGCATAGGCTTGGCTTATTATCGCATACTTTGACCATTTCGCAAGCAAATTCAATACAGCCAGAGAACAAGAGGCTCTTTTTCAGATTTGCTGACAGATGGGGATTAACTTCAACCTCAGAAATGGGTGTCGGAGGAAAAAGGCTTGCCTTAATTTGTCAAAAAGGTAGTGAGAGTCACCCAGCCCGCAAGAGCGGGACATGATACGTTTAA
>JAFYUJ010000082.1 GCA_017558555.1 Akkermansia sp.
CCCGGGCTATCTTCTACCGCCCCGCAAGCGGGGCTCAAAGCTTGCCGCGCCTGCGGCGCGGGGAACTTTCCAAATGTGCAATTTGAAATTCTAAAATTTGAAATCCGTTGTCGCGCATTCTGCGCGACAAATCCCCATTTACGCTCCCTTATTTTGCAGCATCCGCCGGGCTGCAAGCCGACGGATATTGTGCTTTCTTAACAAAGCCCACACGCTGACACAGTAAGGCATTTTTCGGCTTGAAACGGAGGGAGAATTCGGTAGAATGGTCGCGATGCCCGTCAAGCGTGCCGGGTAAAGCTTTTTTACAGCCATGACACTCCTCGAATTCATCCGCAAGAACTCCCTGCTGGCACTTATCGTGATTGCAGCCCTGCTCATCGGTTTCATCATGATGGACTACAGCGGCAAGCAGAATCCCCTGAGCAACGATTTCTATATCCAGGTTGACGGCACGGGCTACAGCTACCCTGAGACCTATAATCTGGGGCAAAATGGCACCGCCTACGTGCAGTCCCTCTACTCCAACACCGCCAGCAAAATGCGCGAACGCTTCGACACCGATAAAAACGGGGAAATGAACGAAGCGGAAAGTGCCGCCATGATGGCCTGGCTGAGCCAGACCCCGCAGATTGACCGCGCCATGGGCACGCTGGATGCCGTATATCGTTCCTGGGGTTATGGGATGGCCGGTGAATCCGAGATAAACTTTGCCGTGAACCGCGCGGTGCTGAAAGCAGAGGCCAAGGCTCTGGGCTTTGCCCCCTCCAAAGAGCAGATTGACGCCTACATCCAGGCGATGCCCGCTTTCATCAACGCCGATGGCAGCTTTGACCAGGCTCTTTACCAGCGCATGACCGGCTACCACAACGGCGTAGCCAGCAATCCCACAGAAAAGGCTTTCCGCGATGTGGTGGCCGACATCATGGTGTGGGAATGCATCAACGCCCTTGTCTCCGACAATCTGCAATACAACACCAAGGCTCAGAGCGAGCTGATTGATGCCATCCACCAGAGTGTGAGCGGCAAGACGGCCTGGCTGCCCAAGGAAGCCGTGCCCGCCCCTGCCGAGCCCACGGAAGAAGAGCTCAAGGCCTACTGGGAGACCAACAAGGACCGCTACAAGAGCGACGAGCGCCGCATCATCTCCCTTTACACCCTGCGCCCGGCAGAAGATGCTACGTTGGATGCCCTGATGAGCACGGCCGATATCATCATGCAGGACCTCTCCCAAGCCAACGGCAAGGGGCTCGACCCAATGCTGGAAGGCGCCGCAGCCAACCCGGAGAACGTACCCTTCACCTATCTGCTGGCTGATGGCAAAACCCACATCACCCTTCCCCTCTGCACCCTGGGCACCATTCCCGCTGAGTTGCAGACACTTGTGGACCACAACGGCGAAAGCATCGAGCTTGGCAAGGTGCTCTTCAACGAGGTGGACACCGCCCCCACCGTGGCAGAATACGAGGCCGCAGTAGCCGCCGGCGATGCAGAGAAATGCACCTCTATCCGCCAGATTCGCGGTTTCTTCCCCACCAAGGAAGGCACCCTCATCCTGGCCCGCGTGGAAGCCATCGAGGCTCCCACCGTGTTGCCCTACGAGCAAGCCCGCGACAAAGCTCTGGCTGACCTGAAGGCCGAGCGCAACGAATCTGCCCTGGCAGATGCCGCCCGGAAGCTGTATGATGAAATGACAGCCACGCTGGATGGCGGTGACATCAACGCCGCATTCGACAAAGCCACCGCAGCCGGCGCACAGGTGAGTGTCTTCGGCCCCGTCTCTCTGGGTGGGCTGGGGAGCGAGCTGCCCCGCGGTGCCACACCGCAGGCACTCATGAGCACCCCCAGCGGCAAGCTGTCCAACCTGGTTGTGCTGCCCGAAGGCGCCGCCATTTCCGCCGTGGTATCCCGCAGCATCGAATTGAGCCAGGAGTACACCTACACCAAGGTGGGCATGTACATGCCGGAATTCAACAGCAAGCTGCGCAGCGACATCATGACGGATTGGCAGAACTCTGCCTACATCCGCCACAACGTCCTTCTGTCCGACAAAATCAAGGGCGCTACAGAACAGCCCTAACCCGGTGCCACAACCATGGGACTCCCCAAGCAGACGATTTTCATCGTAGGCAACGAAGCGTGTGAGCGTTTCAGCTTCTACGGCATGCGCAGCATTCTCGCGCTGTACATGATTAACGAGCTGATGATGAGCGAGACCAAATCTGTGGAGGTGATGCACCTCTTCATCTCACTCATTTACATTCTGCCGCTGCTTGGGGCTTGGATAGCCGACCGCTTTCTGGGGCGCTACCGCACCATTCTCTACATTTCCCTCTTCTACTGTCTGGGGCACGGCGTGCTGGCACTGGCCGATTTGACAACCAGCTTGGACATGCGCGAAAATCTGCTGTTCCTGGGGCTTTTCATCATTGCCTTGGGTGCAGGTGGCATCAAGCCCTGCGTCTCGGCCTTTGTGGGTGACCAGGTGGACGGGCAACCCTCGCAGGTGATGACCCGTGTGTACGCCGCCTTCTACTGGTCCATCAACCTGGGTTCATTCTTCTCATTCCTGGTTGTGCCCTACATCCGCCAGACCTGGGGCTACAGCTGGGCCTTCGCCATCCCGGGTATATTCATGGCCATTGCCACGTTCATCTTCTGGTGCGGGCGCAAGTTCTACCGCCACAAAGAGCCAACCCACGCTCATTTCTTCTCTACCCTGCTCTGCCGCATCTTCCGCGGAGCCCGGGAGGCATGCGCACGCCACGGCGGCGATCAAGTCTCCAAGGCCACCAACACCGCCATCCGCATTGCAGCATTCATCGTGATTGCCCCCATCGTGGTGCTGCTGGCTGTGCAGTGCCAGGATGCGGGTACCACCCTGGCCAGCCTGATGGGCTGCGGAGAGGTCATCTCCTCCCTGTGCGGGCTGCTTACCATGCTGCTGTATGTAGCCGCCGTGGTACTGGCCGCACTGCACCTGGCCGCCACGCGAGGCGTGCAGAACTTCTTTGGCACCGCCGGCAGCATGCTCTACCTCGGCAGGGAAAAAACAGCCGCCAGCTACAGCGCAGAACAAATCGCCGACACCCGAGGGCTGATGCGCGTGCTGATTGTGTTCACCCTCATCATCCCTTTCTGGAGTCTGTATGAGCAGACCATGTCCAGCTGGGTGTTGCAAGGCAAGGAAATGCAACCCATCCAGCTTTGGGCAGGCTTCCGCTTTGGCGCAGAGGAGATGCAGAGCATCAACCCGCTGCTGGTGATGATTTTTGTTCCCCTGCTCACACTGGCTGTCTACCCGCACATCGGCCGCTGGAGTACCCCGCTGCGCCGCATGGGCATCGGCATCGTGCTGGCAGGTATTTCATACGGTGCGGTGGCCTGGCTTCAGGCTCGTCTCGATGGTGGTGAGCAGCTCAGCATCCTCTGGCAGTCCCTGCCCTATTTCCTGCTCACCATCTCTGAAATCCTGGTCAGTACCACGGGGCTGGAATATGCCTACACCGCCGCCGGCAAGAACATGAAGAGCACGGTGCTGAGCTTCTGGTATATTTCCTCCACCCTCGGCAATGCGCTCGTCATCTACATGACCTCGCTCGTGGATGACCCCGCCGCCACCTCCACGTTCCTCCTCTACGGTGGCATGTGTGTGGTGATTGGTATCATCTTCATGCTGATTACCCGCCGCTTCAAAACTGCCTGACCCCGGCGGATTTCTTTCCTGCACGCAGCATCGGTTCTTTACAAAAGTGCCATAAGGTGCTACATTAGGCGCATGGCAAATAAACCCGTAGTACTTATCATCCGCGATGGCTGGGGCCGCAATCCCCAGGGCCCCAAAGCTGCCAAGCAGACAGGCGATGCCACAGTGCTGGCCAACACGCCTTTCACCGATCAACTGCTGGCTACATGCCCCCACTCCATGCTCGGAGCCTCCGGGCAGGATGTAGGTCTGCCCGATGGTCAGATGGGCAACTCCGAAGTAGGCCACCTCAACCTGGGCGCAGGCCGCGTCGTTTTCCAGGACCTCTGCCGCATTTCCAACGCTATTGCAGATGGCTCCCTCGCCAAGAATTCCGTTATCACCGATGCCTTTGCCAAGGCTGCCGGTAGCCGCTTACACCTCATGGGCCTTGTGTCCGATGGTGGTGTGCACTCCCACCTCGACCACCTCATCGGCATCGTCAAGATTGCTGCCGAGGCCGGCGTGAAGGACATCATGATTCACTGCATCACCGACGGCCGCGACACCGACCCCAAGAGCGGTGCCGGTTTCATCACCACCTTGCAGGATGCGGTGGCTCCTTATGGTGCCAAGATTGCCACCGTGGTGGGCCGCTTCTACGCCATGGACCGCGATAAGCGCTGGGACCGCGTTCAGGTGGCCTGGGATTCCATCGTCCGCGGCATTGGCGAGCAGTGCACCTGCACGCCCGCTGAATATGCCGAAAAGAGCTATGCCGAAGGTGTGACTGATGAGTTCCTGAAGCCCGCCATCTTCTGCGAAGGCAACACCCAGCGCATGCGCGATGGCGATGTGGTCTTCTTCTTCAACTTCCGCGCCGACCGCGCCCGCGAGCTTTCCCGCGCCATCATTTATGATGATTTTGATGGTTTCGACCGCGGTGTACACCCCAAGGTACACTACATCACCATGTCCGAATACGAAGCCTGCTACCCCACCCCCGTGGTGTTCGAGCAGGAGCAGCTCACCAACATCCTGGGCGAGGTGCTGGCCAACGCCGGCCTCAAGCAGCTGCGCATCGCTGAAACGGAAAAGTATGCTCACGTCACCTTCTTCTTCAACGGTGGTGTGGAAACCCAGTTTGAGGGCGAAGACCGCATCCTGGTACCCTCCCCCCGCGAGGTGGCTACCTACGATCTGAAGCCCCAGATGAGCGTGGGTGAAGTGGCCGATAAGTTTGTGGATGCCATCGCCAACTACGATGTAGCCATCATGAACTTTGCCAATCCCGACATGGTGGGCCACACCGGCTACCTGGAAGCCGGTATCACCGCTTGCGAGGCTGTGGACAAGGCTCTGGAGAAGTGCGTGACCAAGATTCGCGAGCTGGGCGGCTGCTGCCTGATCTGCGCCGACCACGGCAACTGCGAGAACATGCTCAACCCCGATGGCTCCCCCAACACCGCCCACACCACCAACCTGGTGGACCTCATCTACTGCGGCCCCGACCAGGCCGAGGTGAAGATGACCGACGGTATCCTGGCAGACATCTCCCCCACCCTGCTCAGCCTCCTTGGCGTGCCCCAGCCCGCTGAGATGACCGGCCACCCCCTCGTGACCAAGTAAAGACAGGGTACAGCCCCATTTCAGTCTCCGCAGCTTGCTCAAAGCTGCGGGGGCTTTTTTTTTGGGGGGGGCACATACGTGGCCGGCGCGTCACTCACATGGGTAACACTTTAGTTCAACTACATAGGTTACACTTTTGCGCGTGAGTTTTGTATCATTATATTTGCTATGATGCAAGTCTAATGTACCGCGCGGCGGCTTTGTGCCGTAGCACGAGCCCGAAGG
>JAFYUJ010000083.1 GCA_017558555.1 Akkermansia sp.
GCAGAGGGCGTTAGCCGGAGCCGGTAGGCGTGGTTTATTAGTGCCGTATGTTGTCTGTCATCTCATGTGTTAGCACGAACATTCTGCCACCCACTCCGCTGCGCTCCGGGGTTCCGTTGCCTTTGGGATGATACCCCCGGGTTCCGCCACCTCGTGGCTGCACCCGGGGCTACGTTCTGCCGCCCCGCAGAGCGGGGCTCAAGATTCCCTTGCGGCGCAGCCGCAACGTTCCCGCGTCCGCAGGACGCTGTTCCCGATGCACGTTGCGCGCCGAGATGATAGCCCGGCCTTTGGGCGGGCGGCATAGGGCTGTGGTGGGGGCTTCGTCCGCTTGCGCGTTCTACGCCCACCCAGGGAAGAACGCCCTGCGGGCGGGGTGAAAGGGAGAGGTAATCAGAGGTAATTTGCCCCTGACGGGGCAGGGAATTTCTGCCTGCGGCAGAGGTAATTTGGCCCTAACGGGGGTGATGGTGGGGAGCCCGTCTTCGCTCAAAATGAGTCCATTTTGAGCTACGCCGCCTGTCTCGGCGTAGGCTTGCCGGAGACGGAAGGCGATTGTCCTTCGAAGCTCCGGGCAATCGGGAATTTTTTGGCTGCGCCAAAAGGTAAGTGAAGAAGTGTGCTGCGCACACTCACAAATTGACGTTTGGCTAACTGATGGAGGGTTTTCAAAGATATCATTTTATGCTTGACAAGCAAAGGGGAAAGGGATAGGATGCGTGCGTACAAGTTCCGGTCTATGAAGATTGGGGCGGGTCTGAGACCCGCTCTTTTTTTGTAGACAGCAAACTCACAACGAACAAACACATCCGCATACCATGGCCACCACAGACATCTCCGCCCTGATTGACTACTACGTTCGCGAAAAAGACCTGACTCGTGAACATGTTATCCATGCGCTTGAAGCATCCTTCCTGACAGCGTATTCCAAGATGGTACCCGGTGCAGACCGCATTCACGGGCTGCGCGCCGTGATTAACCCGCAGAAGGGCACTGTCAAGATTAAGGCCACGATGGTGGTGACACCGGATGAAGAAGTGGTGGATCCCTTCAACGAAATCAAGCTGACGGTGGCAGAAGCCATTGGCGCCCGCAGCGGCAAGGTGCTGCAGGCCGGCGATACCCTTTCCGTGAACATCACGCCCAAGGACTTTGGCCGCATTGCGGTGCAGACGGCTCGCCAGACCATGCAGCAGCGCATCCGCAAGGCCGAGCAGGAAATGCTGGCCGATGCTTTTAAGGACCGTATCGGCGAAGTGGTGACCGGCACCGTGCGCCGCTACGAGAAGGGTGACGTGATTGTGGAGGTAGACCGCTTTGAAGGTTTGGTGCCGCAGCGCCAGCGCATTCCGGGCGAGGAGTACGCCAGCGGTGACCAGATGCGTTTCTACATTGTGGAAGTGCGCGATGGCGCCCGCGGCAACGAGCTGATTCTCTCCCGCAGCCACCCCAATCTGGTGCGCCGGCTCTTTGAAAACGAGGTGATTGAGATTGCTGAGAACACGGTAGAAATCATCAACATCGTGCGCGATGCCGGCTACCGCACCAAGTTGATTGTGAAGAGCAACGATGAGAATGTGGACCCCATCGGTGCATGCGTTGGCATGCGCGGTGCCCGAGTGAAGAACGTGGTCAACGAGCTCAACCACGAGAAGATTGACATTCTGGAATACACCGAGGACAAGGCCACGATGGTGCAGGAATCCCTGGCCCCCATCGAGCCCGTCAAGATTACGGTGGACAACGATAACCGCGTGGTGACCGTGTACGTGGCAGATGACAAAGCCGCAGCCAAGGCCAAGGGCCGCCGCGGCCAGAACGTGCGCCTGACGGCCCGCCTCATCTCCGCCCCCGGCGACCGCTGGGATGTGCGCGTGGAACCCTACAACAATGACACCGTGGCCCAGACGCACGCCCGCGAAGGCGCTAATGAGTTGGTGAATGTGCTGGGCATCACCCCGGAACTGGCCACAGCCATGATTGCCTGTGGTTTCACAACCGTGCAGGGCATCGCCGCCTTTGGTGTGCAGGCAGAAGACTTGGTGGAGGCCCTGAGCATTGACGCCGAGCAGGCACAGGACATCATCTCCAAGGCGCAGAACGCCTGATTACTCCCCCAACACCCCAGACACAACAACAAGATTTCACAATGGCAACCCATAACGACGACAAAAAGCACGAGGTGCTTGATTTGATTGGCGGCGCCAAGAAAAAGAAGAGCGCCCCGGCCCCGGCTAAGGCTGACACCAAGCCGGCAGCCCCCAAAAAAGCTGCACTTGATTTGCTGAACCCGCAGAAGAAGCAGCGCCCCGCCAAGGAGACAGCCCCCAAGGCTGAGCCCACGCCCGCGCCTGCCCCCAAAGCCGAGCCCAAGCCGACCCCGGCACCTGCCCCGGCACCCAAAGCAGAAGCCGCCCCGGCCCCTGCAACGGGCAACACCATCAACGTGAAAGCCCCCATCACCGTGGCTGAGCTGGCCCAGCACATGGCGCTCAAGCCTTTCAAGCTGATTGCTGACTTGCTGCCCATGGGTGTGTTTGCCAACCCCGGCACCACGCTGGACAGCGACCAGGTGGCAGCCCTGTGCGAGAAACACGGCTTTGCCTACGAACGCGTGAAGCGCGAAAAAGGCGCCGGTGTGAAAGCCCCGCAGGAAGTGGTGAAGGAGCCCGAGGCTGTGGCT
Source organism: Akkermansia sp. (assembly GCA_017558555.1). Classification (GTDB taxonomy): domain Bacteria; phylum Verrucomicrobiota; class Verrucomicrobiia; order Verrucomicrobiales; family Akkermansiaceae; genus Akkermansia. The sequence continues at coordinate 2,684 of JAFYUJ010000083.1, forward strand.
GTGGAAGAAGAACCCGAGGATGCCCTGAAGCTGCGCACCCCCATCATCACCGTGATGGGCCACGTGGACCACGGCAAGACCTCCCTGCTCGACTTCATTCGCCGCACGAAGGTGGTATCCGGTGAGGCCGGTGGCATCACCCAGCACATTGGAGCTTACACTGTAGACCACGCCGGCAACCTGCTGACTTTCATTGACACCCCCGGCCACGCCATCTTCACCGAGATGCGCGCCCGCGGTGCCGACGTGACGGACATTGTGGTGCTGGTGGTAGCGGCCAACGACGGTATCATGCCGCAGACGCGCGAAGCCATCATGCACGCCAAGGCTGCGGAGAAGACCATCATCGTGGCTGTGAACAAGTGCGACCTGCCCGCAGCCGATCCGGTGCGCGTGCGCACGCAGCTCATGGAAGAGGGGCTGATGCCCACGGACTTCGGCGGTGATATTGAATGTGTGAACGTCTCCGCCCACACGGGTGAGGGCATGGACGAACTGCTGGATCTGCTCTGCCTGCAAGCCGAAGTGCTTGAGCTGAAAGCCAACCCCAAGGCCAACTGCCGCGCCTCCATCATCGAGGCCCGCATGGAACAGGGCAAGGGCAGCTCCGCCACCGTCATCGTGCAGAGCGGCACCCTCAAGGTGGGTATGCCCTTCATCTGCGGCCCCTTCTCCGGCAAAATCAAGACCCTCTTTGACGACCGCGGCAAGGCCATCAAGAAAGTGACCCCCGGTATGCCTGCGGAAATCTCCGGGTTCCTGGAGACCCCCAATGTGGGCGATGAGCTGGTGGAGATGGAAAACGAACGCGCTGCCCGCAAGCTCTCTGCCGAGCGCCAGGAAGCCCTGCGCCAGGAACGCCTGGCCGCGCCCAAGCGCTCCCGCATGGAGGACATCCTGGCCATGATGGGTGATGGCAACCAGAAAGCTGTGCTCAAGCTCTACCTCAAGGGCGACGTGCAGGGCTCTGTGGAAGCCATCAAGAAGGCTATCATGGACATCGAGAGCGACAAGGTGGAATGCCAGTTCATCGGTGCTGCGGCCGGTCCCATCTCTGAGAACGACGTACTGCTCGCCTCCTCTTCCGACGCCGTGATTCTGGGCTTCAACGTGAAGGTGGAAAGCAACGCCGTGAAGACGGTGAAGCGCGAGGGCGTGCAGGTGAAGATTTACTCCATCGTGTACGAGCTGATTGACCAGGTGAAGGACGCCATGCTGGGCTTGCTGGAACCTGAGACCCGCGAAACTGTGTTGGGACATGCCGAAATTCGCCAGGTGTTCAAGTTGAACAAAGGCAAGGCTGCGGGGTCTTATGTATCGGACGGCAAGATGCTGCGCACCGCCGAAGCCCGCGTACTGCGCGATGGCCAGGTGGTGTTCGACGGCAAGATGTCGACCCTGCGCCGCTTCCAGGACGAAGTGGAAGAGGTCAAGGCCGGTCTGGAATGTGGTATCCGCCTGGCAGACTACAACGACTACGAAGAGGGCGATGTCATCGAATGCTACACCCTCGAAAAAATCAAGCAAACACTCTGATGATAAGCCATGCCTGCACGCCGCTTAGACAAGGTCAATGAATTGATGAAACGGGAAATCGGCTCCTTTGTGCAAAAGGAGTACGAATGGCCCGGCACCATCGTCTCTATCCTGGATGTGGAAATCACCGAGGACTTGAAGGAAGGCAAGGTCTGGGTAGGCGTGGTAGGCCGCATGGCTGCTGCCCAGGTGGTGGAAAAGCTGAACCGCAACCGTGGCAACATCCAGAAAGCAGTGAGCCGCCGAGTGGTGCTGCGCAACACGCCCCGGCTCAGCTTCCGCCATGATAATTCTGCCCAGCGCGGGGTAGACCTGGTGAATCTGCTGGATGATATCGAGCAGAATCTGCCCAAGGCGCCCCCGCTGCCGGAAGGCGAGTTTGACCCCGAGATTTGATTCTGCAAACGAGGAATCAACTATGGCACGCAAGTTAACCATCAGACGAGTTGGAAGTTTCCTGCCGGCTCTCAGTCTGGTGGTTGTCTTGTTGTGCTGTATCACCATTGGCTGGCTTTCGCTGGTGGGGCTGCCCGGGGAGGCTCTGCGCTATATCGAGCAACAACTGGCCACCCAGGGCATTTACCTGAAGCTGGATGCCCTGAAATTGGAGCCCAGCCGCGGGCTGGCGCTGCGCGCCGAGGGCATCCGCTTTTTTCCCGGAAGCGGTGAGGACACCCCGCTGGCAACAGCCAAAAGTGTGTCCGTGGGCATCAATGCCTCCCGCCTGCTGGCAGGTGAACTGCGGGCCGACACCGCCCACCTGCGCGGTGGCGCCATCCACCTGCCCACAGAGCAGGAAAACGGCCAAAAGCTCCTCATCGACCACATTGACATCGCCGCGCGCATCAGCCGCAGCAACGTGGTGCGGCTCACCGCGGCCAGCTTGCAGGTGGCAGGTGTACCCGTGCGCGTGCGCGGCTCCTACGACCTGACACCGCTGCTCACACCGGCCCCCGAGCCGCAAGAAGACGCGGAGATGCCGAATCTCCGGGCGCTGCTCAGCGAACACGCCCCGGTGTTTGATTTGATCTACCGCCGCATCAGCGAGCAGCATTGGACCCCGGCTGATTCACCCCACCTGGAATTGAGCCTGCACGCAGCGGGCAGCAAGCCGTATTTTTCCGCCAAGCTGAGCATCCCCCGCTATAATTGGGAGCAGCTGCACTTTTGCCACGCTACAGCGGATATCACCTACAAGGATGAAACGCTGACGATTCATTCCCTCCGTTTCAACACGGTGCAGCCGGATTCCACCGCCTCGCTGCAAGCCGGGTATTCGCTGCAAGACCGCACCCTTTCTTTCACCCTGGAGAGCGATGCCGACGTGCTCAACATGGTGAAACCCTTCCTGGAACCGGAAGCGGCGGCATCGCTCGCGCCGTTCTCCTACCCTGCGGACAAAGCCCCGAGCATCAAGCTGCGTGGCGATATGACGCTGGCGCAGAACTATGCACCAGAACAGGCTCGACTTCGTGGTGAGCTGCGCCTGGAGGAGCTTGCCATCGGCTCCGGCAGGATTGACCGTCTGGAGCTCTCCTTCATCTATGATGACGGGGATTTCAACATTGACAAGCTGACACTCAACCTGCCCTCGGGCGCGGCCAGCCTGACGGCCTCTGCCCGCAAGGGACAGGGCGAGGCCGAAGCGCGGGCCGATGTGAACCTGAGCGAGCTGCTGGGGCTGGTCAACACCTTCGTGGAGGAGCCCATCTCCCTGCCGGAGGGATTGGAATTGCCTGAAAATATCACCCTGACAGCCCAGGCCCGTCTCACCACCCTGCCCCTGAATGCCGGCAAGGACGAATGGGAGCATTTTGTGCCCTCGTGCAGCAATCTGAAAGTGCAACTGAGCACCGGGTTGGTCAACTACAAGGGCGATAGCCTCACCCGCCCGAATCTGAGTCTGGAAGTAGCCGACATCACCCAGGGCCAGCAGAAGATGCCCGAGCATCTCAAATCGGCCGAGCTGCATTTCACGGCCGAGGCTCTGACGCTCAACAGTGCAGAAGCCACCCCCATCACGTTGCAACAGCCGGAGCTGACCCTGCGCTGCGAGGATGTAGCGCTGGAGCCGCAGAACCTTCACTTAGGCATCGTGCGGGTAAAAGCGGCTTTGCAGCAGGCAGAAGCCGGCGATTGGAAAGCCACCGGCATCTCCATCCCCGCGCTGGAGCTGGCAGATGTCTCCCCCCTGGCCGAGGCGCGCCGCATCATCGCCGCCGCATGCCTGGATGCTGAAATTGAAACGATAGAGCAAGCCGGCAAGCCGATGGGCAAAGCAACGCTGCGTTTTGATATTCCCCAGGCAGACACCGGCAACATCAAACTGGCACTGCACAACGACAAAGGCAACCAGCTGAACCTCACGGCAGATGCTCATTGGAGCAGCCCGAATGTGCTGAACATCGAAAACCTCAAAGCCACCCTTCCCTTGGCTGATTTCTCCCCAGTGATGGAGCATTTTGGCCTCACCTGCGAAGAAATGGAACTGCCCGCGCGCGTCCAGCTCCGCGGCAACGGCTCGTGGAATCTGGAGCAGAGCAAGCTGGAAAGCGCCCGGGTGCAGCTGGATATTCCCGAGCTGGTGCGCACCCCGCACAAGTTGGTACCTTTCCGCGGGCTGCGCATCCCCCTTGGGCTGAAAGCGGATGCCACCCTGCACACCGCAGAGGACGGTGGCATTGCTTACGAGGCCGACATCCACGTCTCCCACCAGACGGGGGAATTCACCGGCAAAGCCACCGGCAACATCGCCAGCCACGTACACGTGACCGGCAACAACACCATCCGCGCCGATATTGTCGACCAGCTCATCGACAACGGACAAGCCCACGGCATCATCCGCGATTTCCGCTTCAATCCCCGCAGCCGCAACATCATCACCAACATTGATACCACGGTGCGCTATGACAACGGCACCATCGTTCAATCCTACTGCGATGCCCGCATCGAGCAGGCGGAGTACATGCTCTGCGCGCTGGAAGACCAACCGGACAAAACTGAGCGGCTGCGCACCGATTTGGGGCCCAACCCATACACCTATGTCACCCGGGCCACCTGCGGCGTGGTGGTGGATGTACGAATCGACAGCAAAGATGCCCAAGGCAAAGCGCTGAAAGACAAAATTTGCATCACCCTCACCAACCCCAAGCTCATTTATGACAATGAGCCCTGGCTGCGCCGCCGGAAGTTCAAAACCGGCACGCGTGAAACAAGCATGGGCGGCGAGGCGGTCATCATCGATGTGGAGAATAGCTTTGTGGAGCTCCGCAACGTGAGTGGTACCGTCTACCCCGCCTACTCCATCGGCATGTTCTACGGCGATATCCAGCACTTCATGGCCGATATCGAGCTGCGCGATCCGGCCCACGTCGAGACCGCCAGCTGCGTGTTCCCCATTTATTCGGACTGCACTCGCCCCATGAGCGGCACCATCCGCGCTGTGGCCGACAAAAATGCTGCGTTCCATTTCCTGGGCACCGCCATCCCGCTGACCGATTTTTCGGGCTTCATTTACCTGACGGATGACTACGTGCAGCTGGACAAGATGAACGCCAAGTGCTGGGGCGGTGTGCTGGATGCCGTGGTGCGCATCGGGTTCAGCGGCAAGCACACCTCCTTTGATGGCTACGCCAAGGCCTCCAACATGGATTTGCATGATATTGCCGCAGCCTATGGCAGCGTGCAGGCCTATGCCCTGAGCAATGGTTACATTCGTTTCCGCACCCCCTCACCGGAGGTCAATGACCTCCAGGCCTATGGTTGGGTAGACATCACCGATGGTGACTTGCTGACACTGAGCCTCTTCCGCCCGGTGAGCTCCTATGTGGCCAATTTGCCCGCACACCTCATGAAGCTGGAAGATGTAGCCACCAACACCGGGATGAGCGAAAAGCCCAACATGTTCACCCGCATGCTGACCGGCATCTTCTCGGCATTCCAAAGCTCCGTCAGCAGCGTGGGAGATGGGGTGGACAAGATGGTGTACTACGTGCCGGGGGCCAATCACCTGCTCTCTTACGATTTGCAGGAAGCCTCCGGCCAATTCCAGATTGCCAACGGCAAGCTGACCACCAAAAACCTGCAAGCCTCCGGGCACAACCTGAACGTGCCCATGAATATGCAGCTGGATTTGAACACGCTGGAACTCCACGGCAACATCTGGCCCAAGGTTTCCAGCCTGCCCACCATCATCCTTGCCCCCCTCACCTTCCTCTCCGACTTCATGGTCGATATCGTCATTCACGGTCCCATCGATAAGCTGGATTGGCACTTCGCCCTGGACCGCCGCCTGCATGACCAAGAGCCCAGCGCGACGCATGAAACACCGGGAAACAATCCGCCACCGCGAAAACAACAATGAAACACAAGCACACCTCACTCCTCATCACACTTGCATTTATAGCCGCATCGGCGCCGGTATTGGCAGCTTCTGACAAAACAAGAAACGTTGTTGATTCGCTCGAATCCTTCCGGGCGGTCGTCGATAGAATGGCCGATACTTTGCAGCCCGAAAAAGACATCACCATCCAACAGGGTGTCATTAAAAATACTGCTTCTCATCTTCCTCGCTGTGTCTATTTCGACAACGCCACCCACCATGCCTACATGTGGCTCAACAACGGCAACAACGGGACACGAAATATACGCCTGCAGCTCACCTACTCCGACGGCACCCGCATACTGGCCGGCTACAAGCATCCGGAAATTGAACAAACTTTATCCGAGGATGAGCTTCGCGCGCTGGATGCATGCAAGGCCATCATCCGCGATGCTGTGCACGAGGATATGACCAGCCTTCAGAAAGTCCTTTTCCTGCACGATGCCCTGGCCCACCATGCCATGTATGACTACGAGGACACCTCCAACCAAAGCTGCACCAGCATGATGGCTGAGGGTATGGGAGCCTGTGGCGCCTATGCACGCAGCATGCGCCTGTTGCTTGGTATGCTGGGCATCCCCCAACGCATTATCCAAGGCTCCAACAAGGATGGCAGCCCGCACTGTTGGGGACTTGTTCAGTTGGAAGATGGCGAGTGGTACCACTTGGATGTTACCAAGGATGATGATAATCCCAATCGATATCAATACCTTTGCGTTACAGACCAGGAAATGAGCATGGACCACAATTGGGAAAAAGAAGAATATCCTGATACCCCGGTCACTCCGGCGCTCACAAACGCTCGTATCCCCCAATTTTTCAGCGAAGAAGCCTTCCTGCAAGCTGCACAAATTGCCTATCGTTCGGGGGCTCCTGCCTATTGTGCCCGGCTCACATGCAAGGAAACAGATGCCAGCTTTACCAAAACCAGGGAAGCCGGCGCAGCAAAAGGTCGCTCCATGCGCATTGCTCGCATCATGACCACATCTTCCGGCCCCGACCGTTTTGTCTTCCTCTCTTTCCGCAACGCATCATCCTCCGCTCGGGCCAAATAAAGAATCCCCTCGAGAACGAATCTCTCGCGGGGCATTGCACATGAGAATCTCTTGATTTTTCACGCAACCGGTGTATCCTCTGCGCCGGTTTCCGGAGCAGCCTCGGGAGCAGACTCCTCAGTCTCCTGCTTTTTCTTGGGCTTCTTTTCTTTCTTGATATTGAAGCGATTGGCCGCAGCTTGAAAACCCTCTCGCATGACGGTGAGCGCAGCCTCTGTTGATTTGGCAAGAGCCTCATCCAGCAGGGGGCGTTCATCCGGGCTGAACTTGCCCAGCACGTGCCCCACCATGCTCTTCTGGCCGGGCACACCAATCCCCACGCGCAGGCGGGGGAAATGCTCGCTACCCAAGTGGGCAATGAGGGACTTCATGCCATTGTGCCCCCCGGCAGATCCTGCGGCGCGCAGCCGCAGGGTGCCGACGGGGAAAGAAATATCATCGTAAATGACGAGCACCTGCTCGGGCGTGAACTTGAAATAGCGCATGACCGGGCCCACGCACTCGCCGGAGCTGTTCATGAAGGTCTGCGGCTTCACCAGCAGCACCCCGGGAGCCGCGGCAAACTCGCCCTTGCGGGCTTTGTCTGCCTTCCACTCCGCGCCAAGGGCTGAGGCAAGCTTATCGAGCACCATGAAACCCACATTGTGGCGCGTTTCGGTGTACTCTCGCCCGGGATTCCCCAGACCAACGATGATGCGTATCTGCTCCATCAGCAGACCGGGGTCAGCAGATTGAGGGTGATGTTGCGATTCACGGCGCTGAGGTACGCACGGGCGGAGGCTTCAATCACGTCCGTTGCGGCACCCTTGCCGGAAACGGGCTTGCAATCGCAATCGCCGAACTGCACCTTCACCGATACCTCGCCCAAGGCATCC
>JAFYUJ010000084.1 GCA_017558555.1 Akkermansia sp.
CTGCGCATCGGGAACAGCGTCCGGCGGCCGCGGGAACTTCGCGGCTGCGCCGCGAGGGAAAAGCCCCTTTCGGGGCTCATGCACCTTTTGGCGCAGCCAAAAAATTCCCTGCCCCGCAGGGGCAAATTACCTTTGATTACCTCTGATTACCTTGCCTTTCCCCCCGCCCGCAGGGCGTTCTTCCCTGGGTGGGCGTAGAATGCGCAAGCGGACGAAGCCCCCACCACGAGCGCAAGCGAGTTCTTCACACCTCGCTTTCTGCCACCCACTCCGCTGCGCTCCGGGGTTCCGCTTCCTTTGGCATGATACCCCAGAGTTCCGTCACTGCGTGACTTCACTCTGGGCTACCTTCTGCCGCCCCGCAAGGCGGGGCTCAAGGCTCGCTGTCGCTCGCAAGGGGAACAGCGCTGCGCGCGGGAACGGATGCTGCGCATCGGGAACAGCGTCCGGCGGCCGCGGGAACTTCGCGGCTGCGCCGCGAGGGCAAAGCCCCTGTCGGGGCTAGCCCTGCTTGCTTCGCCGTGGCGGGACGCCTCCGAACCGTTTATTTTCTGCGGCGGCGAGCAGCCAGAGCTGCCAGCGCCAGTATGCTAAGCGTCGAAGAAGTCGGCTCGGGGATGTAGCGGACATCGAAGTACACGCCCACGTTGGGGGTGGCCACACCAATATCCTGCACCGTCTGGTAATAAGCCGTCAGCTGCTCATCACCCAACAAACCGGAAATGGTAGTGTTGGCAGGAGCCGCAAAGCTGGTATCAGCAAACTCAAGACAGACGAAATCCACATCGGCCAAGCCTGTACCGGTAAGGAGACTGTTGAAGTCCACCACGAAGCTGCTACCGCTCTGAATCAGAAGGTTGCTCAGCGCATCCGAGTTTACCGTCAGCACATTATAAGCACCGGAAAGCGTCAGCGTACCATCAACAGCGTTCGGATTCATGACCTGCATACTGGTCAATGTGAGAGCTTCGGTCTGGCCTACTGTGGCATTACCTGCCCCCAGAGCGATGGTAGAGTTCGTCAACGCAGCGCTGGTCACAGCAGCTTCGCGGGCAGCAAAGGCAGTTGCACCGGCAATGCGGCTGCTATCAGAGATGAGCATATTATCCACTGTCAGGCTGGCACCGGCTGCAAGTTGCACCAAGGAGTTGGTCATGGTGCCCTGCGTATCAGCCGTCTTGGAGGCAATGCTCAATGTCCTGCTGTTTTCCGTCTGTGTGATAGTGGCACCTTGTAACGAAGCTGTTGTCCCCTCGTTCGCAGTAATGGCAGCCCACGTTTCAGAGGCAGTATCAGCCGTTGCCGTGGTGGCAGCGGTCAGCTGAGCGCCGCTGGCAATGCTCACATTGCCCGTACCCACCTGACCGGCACCGCGCAGTTCCAACGTACCATCGGTCACGGTTGTTGCCCCCGTGTACGCATTAGCGCCGGAGAGCGTCAACTTGCCGCTACTCTGTTTGGTGAGAGCGAGGGTTCCCGTGCCATCCTGCAACGAAGCAGCGAAATCACCTTCGGATACCGTCAGCGTGCGCGCCGCATCTTGCGCCTGCACGGCATTATCTGCATCAGCCACGCCATAGAGGCCATGTATCGTGGCATCGCTATCCAGCATCAGGTAGCTCTTAACCGTGGCCGTAGTCAGACTCACATCCGCAAATTGAGCTGCGGTTTCCGAGCCAAGGCGAATCTCGATGGTCCTGGAAGCAGAAACCCCATCATCCTCACGGGTTTCAAAGGTACCGGCAAAGGTGTTCTCCTGGCCGGTAATCTTGTAGACAGCCTTATCCTCCTTAAAGGGATTACACAGCCGAACCGTGCCATCACCCTCCAGCAGGCCTGAAAGCTCAAGTGTTTTCTGCCAATATTGGTCGATTTTCACCATTCCTGTAGACTTGCTCGTTCCGTCGGCCTGTACATTGAAGCGGATATTGCCGGTGTAGTTGACATGGCCATCGATATTGGTAAGAACAGCGCCATCCATCAAATCCATGTCGGCGGAGAACGTTTTCACGCCTGCTGTCTGATTATCTGTTCCGAAACCGAAGTGGGTGACAAACTCACCATCAGCACCCACAATAATCTTGGACGCTTCAAACGAGGTGTTGCTGGCCCCTGCACCATCAGTGTTGATCGCACCGGCCTGGAAAATACCACTCTGCACATCAACGGTACCTTTGAAAGCGCCCAGGTTGGCAGTATCGCCCGAACCGGTAGCAAACACGCGCGTGCTGTCATCAGCCATATCGATTACCAGCGTACCCGAGCCATTCAGCTTACCGAGCGTTCCATCGCTGCCACCCAAGGCTTGAGCATGGGTGATGGTGAGCGAACCGGTGTTGATAGTAGTACCACCCGTATAGGTATTGGCCGCAGTGAGTTTAAGGTCGCCCTCGCCATTCTTCACAAGCTTGCCGCTGCCGGTCAGCTTGCTGTCCACGGTGATGGTCTTACCGTTCGTATCGAAAACCGTGCCGGTACCGGTGCCATTCAGCACCACATCAGCAGCGTTGGCGATGGAGAAGCTTTCCACAGCCTTCACCGTGCCATTACCCAGCGTCACGCCGGAAGCGCGGTCCAGCAAGCTGCTGCCAGCCTCGTTGAAGCCCATGGTGCCGCCCGTCAGCGTCATCGAGCCGCTGAAGCTGCTGCTGGCGCCCAGGAAGTTCTGGGTACCCGTGCCTGCAATTTCCAGATTCAGGTTAGCCAAGACTTCGCCATAGAAATTGTGAGCGCCATTTGCGGCCACCGTGTTAATCTTGAGGGTACGGAGCGCAGAATTGGTGAAATTATTCTGATTATTTGAATCCCATTTCCGATATTCTATCGTACCGGAATACACCTTGGCATTCAGCCCCATGGCGGCATCCGATTCCAAACCGGCAATCGCAGCATACGGGGTACTACCCTCGGCTGCTGTCGTATTAATACCCAAGCCCAGATAAGAGTAATTGCTAACACCTGCATTAACAACAAAATCAATCACAGCACCGGACAATGTCTCAGAACCGGACAAAATGATGCTGAGCGGGCGATTATTCTTGTTGACTGAAGATACCTCAATGCGACCACGGAAATCACCGGCCTCTGCATCAGCAGAGCCAAACTCGTATCGAGAAACGAGATCTGAATCCGAACCTTTCTGAAGTTTCAGCGTCAGAGCCTCTGTGGAATCCCCCATATCCAGCTTGCCAATCTTTACATGGCCGGAGTGATACGCATCAGTGAGCTCGGCGCCGGTACCATTCACCTGCAGCACATCAATATTCAAGGCATAAGACCTGCCAGCCTTATTATACGTCACCAACTTCGATGCTGCCCCCATTTCCAAGGTGCCAAACACCTTATTAGAGGTAGATGTTTGCGTCGCATTGTACACGGTTGTTGTCTTGTTTGCAGCAATCCTCATGGTGTCAATATCAAGTTCACCACTCAGGGTCAAGGTGCCGTCCTTGTGTTCCAATGTGCCAATCACAGCCTTACCGCTTTCAGACGTTGCATTGTTATCAACGTAGTTCAGCTTGATATTGCCGCCATTCACATTCACCGTTTCGGCCTCATACAGGCCACTCAGGATTGTCGTCCCCTCGGCATTGAGGGTACCCACCGTCAGCGTGTCCATCGTCTTCAGGCCACCTGCGCTGATGTTGAGCGTACCCACGCTCAGCGTGTCATCAGCAGCATCCCAGGTCAGGGTGCCGTTGCCCGTCTTGTTCAGGATACCATTCAGTACCGGCTCCTCGCCATCCTCATTCAGGCCATTCAAGTTGGCTGTCAGCGTCGTATCGGTGGAAGCATCAATGTTCAGCGTACCGCCGTAGGACACATCAATGTTGTCCAGGTTCACCAGGTTGGAAGCATCGGCAGAGAGTGTACCCTCTACCCATACGAGCTCTGCCGTAGCAGCTGTGTTGAGATTCAGCGTGCCATACACATCGATGCTTTCAGCCGTCAGGCTGGCTCCGTCAGCAGCATTCAGCGTCACCTCGGTGTCCTCGGCCACAATCATCCAGGCAGCTTCCACGGCGCCTTCCAGCGTCACAGAGGCGTTGCTTTCAAAGGTGGCGCCGCTGCCGGTAATATAGGCCTCTTTGTTCTCTATCTCATCAAGAGGGGTATTATCCCAGTTCTCATCTGTAGCATTCCACTTACCTTCTTCGCCACCGGTCCACACCATGTCATTGACCAAGGCTTCATAAGCGAAACGGAATGTACCGTCATCCCCGAAGGTCAGAGAGAGCGTACCACTGCCGCCTTCCTCTCCCCAATCAGAGAGCATCGTACCATTGATGCAGAAGTTGCCCAAATCCAGCGTAGCATCATCCCAGCCGCGCAGCGTGCCACCATTCGTGGTATCAAACAAGCGATAGGTTACCCCCTCCTGCAAGTCACCAAGTTTGATGATGAGGTCGTTGACATCATCCCGAGAGGCCGCAAAATCAAACAAGGCACCATTGCTCAAGGTGATGGTGGTCGCATCCGTGCTGTCTTCTGTGTTGAAGACGATGGCGCTCAAATCCAGCACGCCTGTGCCGCTCAGCGTCAAGCCTGTAGCCTGGCTCAGCACACCCTTGGCATCGGCACCCAGTGTCAGCGTGCCGTTGCTCACGCTCACGGCGCCATAGGCATTGGCAGCACCGCTCAACACAAGCTCACCGTTGCTCACAGTCACATTGCCCAGGTAGGTTGTACCGCTGAAGGTCTGCTTGCCCGTGCCGGTCATCGCCAGACTCAGATGTGCCGTATCATTGGCCGTGCCAACGGTACCGGCAAAAGTGTATTCGCCGCTGCCGGCAATGGTCAGCGTGTTGGCTGCAGATGATGCAACAGCGTGGTTGACGTTTGAATGGTCACTGTTTCCAGTCCCTATACCGGTAGGTGCGGCACCGGCATAGAGGTGCGCGTGCTCATTGCCTTTCAGCCCCTGCATGGTCACTTGCGCTGCATTGATTGCCAAAGAAGCCACGCTCGTGGCACTGTTGCCTGTCAAGTCCAGTGTAGCTCCCTTCACCGCATCATTCTCAGCAATCTCCATGTAGGCCTGGTGAGAACGCTCCTCCACATCTTTATTTCTGTTCAGCGTAATCGTGCCTGTAAAATCACTGCCATTACCCTTGAACACCATGTGAGATGCCGTATAGTGCGTTGTATTTGAATTCCACGTCAGGTTGCCGGCCCCGCTCAGGTCATTGATATACCAGAATGTATTCCAATTGGTCTGGCTGACTTCCAATGTGTTTCCTGCAGCAATACTTACCGAAGTAAGCGTTCGCTTCATGGTTTCTGCCCCAGCAGAATTCTTCAGATAAGACGTACCGCCATTAGCGTTATTTACAACCAATGCGCTCAACAACGTTTGATTCGTCTGAGCCGTGGCCAATTTCAGGTCCAGCGTACCACCGGTCATCGTGATGGTATCGCCCGCATGACCAAAATCAGATACCGTCACAGCCACCGTACCACCGGAGATATTCAGCGCATCAATATCGGCATTGGTAGAGAAGTTCGTCGTACCACCGGATATGTTGGCTGTGGTGATATCCGTAGCACCATTGAAGTTCACCGTACCTTGAGTAACGTTCAGCGTGTTAATCGTGGTAGAGGCTTTAAACTTAACGGTAGCCCCGCCAGCTGTTTCAAACTTGTTGATATTGACCGTACCATTAAATGTGTGAGTACCGCCACCGGAACTGCGGAAATCACCTTGAGTACCGGTAAGGCCGCCATTGTAAGTAATTTCGTACGTTGAATTTGCATGCACATACGAGGTCCCTTCCAATACCAAATTGGCAGAGAGTGTCGTGCTGCTGCTATAGGCATTAGCATTGACTCCATGCGCAAGACGCAGTTCGGAGCCTACACTTGCATCACACAAGTCAAAATTACCGCTCGTAATGTATGTTTTACCTCCGAACTCAGTACCCAATTGTACTTTGTTCTCCCAACCGGAGGATCCGGCACCACCGGTTCCGGTACCGGAAAGTGCCAATTCCACCGTACCCTCGCCGGTCATATTCCCGGCGGTGTAGCCGTCCTTCTTCGTTTTAAATGCCAGGGTGGCGCCTTCCTGCACCTCGATGGTGGAGGCCGTGAGGGCCGCCGTTTCAGTGATGGACACGGTGGCCCCATCGCGCACGGTGAGCTTTTGGGCGCTCACGGCTTCTGTCACGGTCACATTGGCAGAGCTGTTGAAGATGGCACTGTCTCCGTTGTGGAAGGCATTGTTGTTCTCCGTCACTCCATCTGCAGCCGTGGCATCCCAGTTGGTAGCCGTAGTGTTCCAGTTGCCCGTAGCACCGCCATCCCAATAGAGAGACCCGGCTGCTCCAAGTGTGTACATGAATGTACCATCTGCACCCAACTCCAGCGTCACATTGCCCAGGGAATCCAGGCTCTTATCACCAATGCGGAAGTTGGAGACAGTGAGCGCATCCCAACCGGAGATGCTTCCCTCACCAAAGGAGAAGATTTGATACTCTGTACCGGCTTGCAATGCACCAAGCTTAATCGTACCGGAGCTCAGCGTCAAGCCGGATGTCGAGCCAAGTGCAATAGCATTATCTGCCGTGCCGTCGAACGTCAGTGCGCTCAAATCCAGCGTGCCACCATCCAGGGTGAAGGTGGCACCGGCCGTGCCCATCAGAGCCTCAGCAGCAGCAGCAGTCAACGCCAGAGAACCGCCCGTGATGCTCACAGCACCGCCGCTCACCGTAGGCGTGGAGCTGATGCTCATCGTGCCACCCGTCACCTTGAGCTCACCACCGGTCATGCTGAAGGTGTTGGAGCTGATGCTCATCGTGCCATCCGTCACCTTGAGCTCACCACCGGTCATGGTGAAAACACCGGCAATGGAGGAATTACCACCAGCTTGAGTAAGTGCACCGGCGGAGATGTTAAGCGTATTGCGCTCAAACGTACCGCCATCCATCATCTTCAATTCACCGCCTTTAATGTTGACATTAACGTGCGTACTAGCTCCGTGAAGCTGTGCTTCTTGAACGCTTCCGGTAACAGTCGTTATGCCATCAATAAAATTAAACTGAGGATTAGTGTGATATGATGCAAATATCAGATTACCCCCTATGTTCAACTTCGCAACAGAAATATTCTCTATGGAATTATACCCAAAACTATGGAGACGCACATTTTGTCCAACATTGATAGTGCCAGCCCCACATATTTCGGTGCCATCACCATAAATAGTGTCCATGCTACCGGAAAGGTTCAACTCGCCGTTAACACACAGTGTTTTCTTGCTCTGATTGTTGGATCCATAGGAAGTACCATACACCTCCACGCCCTCATCAATGGTGATGGTAGAAGCTTGAGTGGTAATGGCACCGGTCAACGCATACGTTGTTCTGGTAGCACCTGCAGCTTGTTTGAAATTGACAGCGGCATTATTCGTAGCAGAGAAACCGGCCAAGGTCAAATAATTGGTCGCAAAGTTCACCGTACCACCATTAAAAGAAGCGGAAGTGAGGGTTGTGGCACCATTGAAGTTGGTTGTACCGCCCGCGGCGGTCAACGAATCCAGCGTTGTCGTACCATTGAAGTTGAGCTCACCGCCCTGCACCGTCAGTGTACCACCTGTTTTGTTGGTCGTTCCATTCAAGTTCACGACACCCCCAGCGATTGTCAAAGAACCAGAATTGATGTTCGTTGCACCATTGACCGTGAAAGTATGTACAGAAAGCGTATTGGAAGCATTGGCAAAATCCGCGCTCCCAACAGTCAGAGAACCATCACCTGTAATGGATTGTACAGCGACAGCGTTCTTGTTGCCCGAGTTTGTATATTCAAGCTTATCTGACAAGCTCATCGTGCCATCCACATCCAAGGTGCCCAAGCCATGAGTATTGATGAGCTTTGTAGCAGACAGAGAAGCGCCCTTTTCTACCGTAATGGTACGGCTGGTTGTTTCATTAGTATTAACATTAATGTTGTTGGTCACCGTATAATCAGCAGAATTTGCCCCCTCAGCCAAGCCAAAGACGATATCGGAGTTATTCTTCATCTCAATCTCGCCGATTGTGGCCGACAAGGCATTGAAGTTCACCGCACTACTCAAGGAAAAACCTGCTCGGGTAATCAACTTATTGATGTCATGATTCAGACCTTTCAGGTTCAGGGTAGCACCCCAATACACATCCAAGTCTTTATCGATATCAGAACTTTCGTTGATGGTCAGGGAGAACACCTCGCCGGCACCAACTACAACCTTACCCTTGCTGGTCAATGTATCAACAACAAGAGATTTCGCAGCACCTTTGAAGGTATGGTCGTGGTCATCTTGGATATCAACTCGACCGGCCACGATATCTTCGCTCAGCGTCACAGTCGTGGCAGCAGTATCGCGGAACACCACGTTGTCATACTGGTAGAACCTGGTGGCGTCCTCGGCTACATCGGGGGTGATATCCCAGTTGGCCGTGGTGGTATCCCAGTTGTCGTTGATGCCACCCTGCCAAGTGAGGTCGGCGGACTCCAACGTGTAAGAGAAAGAGCCATCCACACCGTAGAGCAGCGTAATATAGCCCGCGCGGTGAGTATCACTCAGCTTATCACCATTGATGCTCACGTTTTCGGCGGAGAGAACATCAGCATTCCAACCATTGAGGTCACCGTATGAGGTGAAAATGTTGTAGAAGCGATTCTGCTCCAGATCACCCAGTGCGAGGGTGGCGCCACTCTCGAAAGTAAGCGCATGAGAGTCCCCGATAGAGATGGCATTCACGGAGGAATCAAAATCAATGGCCGACAAGTCCAGCGTAGCGCCATCCTTCACCACCACGGAGGCCGC
>JAFYUJ010000085.1 GCA_017558555.1 Akkermansia sp.
GCTCCTGCTCCGGCGAGGTGATTATATCACTCCTCGCACGTATACTACCAGAATTTATCAATTGGGGGCAAATTACCTTTGATTACCTCTGATTACCTTTTCCTATCCCCCCAATGGCTCCGGCCCCGCTCTATGCCGCCCGCCCATAGGCCGGGCTCTCATTCATTGTTCTCATCCTACCCGGGGCTTACGCCCCGGGCTACGTTCTACCGCCCGTTGCACGGGCTCAAAGCTTGCCGCGGCAAAGCCGCGGGGAACTTCACATTCGTCATTCGTAATTCCTTTGGGGGGAACAGCGTCCTGCGGACGCAGGAACGTTGCGGCGCGGCCGCAAGGAATTCGCCATCCGCGCGCGACGATTCTTCGTAGTACATTGCGTCAACATGCGTCTTTTGGCTTGCATGCACGCGCATAAACATGCACAATATGAGCATGTTCCGCAATACACTCCTCGCAGCAGCCATTGCTGCCCTGGTAGCCCCTGCATTCGCCGCTGAATGGATCAGCGATTTTGATGCAGCCAAAGCACAGGCCGCCAAAGACGGCAAAGCCATCCTCGCTGACTTCACCGGGTCCGACTGGTGCGGCTGGTGCATCCGTCTGCGCCAAAGCGTTCTGGACACACCCGAGTTCGAAGCCTACGCCAAGGACAAATTTGTGTTGGCAGAGATTGATGTTCCCCATGCACCCAAACTGAGCCCCGAGCAGCTTGAGAAGAACAAGCAGCTTTGCATTCAGTACAAGGTGGAAGCCTTCCCCACCCTCTTGGTGATGGATGCTCAGGGACGCGTCATGGGCGGTTTTGCCGGTGGCAGAACCACTCTGCAGGAGGTGCAGGCTCCCCTCAACAAAGGCTTGGAAAACCTGCAGCTCAGCAAGCTTGCCGCCACCCAGCAGGGTGCTGCCAAGCTGGAAACCCTGGTCAAGATTTACAAGAACATGCCCAAGGACCTGCGCAAGCAGTCCTCCGACATGCGCGATGAAATCCTGGCGTTGGACCCCGAAAACTCCAGCGGCATGCGCGATATCTTCGCCGCCGAACAGCAGCAGGAACGCTTCGCCGCCGAACTCATGACCGCTCAGACCGAGGCCCAGGCCATCGCCATGCTTGAGCGCATGAAGAATGAAGCTCTGCCCGCCAACAAGAGCGGGGTACTGGTGCAGCTCTTCCAGCTCAAGATGGAATCCGCCAACACCGTGGAGGATTTGATGGCCGCCAAAGCCCTCCTCCTGGAAGCCGCAGAATACGCTCCCGCCAAGCGCAAGGCTTCCATGCAGAAGGCTGCTGCCCAGCAGTTTGCCAACCCCGAGCTCCTGCTGCAGAAGATTAAGACCTTCCGCGGCCAGGGCCAATAAGCCCCCGCGCGTAAAATAATTCATCCTACTGAGCGCCTCTATCTGCCCAAGGTAGCGGCGCTTTTATCTTCCTTCCTCACCCACACGCTTTCCCTATGAAACTCACCTCTCGCCCATGGTTCCGCATCACCATGTGGCCCTTTCTCTCACTGCTCGGCCTCCTGCTTCTTGCCCTGGGTGGCGGTGCCATCTGGCTGTGGGGCTGGCAATGGCGCAGCGAGCTTGATTTCCACGAAAGCTGGACACCCGAAGAGCGCGCCGCCCTCACCGCGTTCGACCACTACCTGCGGCGCGAGCTCCTCTCCGAGTTCACCAAAGTGTTCGACGCCTGCTCTCTGCCGCTGCCGGATCGGGTGCTTCACACCGCCATACTCCGCCAACATGTAGCCCCCACGGTGAGCAAACTGCGCGATATGGCCGAAAGCGGACAAGCCGGGGTCCGGGAAGGCTACGACACCCCCCATCACCGCAACGTCACCCCCGCCATCGTGGCCGCCCAATGCGCCCAATTCAAAGCGCTGGAAGCCCTGGTAGCCCATGGGGCAGACCCAAACGCCACCATGTATCAGAAGTCGTCTCATGACTCAGAAATGCCGGTTGATACACCCATTTGCCCGCTCCTGGGCAATTCGTACCTTGTCGCCGCCCCCATCCCATGGGATGAGCGCCGCCCCACTGCTGACTTCCTGCTGCAACATGGCGCAAAACTTCATACCGACTACATCAGCCTGTGCTGCACCTTTCCGCTGGTTCAGGAAGGGCACGACACGCAGCCCCTCCAATGGGCGTTGGAGCATGGGGTAAAGCTCAGCCCAAGGGCTCCCTCCGCCATCATCGGGCTTCCCCAAACGCTGGACGTCCTGAAGCGACTCCTGAAGGACAACATCATCGCCGCCAACGATGAATCAGCCACTGAGACCATCCTGCAATCCCTGCTGGAGCAAATGGCATCCATCTCCACCCCGGAGGACATGCAGCATTACCAATATGAAGAAAAGCTGGACCTGCTGCTGGCATATGGTGCAGATCCCAACTGCATCCACTCCCGAGCAGGGCAGCCGCAGACAGACGAATGCGATGATACCCCCTGGCAGGATCTGCCGCTGGATATCTACCTGCGCCACATTGAACTGGTGCAAAGCCCGGCCATGCAGGAAACACAACAGCGCATCATCTCCAAACTGCGCGCCGCCGGGGCTCGCTCTACCTACCAGCCCCAACATCGGCAACGCATCAGGCGCAAGCCTTGCACAGACTGCGATTAAAGCAGGTCATATATCCCATCACCACCAGAAACATCACCCAGTTGGCATAGGTCAACACTATAGCCACACCTCCCATATCCGCCGGCAGGATGCTCTCTCCCACCAGGGGTAAGTTCCATATCGTGATAGCCACCCCCCACACGGGGTATATTCTGAACAGGAGGCGCGGGAGCCTGAAAGAAGATTGTGTACCCGCGGCCGCCGCCGGCAGCTCACCAAAGATGATGAACTGCCAATAAAGATTGTAGAGCGGTATCAGCATATACCACGCAGCCTTGGTGGGGGTGGGATAGCAACAGGGATAGCTGCCCACATGCCCCTGCCGCACGTTGTACCACGTGCGGTACACCAACAGCATCTCCAGCACCAATGTGCCTATCGACATCAACACTTGCAGCAGCAGACATTGCGCCAGGCGCAAACTCTCCTCTACCCCCGCCGCTTCCACCATGGTGGGCTGCCCCGCCAGGCACAAGCCCACCATCAGCATCACCAGGCCGCACCATATCCACTCCGTTCGGCGATATTCTCTCCGCATACCGCCTTTGTAGCACACCTTCCCACCGCTTACAAGAATTATTGAAGTATCGTTTATACGCACTCTTGACTTTTGGGGAATCCACTCTACAATCAGAGCCCATTCACCAAGCTGAACACCATGTTGATGCGTCTCCAAACCATCCTTCGGCTGATACTGCTCCCTGTGATGGGATGCATGTGCTGCAACCTCTCTGCCGAAACTCTGTGGGCAGCCGGGGTGAGCCCCACTACCGGCTGGCATGATATCAACAAAAGCAAAACGGCCGGGGCACAGGGAGACAATGGCTTGTGCTGGGCGATTGCCGCTGCCAATCTCATCGACTGGTGGCAGCGCCAGCACATGCATGAGCTGCCGGCGGGAACGCCCACCGGCGAACATGTCTGGAAAACCTTCCGCGCTGCTTTCTCCAATGAAGGAAGCGACCCCGACGAAGCCATCCGTTGGTGGTTCTCCAAAGAATATGCCCCCTTGCAGCCGGAAAGCAGCGCCCGCATCATCAACCCCGCTTTGGGCGGCTATTTCTGCAACACCGCTCATGCCAACCTGCCCTCCCGGCTGCTCTACAGCCGCCGCAGTGATACGGTGAACGCCCAAAACCTGACCCAGACGCTGTACGAGGGCTTTCGCCGCGGGGATGCTTTCTGGATTGGGGTTGTCTACATCCGCCCCGATGGCAACCGCTACACCCACTCCCTCACCGTCTGGGGGGTGGATGCTGAGACCACCCCCGCCGGGCACCCCCGCATCTCCGCCATCTACATGACGGACTCCGACGATGGCGCTCACTACCTGCACCGCATCCCCACCCGCGTGGAGGACGGCATGCTTATCTTTGATTGCGATTCCCACCCGCTCTACGGCCAAATCGGCCGCATCACCATCAATACCTACACCGGTATGCGGGTGCAGATACCCGCCAACCCATAAGCATACGCCACCCCCAGAGCCCTTTTGTAAAATAAAAACCCACAAAGTTGCTCGGATTTAACATTTCCCCATTTTTCGGCTTGCATTGGGCGGTAGCTTTGCTATCATGCTAGTATTATATCCCACCCCCCCAATAGGAATTATCAGCTCTATCTCTCTCTTTAACATGAAAAAGACCCTCTTCCTTGCTTCCCTGCTGGCCGCTTGTTTCAGCTCTGCTTATGGCGACAACAGCACCACAACAGGTAATACTTATACCGTGCTGGATGGCGCTTTCTGCAACGAAGCCAACCACGTCACCTACGATGGGCTGGGCACGTTCTCCGTACTTTCATCCGCCACCACAGAAATTGATGTCACTATCAGCCTCAGTGCATTGGATACGTACCTGGCAACCAATGACTACACCTCCAGCGGCTTTGTGACTTGGACATACAATGTATCTTCGGGGTTAAACTCTTGGGGGCTCAATGATACCAAAACCGGCATTATCGGTTCGTGGGATGGTGGCACAAATGGTAATGTAACCACATACGATGAACTCAAGAAATACGCCGTTGGCGATACGCTGACACTCACTATCACGAATGACCCAAAGAAAGCCGCCTCCGTCAATGATGGCATCTATGTCTACGCTACATCGGAAAACGGCGAAGCTGTGACGGTATGGAGCTCAGGAGGTCTTTACAACTCCTATGCGACCAATACCACAGCTTACACCGTCAACACCAACTACGTAACCTCCGTCACTATCAAAACAGAATCCACCCTGGATACCAGCACATGGGAGCCCCCCGTTGTTCTCAAACCCTTTGTGCCCACACGTACAGACGACACCAGCCTTGGCCGCGTCATGTGCGTGGGTGACTCCATCACCCATGGTATTAGTGATGCCACATGGCGCTGGCAGCTTTTCAAATTATTGACCGACAACGGTATTGAGCACGAAATAGAGGGCCCTCTGAAGGGCTTTGACGCGCGCTATGGGTTCAAACAGACAGGTACGGTTATTTCTGAAGGTCTCACAAAAAACAGTTTAACAGCCTCTTACGGGAAGCAAGAGTTTAATAACGTGCATCTGGCGCAGTCCTCAGGCCGCGCTCATGAGCTGGTAAACGACAGCAACACTCGCTATTCCGGGTTCTCTACTGAAGAAGCAGCTCGCCAATACAATGCCAACACCTACATCATGATGATTGGCACCAATGACCTGCTCTCCGATACCAATAATGATTTTAAAACGCAGAGTCAGGGTGGTTCGGAGCGCATCAACCCGGAGGAATACGCGCCCTACATGCAAAAATTGCTGGGTGGTGAGGTGACATACGATGCTGAAAGCAACAGCTATTCCTGGAATGGCACGCTGGGCGGCAACATGCTCACAGCAGTCAATGACATGCTGAACGAAGAAAGCGACAAGCTCTACCTCATGAACATCCCCTGCTGGGGCGACCATGGCAACAATAATCTCGAAAAGAACCACTACGCCGTGCAGGAATACAACCGTCTCCTGGAGCAGTGGGTCGATACATACAACCAACAATACGGTAATGAAGCGTACAGCCAACCGGTGAAGTTGGTCAACGTTAACGAAGGCTTGGAGGATTTGACCTCTTCCCTATCCTTCAAGGGGCACAACGATTTCTTCAGAGCTCCCGGTTCCGGTAACAGTTCTGATGGTCTGCACCCCAATGAGCAGGGTTCCCTCATCATTGCCGGCAACCTGGCCAAGGCCATGGGCATTGGTGGCCGCACCGCCGGTTTGGCACGCTCGGACAAGGACAGCGCACCCTCCATCTGGCACAGCGCCACCGTGGGCACAGATGGCACCGTGGCAGCAGGCAAATCTCTTTCCGTTGCAGAAAATATCTTCACCCAGGACGGTGGCTACAGCGTGGATTTCTTTGCCAGCTTTGGCAATGGAGCTACAGATGGTTGGCAGACAGCAGTTGACGCCGGTATGAACATCACCATCGGCGATGGCATCAACAGCGGCTCCCTCAGCCTGAGCGAGGGCTACATCATGTGGGGTGGCAAGGTACTTTACTGCCAAGATACATCCAACTTCACAGATAACCTGCGTGTTGTCTGGCACAACGGCAATGCAGAGGACAATGTGCTCTCCGGCTACTACGTGTGGCTGGGTGATATGCTCATTGGCCAGGGCCTGTCCGCCAACGCCGCCGGCTCCGCGCTCAACGGCATCACCGTCTCTGCCAGCGGTGCCGCAGGCAGCGTGACAGACCTCTCCTGGGCCAACGCTGCCTATGCCCCCACCACCACGCTGATTACCAGCGCAGAGCATGCCTACCGCGTCGCCCAGACCGCCGGCAACGCCAAGTTGGTGGTCACCAGCGGCGTGAGCTATGAAGGCATCACCCCCGTCAATGCAAGTGGAGGCAAAGTCATGGTAACTAGTGGTACTGCCGATGCCACCTACACCAGTATTCTGAGCTCTGACAATGCCGCCACCACAGAAACCCCTGCATGGTGCGCCATGGTGAACACCGCCTTCAGCAATGACATCAACGTGCAATTCACCGGCAACATCTCGGCCACGCTTATCGGCGCCATGAATAACGGCTCCGGTGATGGTGCAGGCAAACTTGTGTTGGATATTGCAGCCGGCTCCAAAATCGGCGATGACGGTGCGTATGGTACAGGCAACGGCGCCACAGGTGTCAAAGCAGCTATTGCCGGTTTGTTCGGCCATAAAGGCGGGAGCGGCAAGGCCAATGAATTCAACGTATACATCAATGGTGGCGAGCTGAGCAACAACGTTGTGGGCGGTTCTATCAGTGGTGGAGGCAGTCTCGACTCTGTCCTCATTGCGATGAACTCCGGCAAAATTATCGGCAACATCTACGGTGGTTCCAATAACGAAGGTGGCGATTCAAGCAACGACGACGTTAAAAACATCGCCAATGCCGTGGTGGGCAAGGCTCAAATCATCATCAACGGCGGTGAAGTGACCGGCGATATTGTGGCCGGTGGCAGCGCCGGCACCATCGGCAATGTGGATGTGCTCATCACCGACGGTATCATCGGCGGCGATATCATCAAGGGCAATGCCAAGCGCAGTCCGAATGCCTCCACCAATGTAACCGTGATTGGCAACAAGGCCTCCATCGGTGGCGACATCGCAGCCGACACCGTCACCCTGCAGGATGTGGCCACCTCCGATTCCGCCACCGGTTTTGATAAATACAGCAACAACATCACCGCCGAAAAGTTGGTGCTCAACAATGTGCAAACCGACCTGGGGGCATCTATCAATGTCTCCGAAATCGTGGTCAGCAACTCCGACACCAGCCTCATCATGGGTGATATCGCCACGCTGGAAAGCCTGACGCTGGATGCCGGCGCCACCTTCGGTGTCTTCAAGGCTGCCGAAAGCCGCGCTGCTGAATCCAACAGCGAGACGACCCTCACCCTCACCACCCTGACGGTGGGCAAGGGCGCCACGCTCAATGCCAACATCGTGCTGGGCAAAGACTCCACCCTGCGCCTGGAAGATTGCCTCACCATGGGCAGCTCCGTCGCCCTTGCCACGGATATGACCATCGACCTCTCGGCCGATTTGCTCACCCTCCTGTACCAAGGCGAGACCATCGATATCTTTGCCAGCGTGGATTCCCTCACCCTCGATGGCATCAACATCGACAAGGACACTATCACCGAAGTGAACTTCACCGTGGACAATATGGTGCAGACCTTCGACATGGCCTACAGCAACGTAGGTACGGTGAGCATCACCCTCATTCCCGAACCGACGACCACGACGCTCAGTCTGCTGGCTCTGGCCGGTTTGATGGTGCGCCGCCGTCGCCACTAATCATACAAGAATTTCAATAATGATAGAGATGATTGGGCTCACTTCCACCACGAAGTGGGCCCAATCATTTTGGATGCATCCCCAGCGAAACGGGTCATTCCTACTACCAGCAAATCTGAAACAGCCCCCCTCTACATGGCTCATTATTCATTTCCCTTGTTTTTTCATGCAGCATTTGGTAGGATGCACGCATGCACATTCATGGCCTGCAGCGTTGGTTGACTACCGGGGTACTGCTGTGTAGCCTTGTCGCGGCGCAGGAGGAGGGTGGTGGTGATGCCCTGCTGCAAGCCGAACCCACGGCGGCCCAGCAGCGAGCCGCCGAAAAAGCGCTGAAAGCCGCCAGCGAGCCGGATGATCACGTGGTTTCGCAATCTCGCATGTTCTCCGTGAGCGGTGGCGATTCGCTGCGCATGGGTGCCATTGCCACCAAGGCAGATGAAATCAAAGGCCACGTCAACAAACTGCTGGGCATGGAGGCCGATTGGAAATACAGCATCTCCATCCGCCTGCTGGGCGCACCTACGGATGCCCCCCGTGCCAACCCCATCCGCACCCGCATCAGCATCATCGGCCACGAGCCCAACCTGCAAATCCGCGTCTACCCCGGCGGCGGTATTGATGTGGACAAGCTCTCCAACGCTATCATCACCATGCTGCTCTACGAGCGCGCCCTGCGCGAGGTGCGCCCCGATGCCCTGCCCGAATCCATCAACATGCCCCTGTGGATGGTCACCGGCATCCAGCAAGCCGTACTTTGGAAAACCGGCAAGGCAGACCGCCGCCTGTACCGCAACCTCTTTGAGCGCGCCGAAATGCTCTCGCCAGAGGAAATCATCTCCACCGACAACGCCTGGAATCTGGATGCCACCACCCGCCAGGTCTATGAAGTTTCCTGCGGTGTGCTCATGATGAGCCTCATCAACCGCCCCGGCGGCTTGGTGCAGCTGCGCGACATGATTGTGGCATCCATCCAGGAAGAAGGCTCTCCCAAAGATATCATCGCCTCCCACTTCTACGAGCTCGGCATCGATGCCAACCTGCTCAACAAATGGTGGGCACTGGAGCTCGCCGCCCTCTCCCTACCCCGCGCCACAGAAGCGCTCACCCCCATGGAAACGGAGGAGCAACTCATCGAGGCGCTCACCGTCATGTACTTTGATGCGGAAACAGATACGCCCCGCCCTGTCAATGCGGATGATGTGTATGCCCTCACCGCCCTGCCCGAATGGCGCAAGCACATGCGGCCCTGTGTCGACCGCCTCACCGAGCTGAGCCACCGCTGCTTCCCGGGCTACCGCCCCATCATCACCGAGTACTGCCGCGCCATCGGCGAGCTGCTCAACGGCTCCTCTCCCGATGCCGTGCAAGACATTCTCCTGCCCCTGCGCGAGCTGCGCGCTGCCTATGTAGCCACCTCCATCCGCGGGCGCGACTACCTTGATTGGTATGAAATTACCCACCTGGGCCAGGCCAACCAAGCCGGTTTCCAGACCTATCAGGAAGCCATGCGCCTCCTCCGCCGCGAATCCCCCGGCCCCGATACCCACCTCAGCCGCTATCTGGATGATATCGAAGCCCTGCACACCATCGAGGCCGGCCAATCGCTCTCCGAGGCGCTCAAGCGCAACAAAAAGAAAGCCCCATCCGCCGCCACACCATGAGCAAGCGCCCCCCCATCGACCTGCCGCCCCACCCCGATATGCAGGAGGAAGAAGCCGCCCGCCAGGCTGGCTGCACCACCATCTGCGGTATCGATGAAGCCGGCCGTGGTCCCCTGGCCGGCCCCGTTGTGGCCGCCGCCGTCATCCTCCCCCCGGGCTACGAGCTCCCCGGGCTCAACGATTCCAAAAAACTCACCGCCCGCAAGCGCGAGGCGCTCTACGCCGCCCTCATGGCCGATGACCGCGTCCTCAAATGCATTGCCCTCGCCACAGTGGAAGAAATAGACGAGCGGAACATCCTGCGCGCCACCCATCTGGCCATGGCCCGCGCTGCGCAGGGGCTCCCCCAACAACCCGATATGTGCCTGATCGATGGCCTCGCCGTCCCCGGCTTTCCCCTCCCCTCCCGCAACCTGGTGAAAGGCGATGCCCGCTGTCTCAGCATCGCCGCCGCCAGCATCCTCGCCAAGGTCTCGCGAGACCACTACATGCTCGAGCTCGCCACCCAATACCCCCAATACGGCTTCGAGCGCCACGCCGGCTACGGCACCCGCGAGCACATGCAAGCCATCCAACACCATGGAATTACGCCACACCATCGCCGCTCGTTTGCACCTGTTGCACAGATGGAACTGCCCCTGGGCCTCTGATGCCCGCCCCGATACCGCCTACATCGGGCAGTATGGCGAGCTCGTTGCCGCCTCCTGGGCCCGCGCCCATGGCATGCGCATCCTCCGCCACAACTTCCGATGGGGCCACGCCGGCGAAATCGACCTCGTCTGCCGCCAGGGTGATACCCTCGTCTTCTGCGAGGTCAAATCCACCACCTCCCCCGATGCCGGAGCCCCCGCCCGCGCCGTCCACCGCCACAAACGCCAAAAACAACGCTCCGGCGCCCTCCGCTGGCTCCAACTCCTCGGTAAAGAGGTCCCCATCCGCTTCGATATCATCGAAGTCTGGCTCCTCCCCGGCCACCCTCCCCGCATCCGCCACTCCCCCGCCGCTTTCTCCCTCCATGAGCATGCCGCCAGCCTGCCCCCTCTTTAATTCCCTGCCCCTGACGGGGCAGAGAATTTCTGCCATACACGACTTTCGACTTGACTTTTGAAAATAAAAGCGTATCATTTCGCCCATGAAATTTACCATAACCATCCTGACAGGACTGATGTTGACCTTGGGCGCTGCGGCAGACGTGGTGTCTGATTTGCGTCCGGCCATCAATGAGGCAGCTGCCGCGCATGGTGTGGATCCGGTGTTGGTGGAGGCGATTATCCGCCATGAATCCGCCAACGCTACGTCATCGGCAGCACGCAAGAAGAACAACCTGGCCGGCATCATGGGGCGCCGGGGGCAGCGCCGCTACGAGACGAAAGAAGATTGTGTGAAAGACCTGGCCCGCATCCTGGGTGGCTACAAAGCCAAGGGACGCGTGACCGTGCAGCAAATCAGCCGTGTGTATTGCAAGAGCCATGCCCAGTGGATTCGCTACGTGAACTCCTACATGGGGCAGATTCGCAGCGGCAAGTGGGGCGCACTTGAAAACCCTGCTTAAGGACGAATTCCGAATCTTGAGTACCACGCGCGTTGCGCGCCAAGCTTTGAGCCCCGCTTTGCGGGGCTTTTCCCTTGCGGCCGCGCCGCAACGTTCCCGCGCCCGCAGGGCGTCGTTCATTACGAGCGCCAGCGAGCCTGGCTTTGAGCCCGTGCAACGGGCGGCATAGGGCGGGGCCGGAGTCATTGGGATGATAGGAGGTAAGTAGGCGCTGCGCGCCGGGGGATAAGGGAAAGGGAAAAGGAATTTGCAATCGGGAAGCTCATATGATAGAATGATGTGCGCATGCGGCACATCATCCAAAGAGCTATCATCATGGCAGCAACGCTGGTGGGGATAACAGCGTGTTATCCGCCACAGGTGCAATATCCGTACACACCGATGATTACGCAGCGGCGCGCCACACTGCAACAAGAGCTGGTGCAGCTGCTGCCGGAGGAGCAGCAACAGATGAGCGCTGCGCAGGAGGAAGCCCAATGGCTGGCCGATACAGCTTACAAAGCCGCCGCCGGCATTGCACGCCTGAATGATTCGCACTTTCCGGGATGGGCGGGGAATGCGCTCATCAACGCGCATTTGCAGGACCGCGGCCTCTGCTGGCACTACCAGCATGATATGTACCGCGAGCTGCGCCGCCGCAAGCTCACCTTTTTCCGTCTGGGCTGCTGCGTGCGCGACAAGGCCGAGGCTTCGGAGCACAACTGCCTGTACATTGCCCCGATTGATGCAGACTGGCCGCATGCCTGGGTGCTGGATGCCTGGATGTGGAATGGGCGCCTGAAGGTGGATAAGGCCACGGATTTGGATGCGGATGACTGGGAAGATTTGCCGGGCATCTGCGCGATGCTGAGCATGGCCTACCCGGAGGAACACACCTGGCCGATGGAGCATTGGTACAGCGTACGCACGCCCAATGGCAAGTATGGGGAGTACTGGCAGGAATACACCCGGCGCTCCTCGCAATACCGCCGCATGTATGAGAACATTGAACGGGGGAAAACCGAGCACCCCGGCACACCCACCAATTATTGATATGAAGACACGCCTGTTCGCCATGTGCTTGCTGGGGCTGGTCGCAGTCTCTTGCCAACATGCCCCTGCCCCGGGCTATACAGATACGCCCGCCGTGCGCGAGCAACGCAGCGAGCTGACCCGGGAGCTGCTCTCCCTCCTGCCGACAGATGAGCAAGAGCTGCCCGGTGCCCGCCGGGAAGCGCGCTGGCTGGCCGATACCTCCTACAAGGCGGCAGCCGGTATCGCGCAAATCAACAACCCGGCGATGATGGGCTGGCTGAACAACCGCCTCGTCAACTCCACATTCAACCTGCGGGAACGCGGACTCTGCTGGCACTACCAACAAGACATGTACCGCGAGCTGCGCCGCCGCAAGTTGCAATTCTTCCGCATTGGTTGCTGCACTCGCGACCGCGGCACGGGCTCCGAACACAACTGCGTGTACCTGGCCGGCGCCAATGGCAACTGGCCCCGCGCCATCATCCTGGACCCCTGGCTCAAAAACGGGCGTCTGGTGACCCGCTCGGAACGCGATTTCCGCGATGACAAGTGGGAAGATTCTGAATGGGCGGTGGAATACCTCTCGTCCGTCTACCCCGAAAACCACCGCTTCCCTATCGAGCATTGGGCCCAGGTGAAAAGCGGCAAAAAGTGGAATGATTACGTGCCCAGCTCCACCCCCGAAGGCGCCGCCACCCGCCAGGGCCAACTCATGCAGCAAAATATGCAGAACGGTCTGAAAGCCCGCAACGGCAAATTGACCAATTATTGAAGGACGAGTGACGCATTACGAATTTGAGGTTCCCTGCGGCAACGCCGCAGCAAGCTTTGAGCCCGTGCAACGGGCGGCAGAAAGTAGCCCGGGGCGTAAGCCCCGGGTAGGATGAGAACAATGAATGGGAGCCCGGAGTGGTGTCGCGACTGCGACACTGCGGAGGGCGGCAGAAACATAGCAGAGGGCGTTAGCCCGGAGCCGATAGCGCGTGGGTGATTGGCGCCGTATGTTGTCTGTCATCTCATGTGTTACCACGAACATTCTGCCACCCACTCCGCTGCGCTCCGGGGTTCCGTTGCCTTTGGGATGATAACCCCGGGTTCCGCCACTTCGTGGCTGCACCCGGGGCTACGTTCTGCCGCCCCGCAGAGCGGGGCTCAAGATTCCCTTGCGGCTGCGCCGCAA
>JAFYUJ010000086.1 GCA_017558555.1 Akkermansia sp.
ATTTGTCCATTATAGCACAAATGCTCTATAACCTCAAGAAAACTAGATTTTTACGATAATCCGCTCAATGTAAATTTAAAGCGAATTCCCGGGAGCTTAAATCGCCATCTTGTATGACACTACTCAAATGCGTTTGCCCTGCTCATAACTTTGTGGTGTTGTTGAGTGCGAAAGCCAAGCCAGTCTTTGCACGGCATTATCCAATTGCTCGTAATGGGCTGCGATGTCGTCCATGCTCCACCAGGCCAGGGAATCGGATTCATCTGAAAGGACGAATTGCTCGTGCGGTGCGCGCAGCAGGTAGCGGATATCGTAGTGCAAGTGTTCCGACTCTCCGGCCTGAGGGCGGGCCGGGATGCGGTGGATGTCCACATCGTATATGTCTCTCTGCACGGGGGTGATGCCGGAGATGCCGCTTTCTTCCGTTGCTTCGCGAAGGGCCGTGGCTAATGTGTCACTGCATCCATCTGCATGGCCGCCGGGTTGCAGCCAACGCCCCAGCTTGCGGTGCAGGGTCAATAAGGCCTTGCTTCCATCCGGATTCAGGAGCCAGGCCGAGCCGGTGATGTGCCCCGCGCTGTGGCTGCGGCAGAAACAGTCCGGCGTGCTGCACACAAAGTCCAGGATGCGCTGAGCGACCTCTGCTCGCTCAGGGTGCGTCTGCCGGTAGCGTGCCAACTCATCGCAAAGTTGGCGGCGGTGATCTGTAGGTGTCTTCACGAGTTGAGGCTGAAAGAAAATAAAAGAGCGGTAGTCATGTACTACCGCTCTTTTTTCTGCTCGAGGCGGGACTCGAACCCGCACGGATCGCTCCACTAGATCCTTAGTCTAGCGCGTCTACCAATTCCGCCACCCGAGCTTTGGGGGTTGCAATGGTTGCGAGGGCAATATACATGAATTGACGGCGGATTGCAAGTCTTTTTTTGCGAGAAATGCACATTTTTGCAAAAAAGTGCAAAAATGGGGGCTAAATCAGATGACTTGGGCATCGATTTCTCCCTGGGCCAGGCGGATTTGCAGTTTTGTGCCGCTGGGGAGTTCATCTGCATTACGCGCCAGCATGCCGTTGGATTGGCGAACGAGGGCAAAGCCACGGTTCAGGGCGTTTTGGGGGCTTGCTGCGGTGAGGGCTGCTTCTCGTTCTTTGAGGGCAGCTTGCTTGCGTTGGATGGCATTGGAGGCTGCGGAGAGCAGGCGCTTTTCTTGCGTGGTGAGGTGCTGGCGAGAGTTGGCTATTTCGGAAAGCACGGTGCGGGGGGAGAGCTTGGCGGCGCAGATTTCCAGGTTGTTGTGCAGCGCTTGCAGGCGCAGGCGGCATGTCTCTTTCAAGTCATCTTCCAGCTCATCCAGCCGTTGGGAGAGGGGGGCGAGCAGTTCTTGCGGGCGGCGCAGTTTGCTTTGCTCTGCGAGTTGCAGGCGCAGGCGGGCTGTTTCCAGCGCTCGTGTCAAGCGTAGGCGCAGTTGGCGCTGCGTCTGTTCGAAATAGCTGCCCAGCGCGGCGGCATCGGGCGTGCTCAGTTCGATGGCGGCGGTGGGGGTGGGGGCTCGCAAATCAGCCACAAAGTCTGCGATGGTAAAATCTGTCTCATGCCCGATGGCCGAGATGACCGGCACGCTGCACGCGGCAATGGCGCGCGCAACAACTTCTTCGTTGAAACACCAGAGGTCTTCCATGGAGCCGCCACCGCGGGCAACGATGATATAATCAACCCGGGGCAGACCGTTTTCTTCGGGCTCGCTCCAGCGGTTGATGGCTCGGGCAATGCCGTGTTCTGCTCCTTTGCCTTGTACTTGCACCGGCAGCAGGTAGGTGTGTATCCAGGGCGCACGCTGTTCCAACCGGTGGCGCATGTCCTGGATGACGGCCCCTGTGGCAGAGGTGATGAGCCCCACGCTTTGCGGGAACTTGGGAAGAGGGCGCTTGCGGGCAGGGGAGAACAAGCCCTCGGCTTCCAGCTTGCGTTTGAGGGCTTCAAATTGCTGTTGCAGCGAGCCGGTGCCGGCCTCTCTCACGGAGGTGACAACAAATTGCAGCGAGCCTCGGCCTTCCCACACGGTGGCCTTGCCGGCCAGCTCTACTTGCATGCCCTCTCGCAGGTGTACCCGCGCAGCACTAGCCTGGTAGCGGTAGAGCACGCATTGCAGCTGGGCCGTGGCATCCTTGAGTGTGAAATACACATGCCCGCTGCCTGCCATTTTGCAGGAGCCAATTTCTCCGGCAACCCGCTGTTCCCCCACTTCTGATTCCACAGCCCACTTCAGGCGTGCCAGGAGTTCTGTCACGCTCTGTGTCATGGAGTCAATCTTCCCTGGGTTTGAGGTTGTTGTTGGGATCCGGCCAGTTGGCATCGTAGCCCTTGGCGTAGGAGAACAAATCGCGGTGGATGTACTCGTAGTACAATTCGCGGTCGGCGACGGAGAGCTTTTCCCAGATGGCGACGTTGAGGGCACGAGCGACTTTCTGCATCATCTTGAGGGTGAGCTGGCGTCCCTGGCGTGCTTTCTGCACTTGCTTGTGGGTGAGCTGCTCGATGGATACAGTAACAAGATCATGGTTTTCAAGACCCCAGCGCTGCATGATGGCGTCGATGCGCTGGATGCCGTGGTTGCGTTCGTTTTCTTCGTTCATCTTAAAGGGAATGTATTAGTAGCCGGGAATATGGCGTACTTTGAAACCACCGCAAGGACGGGATTTTTCATACCAACGGGGGCCTACGCGACGGCCGCTGCCGGAGGTGTCGAAACGGAGACCTGCGACCATCAGGAAAACATGGCCTCGCTTGGTATAGACGGTAAGCCATTTGCCAAACCCCGGGCGCCCCCAGCGCAGGAAATCACCGGATGAGGGGGCCGCGCCCTTTTTCAGCATACCTGCTTCTCGCAGGACGAAAGCGACAGACCCCGAGCAATCGTAGGCCGAGTCTACATGGCTTTTGTGGCCACCACCCAGGCGGTAGGGCTTGCGGATGATTTTATTGCCGGCAGCGATAGCACGCTTGATGCATCGCGGCGCGTGGGGCGGCGCGATGGCTCGCCCATTGCGCAGGATAGCGGTGTACCCCTTGCGGTACACGTAAGCCGGCGTGCGGGCGTTCTGCTGCATTTGCTGCTGCTGCTGGCAACCATCCAGCAACAAAAGAGCGCATGCAGCAAGGAGGATGTGGTATAAGTGCTTCATATATCAGCTTCCAAAGGGATGGTAACAACATATGAGCCTTTTGACAAGAAAAAAGTGTCATCATTTTGCGCTGAGCTCGCGTATCCCAAAGATGTTGCGCGATAAATGGGGATTTGTGAGTGTGCGCAGCACACTTCTTCACGCACCTTTTGGCGTAGCCAAAAAATTCCCTGCCCCGCGGGGGCAAATTACCTTTGATTACCTCTGATTACCTTACCTTTTCACCCTGGCGCGCAGCGCCTAC
>JAFYUJ010000013.1 GCA_017558555.1 Akkermansia sp.
CATTCCGGCGCCGGTACGGTCACCATCAACTCCGGCATGACTGTTGCCGGTACGACATCTATCAACGGCGGCGAAATCATCGTGACTTCTGCGGTGGATTTGGGTACGGTCACCGGTGAAGGTACACTGAGCATCAACTGGGATGCCAATACCAGCCACAGCTACACCTTTGATAACCTGCACACGCTCAATATCTGCAAGGGTACGTACGGATCTGCCGCCGATAAGGCAGCATTGGATGTGCGCAATATTATCGTGCAGTCGGGTGCTTCCTATGTGCAAGGACAGGGCGTGCGCTATGGTGGTCACATCATCGCCGAGGGCGGTACCATCACCCTCAATGCGGGAGCTCTGACTGGCAGCCTTACGGTGAACACTGATTCATACCTCAACGTGGCGGCGGGTGTTTCTTCTAAGCTGGATGTCGGCTACATGTCCAACAATGAGGCTGAATTGATTCAGATTGGCGGTGGCACCGTTACCATCGTAGAGCGTGGCCAGACTCAGTTGGATCACTATGTAGTACGCGAGGGTACTTTGGAATTTGCGGGTTGGTGTACTCATACTCAACAAGGCGTACTTACTGTGGAATCTGGTGCTAAATTGACCGTGGCATGGGGTGCTGGTCTGGAGGCAGAGCTGATTAACCTGAAATCGGGAGCAACGCTGCAGTTGGCTAATGGTGCCAATGCCTGGTGGTTGCGTAATCATACTACCGCCAACATCCTGGTGGAGGACAACGCCACAATTGCCGGTTCTGCATATGACGATTTATCCTACATCCAGGGCACCATTTCCGGTAGTGGTACCCTTAATCTGGCTAATGCCGCTTCGGTGACTGGCGCCAAGGCCTACAGAATTGATTCCATTATTTCCGATGGCTCTGGCTCACTTGGACTGAACATTGCCAACACGAGTGTCACTCTCACCGGCGCCAATTCATATACCAGTGGCACAGTGATTGATGCTGCCTCCACCGTCACCACTGCTCATGCTATGGCTTTGGGTAGTGGTACTGTGCAAAATGCTGGTGCATTGGTGATGAACAATAACCTGAGTATCGGCGGTATCTCCGGTAGCGGTTCTCTGGATATCGGCACCTATGTCTTGGTACTCAACAACGATACCGATAAGGTATACACCGGCGAGGTAACGGGCAAGGGTGGCATTTTGCAGGCTGGCACTGGCAGCAGCACCTTTACCAGCGCGGTAGATTTGGCTGCTGTGGGTGTGCAAGCCGGCCACTTGGTGTTCAGCGGTCCCTCTATTGGCATCAGTACAGAAGCTTATGTGGCTGCTGGCGCAGAATTGTCCCTGAGTGGTGAAATAACCCTCGGTGCCATCATTGAAAACGAGGGTACGGTGCATCTGGCAGGTAATACGACCTTCAATCTTCAATTCCGGGACTTCACAGACAATTCCTTCACGATGATTGGCGGTACCGGCAGCATCACTTATGCCGATGCGCTGATGGCCTCCGATATCACTGTGGAAGGCTACACCCTTACTGATTTGTTGTCCAATGGCGTGACCTACAATCTGGTGCAGACTGCCTCTACCCTGCAGCTGACACTGGATAACGTGAACCGCCCCTTGGTGTGGACGGGTGAAGCTGGCTCTGAGTGGAATCGCGCAGATGGCAACTGGTCTCACAAGGGCGAGAATGGTGCCATTTTCAACCTGCTGGATATGGCCATCTTTGATGATACAGCTGCAGTGAAGGACGTGACTGTGGTGGATACGCCCTTTGCCAGCTCCATGACCGTGAGCGGCACTGGCTACTCCTTCACCGGTGCGCTCAATGTCAGCGGCGCCTTCCTCGTGGAATCCGGTGCTTCTGCTACCCTCAACACGGCACCGGCCTACCTTGGACAGGCTACAGTGAAGGGGGATTTGACCCTGGCTTTCGGTGACACCTGGACGCAGGATGTGGATGCCTCAGCTGGTACCATTCACAAGGTGGGTACAGGTACTCTGACATGGGACCCCGCTGGTGGCATTTTGCAGATTGGGACGCTGGATGTGCAGAAAGGCTGTTTCATGAGCTCCTCCGCCATGGAAATCGGTACATTCTCGCTGGGCACGGGTGCTGTTGCCTTGCTGACCAACACCACCACGGCAGATGCTGCTGCCAAGAACATCCAGCAGGTGCTCATGGGCAACAATTCTTACTTCTGCATTCAGGATAGTGAAGCCAGCAGCACCAAAACCGCCATCGGTGAAGTGGTGATGATGGGTGCCAAGGGTGAGTTCCAGGATTATGCGTTGGGCGAGAACAGCTATATCGGCATTGATAAGCTGAGCCTTGGCGCGGGTATCACGACCTCCACTCTCACGCTCTCTGCCATGCCCCAGAAGACCAACACGACCGTGTATGAACTGGGCTTTCCCAGTGCGGAAGCTGGCAACTTTGCAGGTACTATTGTGTTGAAGGGCAACTATGCTCATGCTGCGTTGATCCTTTCCGGTGCTCAGGTGGCCGCTCAGGCCGTGATTGATCTGAATGCCAGCCTCTCTACCTACCACAAGAAGGCTTTGGGTATCAATGTTGATAATGCTGAAATTGCGGGCTTGGCATCGGCTCAAAGCATGGGTACTGAAACCAAGCTCTTCTCCGGCACGGTGTCGGCCACGCAGGCTTTCAACACGGCCAACATCACCAACGCTGCCACGCGCAATCTCACCATCAACACCGCTTCCGGCACATCCTACACCTTCTATGGTGAGGTGATGCAAGGCGTGAACCTGACCAAGACGGGCGCCGGCACACAAGCCTTTGCTGGCACAGTGGACTCTGCTGCGGTTGCCGTATTGGGCGGCACGCTGGATATGACCGCTGCCACGCTGGCAAATGGTGCCCTGGCTGATGTGACGCTGCACCGCGGCGGTACGTTGCAACTGGGTAGTTTGAATGTGGCTAGCGGCAATAGCCTGACCGTGCAGGGCACGGGCATGGATGCCACAGCTACGCTGAGCGGCAATCTGGTGTTGGGCGGCGGTAACCTGAACTTTGTGGGTACCACGCTGGACACCACCTCTGCCGCGCTGACGGTGGGTGGCAGTGTGAGCCTCACGGGGAACCAGACGATTACCCTCACCGATTACCTAGGCTTGGTGGCTGGTAACAGCTACTTCCTCATCGCCGGCAACTTTGTCGAGGGTATCACCGCTGATAACTTCACGCTGAGCAGCTTGCAGGATGGCTACAATGGCTCCCTGAGCATTGAAAACGGGGGCTTGTGGCTCAATCTGGCCGGTGCGGCAAATGCCTCCATCTGGGCCGGTAATACTGCTTCCTACACCTGGAGCGCCACCACCTATGGTTCTGTCAACAGCAGCTTGCTGGGCAACCAGACGGCTACCTTCGATGACTCCGCTATCAACCGCAATGTGTTGGTGGATGGCCAAGTGACGGCAGCCGGTGGCATGGTGTTCAACAACAATGCTGATTACACCGTGGGCTTCTCCAACATCAACAGCAGCTTGACGACCCCGACCGTGACGCTCAATGGCGAGGGTACAGTCAACATGCAGGTGGCTTTGAATACGGATGCCCTTACCGTGAACAACGGCAAGCTGGTGCTCAGCGATTACGCCGTGTTGGATTCTGATACGGCTGTGAAGTTGACTGGTGATGCGGTGATGGATATCACCTCCACCACGCAAACCTTCACCAACCTGAGCCTGGCTGCCGGCACCCGCATCGAGGATACCCGCGGCACGGGCACACTCAACCTTGTCGCAGCCGAGGGCTCTGCCATGGCGCTGGCAGGCGAGGTGAACGTGGGCACGATTGGTACGCAAGGCGAGGTAAGCCTGACTGTGGGAGTCAATACCCATACCTTGGTGTTGGGTGATACGACGCTGACACTTAACAACGCACTTGTGCTGAATGCAAACCGCACCATCAGCGTGCAGGGAGATGCCGTTTTGAATGCTGCTGTCACCATGGCCGGTGGCACGCTGCTGTTCGATAACGCCGTGCTTTCGGATACCGAGGCGGCGCTGGACATGGGCACAGCCCCCACCAAAGCCAACGGCGGTGTGAAGATTGCTGTATCGGATTTGGGCGCCCTGAGCGATGGCGGTACCTTTGTGCTGGCCAGCGGTGATTGGTCTGCCTTCTCTGCGAGCGATTTCTCCCTGATTGGTACGGTATACTCCTCCAACCTGGCTTCCTTCGTCATTCAGGAGAATGCGCTGGTGATGAACTTGACTGCCCACGGTGTGTGGGCCGGTACGGAAGATGCCTACACGTGGAACTCCTCCACCTTTGGCCCGGATAAGGCGTTGGCCAGCACGGCCATGGCTATTTTCGACAATTCGGCGGAGCACAAGACAGTTTCCCTGACGGAAAGCGTGACGGTGGGTGATATCCTTGTTGACAGCAACAGAGCTTATTCCATCACCCCCACGCAGAGTGGCCTCAGCATTACCGGTGAGGATTTCACCAAACAAGGCTCTGGTACGCTGGAAATAGGCGTAGATGTGCAGCTGAGCGGTAACATGACTCTGCAGGGGGGCGATGTGCACTTTGCAGGCACCACTCAGGTGAGTGGCAGTGTCACGCAGAGTAAGGGCTCTGTCACCTTTAGTGGCGATAACACCACCCTCGGGGATTACACGATAAACAGCGCCAGTACGCTCAATATCGATGGCTCCAATGCGACCCTCGGCAACCTGAATCTCGTCCGCACCGGTGGCGATACCATCTACATCAACTTCGCCGGCGGCTCTGCCAGCATGGGCTCCATCAACATGGGGCAGAATGCCCTGCTGAGCTTTCAGAAGCCAGAAGGGAGCAGCTCTGCTGAGTATAGCGTGAACGGGGAAATCTTCTTCTCCCTCAATGTGTGGGGTGGCGCTTCCACCGCGATACAGGTAGATAAGGGTGTGAAGGTCACAGTGGATTCCATCCGTAACTCCTGGGGTATGGGCGGCATCAATATTGACGGCGAAATGGAAGTAAAGGGCGAACTCCTCCTTTCCTCCGGTTCCGATGACCCCATCACTGGCTCAGGCAAGCTTACCGCAAGCAGACTTACCCTGACTAACACCGGCACCTATGTCATTGATGTTGCAGAGGTCACGGTTTCGGATCAAATGCTTGTTAATTGGAGTAGAAAGAGTATTTTGCGCTCTGGTGTGCTTACTTCTGAATCTTCCTTTAAACAAACCTCTGCCACTTTTGCATTGGAAGGTGGCTCACTCAACTTGAATGGTACATCATCGTTTACCGGAGGTACGCTTCAATTTGCTGGTGGTGAGATGAATGTGCAGAGCGGTACCGCCAATCTTGCTAACACGGTGGAGGCTGTGAATGGCTCTGTGAAGGTGACTGGTGGTGATTTATTGCTGAATGCCACCACGGCGCGGAACCTGCTGGAAGGCATCGATAAATTCACCATGACCAGCGGTTCGCTTGATTTGGCGGATGTGGTCTTTGGTGCAGATGGTGCCAATGCTATCACCCTCAAGAATGGTGCCTTGTTCACCTTCACCGGCGGTGTCGTGGAGCTGGGTAACCTGCAACAGGGCACAACGTACCAGATTTTCGATACCGAGACCCATGGCGGCAGCCTGAGTGGCTGGACCTCCCTCACGAAGGAGAACTTCACCCTGAACGGCATGCTTATGAGCGATTTGGGTCGTGTGGATCTCGTCCTCGGAGAGACAGGTTCTCTTTCCTATGCTCAAGCTATTTATGACCTCGTCTGGACGGGTTCTGCCGGCTCCAATGCCTGGAATGCCACAGATGCTAACTGGACACATACGCCGGATGATACCACGGATGCCGACATCGCCTTTGCCAATGGCGATAGTGTCACCTTTGCCTCCCACGCTACGGTGAGTGTGGCTGAGGGGGTGCGTGTCAATAACCTGGCCTTGGCAGAGAATGTGACGCTGACCACCACCGATGCCCTGAATGTTGCTGGCTCCATCACGGCCGGTACCGGCTCTAAGTGGACGCTGGATGGCTCCACCACCGCCTTCACCCAAAGCCTGACCGGTGCCCAGGTGGATGACCTGAAGGCTCTGGAAGTGGGCGCGGGGGCCACCTTGCAGGTGAGCGGTGTTCAAGGTGGCTTTACGGCCTCCAACATCAGCGGCACCGGCACGGTGGAACTCACGCTGACAAAAGAGTACGCTGATTACGACAACAGCCTGAAGCTGGCCGGCTTTGAAGGTGAAGTATACGTGAAAGACGGCAAGTTTGACTTGTATGATGCTCTTGGCTCCAATGGTGTGACCCAGCTGGGTAGCAAGCTGCATTTGGGCGCAGATGTTCATATGCAGATTGAAAGCGGCAAGCCGGTCATTGTCGATGAAGATGTGCTACTGGATGCCTCCGCCACCAACATGCAGGTACACCAGAATGGTGGTGCCACGCTGACGTATACCGGCAGCGTTTCCGGTGAGCGTGCTTATGAGCATCGTGGCAAGGGCACCTTGACATTCTCTGGTGATGTGGATTTGGCTGGATTTGTGCAAACTCATGATAGTAATGCTGTCAACATTTTCCAGGGTGCTTCTACCCAAATTGATACGCTGACTCAAGGCAACGCCATCACAAGGTTCAATAGTGCATCTGCTACAATCGGCACGCTGAAGCTGACCGGCGGTACCATTCAGGTGCAGGGTGGGCAGCTGGCCATTGATGCAGTGCATGCAGACACGACCGGCGGCACGCTGCAAGTAACTGGCGGTGCGCTGAACTTTGGTGCCGGTGCGGCACAGGCTTTGCTGGGCAAGGTGAGCTCCTTCACCCTGAGCAGCGGCCCATTGGATTTGGCGGATGTAACCTTCGGCACAGACAGCAGCAACGCTATCGTGCTCAAGTCGGGGGCCAATTTCACCTTCACCGGTGGCATCATTGCCCTGGGTGAGATGCAGGAAAACACCGTGTACCGCATCTTTGATGCCACCAACGGCACGCTGAGCGGCTGGACTACGCTGGATAAGAGCAACTTCACGGTGAATGGCTCTGCCCTGACAAGTCTGGGGCGTGTGCAGCTGAGCTTGGGCGAGAGAGGCACGTTCTCGTACTCCATACTGGGGGCGCAGACCATCACTTGGGTGGGTGGCAGCAGTACCGAGTGGAATACCACCGATGCCAACTGGGATTTCACCCCCGATGCGGATGCCGCCAACAACGAAGCCTTCTACAACGGTGACAGTGTCATCTTCAATACCGATGCCAACGTGACTGTGACAGAAGCCGTGAGCGCCAATAATCTCACCGTACGTGATGATGCCACGGTGTCCATCACCGAAACGGCTGCGCTGAGGGCGCAGAGCATCGAGGTGCAGGAAGGTGCCACACTAGCCTTTGCCAGCACGAAGAATGGTTATACCGCTGCTAACATCAGTGGTGATGGCACGGTGGAATTGAAGCTGAGCAATAATTACGATAATGCCGTGCGCTTAGAAGGCTTTGACGGCGAGCTTTATGTGAATTCCGGCCGGTTTGACCTGTACACGTCCACCGCAGAGCATGTGGCGGGTTCGGTCACTGCAGATGATGACTCTGACAACGTAGCTCAGCTTGGTACCAAGCTGCACGTGGGACAGGGTGTGAACATGAAGCTTACCAGCGGTAAGACTGTTGTCATGGATGCTGATATGGTGCTGTCTGCTGGTAATCACGAAATTCACCACAATGGCGGCGCTATATTGATTGTCAATGGTGATGTGACCGGTGAAGGTACATGGGTACACAAAGGAACGAATGGCACGCTCACCTTCAGTGAGACCGGTTCTGTGACTCTGGGTGGTTTCTCGACCGGCAGTGCCGGCA
Source organism: Akkermansia sp. (assembly GCA_017558555.1). Classification (GTDB taxonomy): domain Bacteria; phylum Verrucomicrobiota; class Verrucomicrobiia; order Verrucomicrobiales; family Akkermansiaceae; genus Akkermansia. The sequence continues at coordinate 7,799 of JAFYUJ010000013.1, forward strand.
CTATTTCTTTCAATGCTACAACCACGCTGGGTACGGCCAATCTGACGCAAGGTGCTGTTACCTTTGCTAATACAACGGATATTGGCTCGGCTACTATCTCTGGTGGCACGATGACCTTTAACGGCGTAACCACGCTGGGAGCGGTTACCATCAGCGGCGGCACCACCACCTTTGCCAACACGGCAGACATCACCACGGCTACTATCACCGGCGGCACGGTGAACTTCAATGGAGCCACCGATATTACCACAGCTACCCTTTCCGGTGGTACGCTCAATGTGGGTGGCGAGGGTAAATTGGATGTCGACCGTCTGACGGTGAATGGTGATGTGAGCATAGCTAACAGCAAGCTGAACTCTGCATCGCTTCTTGAGCGTGATTTGGGCTCCGTCAGCATCGCAGAAGGCAAGACGCTGACTTTGTGGACAACTCCGAATGGGACCGTTAACGAAAATGCAAAAGCTGCTGTCACGTGGACAGTAGAGAGCCTGAGCGGAGCCGGTACGCTGAAGTGGGATTCATGGTCGTATCATGACTTCAAGTCTTCACAGTTGGTGCTTAAGGGGGATGGCAGTGGCTTTACAGGTGAGATTTTCCTGAATCGCCGATTTGATACAAGGAATGGTCCGTACCAGACCTATTTGGTGCTGGCATCAGATGACGCCGCCAAGAAAGCTACCGTCCGTTTGAAAGGTAATGCGGCTAATGGCACAGCCTCTTTGGCGGTGAACACGGCCAATGCCAATGTTGGCGGCTTGATTAGTGATACGGCTCACGCGCATCTCTACGCCGGAGCGGCGCCGAGTACTCATAATGCCGGACAGCAAGCTTCTACCGCAGCCAACACATTGACCATTACCGGCGCAGGTGAATATACCTTTAGTGGTACCGTAGGTAAGAGTGGCGAACACGCTCACCTGAATCTGGCGATGACCGGCACGGGCAGCCAGACCTTCAGCGGTGTGGCTCATGTGGGGGATGTGAGCGTGAGCAACGGCACGTTGGCTCTGAGCAACACGAACTCCAAGGTCTATGGCGACATCACCGTGAGCGGTGGAAGCCTGACCTTTGCAGGCAGCTACACGCTGGGTGAGGGGCAGGTGCTCTCTGTGCTGACGGGTACGCAGAATGCTGTGCTGCTGGGTGGGCTCACCCTCTCCGGCGGTGAGTTGGCATTTGACGCCAGCTTGTTGTCGACCAACACAGCGGCCTTGTCTCTTGGCAGTGCGGTGGTGTACACCGCGGGCACCACGCAGAGCGTGATGCTTGATTTCTCCAAGCTGTCGGGTGATTTGGCCACGGGTTCCTACCTGCTGGCCGGCGGTGACTGGAGCGGTGAAAACAACACAACCCTTGCCTACAATGGTATGGGAGCCGCCAGCCTCGAGGCTACAGCCAATGGCTTGTACCTGCACTACACCCATGGCGGTATTTACACCTGGGTGGGTGGCGCAGAGAATACGAACTGGAGCGCGGCCAACTGGGATGTCACCCCGGATACCAATGCCGACAACAACGTAAGCTTTGCCGCAGGCAAGGATGTCATCTTCAACACCAATGCCAACGTGATGGTGGATACGGCTGTCGTGGTTGGTGTGGCTACTGTACAGAACGGTGCGCAGGTCACTCTGGATAAGAGTGGTGATAGTGCTTCCCTGACGGCAGAAAGCGTGGTGGTGCAGGATGGTAAGCTCACCCTGGGAGGTGGTAAGAACTGGACCGGTATTTCCGAGGTGACCGTGCTGGCAGATGGTGTGCTGGAATTAGCACATCTCAGCACGGTGACAGGGGCAGATATCATCCTCCGCGGTGGTGAAATGCAGCTACTCAACGGCGCGTGGTCGAACTACGAAGCGGTGGCCGATATCCTGGTGGATGGTAGTGGCTCCATCCGAGGCTCGTTCAATGGCGACAACTCTAAGTTGAGCGGTACCATCAGCGGTGTGGGCACACTGAACTTCCATGCCTACAATACCTATTGGAACAACCCTGTGACGGTTTCCTCCCTCATTTCCGATGGAGCTGCGGGGCCCTTGTCTCTGCACGTGACGAATGGCACCGTCAAGCTCACCGGTACCAACACCTACACGGGCGCAACCACGGTGTCCGGTGGCACGCTGGAGCTGGCCCACGCCGGTGCGTTGAACAGCCATGTGACGGTGAATGCGGGCGCCCTCTTCCGCCTGGAGGCTACGAGCGCCAAGACCTTTGCCAAGACCATCAGTGGTGCAGGCTCGGTTGAGAAGACCGGTGCCGGTACGCTGACGCTCACCGGCGCCAACACCTACACGGGTGCAACCACGGTGTCCGGTGGCACGCTGGAGCTGACTGGTACAGTGAGCATGGCTGCGGGTAGTTCCATCTCTCTGGCTAATGGAACTACCCTCTTGCTCAACACGACCAATGCGACTGCCATGACGCTGGGCAACGATATCACCGGCACGGGTACCATCCACAAGAAGGGTGGCTACGAGACGGTGCTGAGCGGTAACATAGCGGCCAACCTCATCACCGTGCGGGATTACAGCACAGGTAATAATGGGGAAAACCTGCACAACGCCGGTGTCTTGACCCTGACGGGTGATACCGTGACGGCTAATCAGTTGTATTTGGCATACGGTACGCTTAATATTGGGGGTACAGCGAAGGACGACACCACCTTCATGGCCGTACAGAAGGTGGAAATAGGTGATAGTAATCAAGGTGATGCTACAACGGAGCTTAACGTCCGCGCCGGCGCAACCCTGACCGTGACCGGCGACAGCAATGGCACGGGAGGAAATACCGGGCACAAGAACGCCAGTTTCCTGTTGGCCGAATGGCTGGCCTCTTCTACCCTGAATGTGGCAGGCAAGGTGCTGGTGCCGAAGGCCAAGGCCGTGTTCGGTGATGATGCCGGTACCATCAACATCAACGGCGGTATACTGGCTGTGCAGGGCATCTCTGAGGTGCGTAGCGGGCATGATAATACCGGTATTGCCCTCAACTTGTCGGACAATGGTAAGTTGATTATGGGTGAACCCGGCTTGCAATCCTCCAAACCTGTCACCGCTCAATTGGGCACAGGTACGGTGGGTATGTTTGCCGACACCACCACTATTGCCGAGAATGTGACGCTGACCAGCGCTGAGGGCACCACCTTTGATACCACGCAGTACACGTTCGTGACCAACACGGATAAGGTGGCCACGGGTATTGAGCGCGGTACAGAGGCCGGCAGCATGACGGTGACGGGTGATATCACCTCTGCCGCAGATGTGGCCGCCAAGATGAAGGTAGCCGGCAACGGTGAGCTTCTGCTCACCGGCAATGCCAACGTGAGCGGTGGCCTGGAAGTGGAGAAGGGTGCGGTATTGACTACGGCTGCTCTCGCTATGGGTAGCACGGCCGGTGCGGACTCCACAGCTGCAGCCGTGGTGAAGGGTGCGGTGAGCATCTCTGCTACAGAGGGTACGGCCCGCATCGAGGGCACGGATGATGCCCCCGGTCGCATCGATAACAGCCTTATCACCCTGGCTCAGGGTGCCAGCCTGACAGTGGATAACATGATTATCTCCGAAAGCAGCCGCATCTCCGGCAAGGCAGCCGCCGCCACCTTTGCCGCCCGCCAGGCTGCCACGCCCAACGTGACGCTCACCAACAGCACTATCGAGCTGGGCCATGGCAATGCTGAATTGACCGGCGGCGGGGCTCCCATCACCATCAACCCCGGCAAGCTCACCTCTATGGATGGCTCTGCAACGGATGTGTGGATGACGGGAGCCTTCACCGCACTGCGTGTGGAAAGCTCCGCGCTGGATAGCCTCACCCTCAATGCCGGCAGCAGCTTCCTGGTGGATTTCAGCAGCCTGCTGGCAGATGTGAGCATCGACAACATCGACCTCATCGAGCTGAGCTTCTCCGGTGTCGCCTTTGATTCCATGTCGGATATCACCATCTCCGGCGTGTACAACGGCCACCAGATGACGGCCTACTACCTGACCCCGGCGGATACTGCCGTAGCCAATGTGGGCAGCGTGTACTTCGCGGTGGATGCTATTCCCGAGCCGACTACGTCGACGCTCAGCCTACTGGCGCTGGCAGCTCTGGCAGCTCGCCGCCGCAGAAAATAAACGGTTCGGAGGCGTCCCGCCACGGCGTAGCAAGCAGGCAAGCCCCCGCAAGGGGCTTGCCTGACGCGAAGACGGGAGCCGACCTTCCGGCTTCGAGTCTCGCTGAAGCTCGCTTTCTACGCCGAGACAGGCAACGACGTTTCTTGCAGGTTTGATGGCGCGACGTCGCAGAAAGTAAAGAAATTTCAAATTGAAAAGTACGGCCCGCTCTGCTCACAGAGTGGGCCGTACTTTGTGGTATGCGCAGAGCAGATTTCCAATCAAAGCTCAGATTCTGTAATCGCGCTTGCCGAAGATGGCGGAGCCCACGCGCACGATGGTGGCGCCTTCCTCGATGGCGACGGCGTAGTCATGGCTCATGCCCATGGAGAGATGGGGCAGGGGGAGGGGGCCGCGGGCGCGCAATTCCTCTGCCAGTTGGCGCAGGGTGCGGAAGGCGGGGCGGGCATCCTCGGGGTCATCAGTAAAGGCGGGGATGCACATGAGCCCCTGGATATGCAGGTGGGGCAGGGCGGTGAGCTCAGCCCAGCATTGGCGCAGTTCTTCGGGCGTGAAGCCGTGTTTGGTTTCTTCGCCATCCACATTCACCTCCAGCAGGATGTTGCCGGTGGTGCCCAGTTCGCCGGCGATGCGGGAGATAGCCTGGGCCAGTTTGAGCGAATCCACCGCTTCGATGAGGGCGAATCCCTGCTCCAGCGCTTTGCGCACCTTGTTGCGCTGCAAGGGGCCGATGAGGTGCCAGGTGCAGTCCGCGGGCATGTGCGGTATTTTGCTCATGGCTTCCTGCAGCTTGTTTTCGCCGAAATCGCGCTGCCCATCGTGGTAGGCCTGCATGATATCCTCCACGGGGAAGGTCTTGCTGACAGCCAGCAACTGCACAGAGCCTGCGGGGCGGCCTGCGCGGACGGTAGCGGCTTCAATCCGGGTGCGGATGTCCTGAAGTTGGTCCTGAATATACATGGGTGGGCGGGGTTAGGATTCTTTGGCGGGGGTCAGCTGCACATCGTAGCCGAAGATGTCGGTGAAGAGGTCGGCCTTGGTGCGCATGGCGATGTTTTCAACGGTGAGATCGTGGGCGCTGGGGATGAGGAGCTCCAGCTTGCGGTTGTTGTAGCGCACGGTGAAGTCGGTAATGCGGCCGGAGTGGGCGCGTTCCATGGCATCGGCCACGCGCAGGATGGCGGCCAGCTTTTGCAGGCGCAGGCGGTTGGGCTGGTCCAGCTTGGCGTAGGTGGCATCTGCGGCGGTGGGCACGCCATGGCGGTGGTAGCGGGCCATGAGGCCGATGATGTTGATATCCTGGCGGGAGAGGCCGAAGATTTCGGAGTTCAGGATGATGTATTGGCCGTGCAGGTGGTGGTTTTTCTGGTTGATGAAGGTGCCGATTTCGTGCAGGATGGCAGAGACCTTGAGCAGGAGGCGATCGTGGCGGGAGAGGCCGTGCAGCTCTTGCAGCTGGTCGAAGAGGGCGGTGCTGAGCTTGCGCACCTGGCGGCTGTGGCTGGGGTCCACCTTGTAGCGGTTGGCCAGCAGGGTGGAGAAGTGCAGGACTTCCTGCTCCAGCGCAAAGTCATCCTTGCGGGCGGGCATCAGGTTGCGCAGGAAGGAGTGGGAGAATTCCTCCTCCGGGTAGAGCAGGGTGCCCGGGTTGAACTCGCGCGCCAGGCTCAGATAGGTCACCACCGAGGAGAGCAGAGCTCCCGCGCTGGCGTAGTCTTCCTTGTACTGCGCCTGGCGCTGGGAATGCGGCGTGCGCGCTATCTCATCTGCCAGCTCGGCCAAGGCATCCACATCAATTTCATCGCCGTGGAACAGGGGCGTGTTGATGTGGTGGAAATCCGGGCCGAAAATAATCATGGCATCGGGTGCCGTGGGGATGGCTTCCTCGGCATCGTGGCGTATTTGCTCCACCACGCCGCGGATGTGCTCGCGGATGACGGCGCACTCGTGGTCTGCGCTACCAAAGGCCGTATCGCCGATGGCTTCTACCGTGCGGTAGGCGCCCATGCGGTAGCTGGCATAGTAGGTGATGCGGCCGCGGTCGAAAAGGAGGATGCGCGTGTTGCCCGGGCCCACATGCAGCACCATCACGCGCTTGCGCGAGAGCCCGGAGTGGCGCTCCAACATGGATTTCATGTTGATGTAGAGCAGGCGGGTCATCTCGCCATCGTCCATAATCTCCAGCTGCAGACCGCAGGTCACTTGCAGGCGGTTCACGATGGTATCGGTGTTGCGCACATCCAGCAGCACATTGCTGGCCAGCAGGCGCACCTGCACCCCGCCACCCAGGCGGTATTCATTGAGCAGTTCGTTGTAGTTGCTCACGATGTGCACGCAGCGGTCCATCGTGTCGCGGGAAATGACCCCATCCCGGAATATATCATGTGCCAGCTCAATGGGGCAGGAGAGCACATCCAGCACCCGCAGACTGCCCAAATCTGCCTCTGCCACCATCATGGATACATCACTCGCGCCGATGAAGATGACCGCCCGCACCGTGGTGCGTTCGGGAGTGGTATCATGCTCGTGTTGGCTGAGGTCGAGGGGGAGTGCCGTCATGGGATGAGGGGTGGTGGTGGGTGATTATTCGCCGAGGCGGAGCAGGATTTTGCCGTCGCGCCCTTCCTGGCGCGCCTGGCGGCAGGCTTCCTGCACGGCGTCGATGCCGAACACACCGGCCACACGCTGTTGCAGCTTGCCAGCGGCCACCAGCCCGGCCAGGTAGTGATAGGCGGCGGCCACTTCTGTGGCCGGGGTGTGTTGCAGCCAGCGGGTGCACCACAGGCCGCGCAGGGAAATATCTTTGAAAATGAGCCAGCTGTTGGGCACTTTGATGCTCTTGCGGCTCATGGACCCGAAGGTGACCATGGTGCCGCCCGGTGCCAGCATATCCATGAGCCGCAGGGTGCTCTCCCCGCCCACGCAGTTGGAGGCCAGACGCGGCCGCTGCACCCCGGGGGTGGCCAGCACCTTCTGCGCCGCTTCCGGTTCTTCTTCATCTATCACGATGTCGGCCCCCAGCGCTCGCAGCATGTCGCCGCGTTGCTTTGCTTGCCGCACCAGGCAGATGGTGTGCAGCCCGCGCTCGCGCGCCAGCTGAATCAGGCATTGGCCCACGCCTGAATTGGCTGCATTCATTACCAGCCAGTCGCCCGCTTGCAGGGGTACATAGTCCTCCAGCACGCGCAGGGCTGTGAGTGGGTTCACCTTGAGCATGGCCGCCTGCATCGGGTCCAAATGGCCCGGTAAGCGCAGAAAATGCCCCGCCGGTGCGGTCAGGAAGCGACTCCAGGCACCCACCGTGTTCAGCAAAATGACCATATCACCGGGCTCAAACCCGGCTGCGCGGCTGCTGTTCACTACGCCGCAACCCTCCAGTCCCACCGCATGTGTCGGTAGTGTGGGTTTTTCCCCATACACCCCCTGCACATAGTTGATATCTGCCGGGTTGATGGGAGCTGCCAGCATCCGGACGCAAATTTCACCCTCGCCGGGTGGGCGCAGTTCCTCTGTGCCCACCTGCAGCACCGCTTCCGGTTCCCCGAAAGCGCTGAAAGATGCGTGGCGGTTCTCCCTCATACGTCCCTTATTCTACACCCCCTGCCACCCCATTTCAAGCGGGAAAGTGGTGTGCAGAGGGGGATTAATCTGACTTTTTGTGTTTAGCAGTTGTTGTACGCCAGATGAGAGCGTCCAGTCGGGGGAATATTCTACAACAAATCCAGGCTATCAGTATCGTGATGCTGGTGCATCCGGCTTGATATAAGAAGGAATGATGGATATTCAGCTCGAAATGCTCGCCCAGCAGCATGGGAATCCGCTGGAAAATATACAAATAAAATAAAGCGCTGCCCCCGCTCCAAATCAGGAAGGTGGGCTTGCGGGACAAACGAATGCCCGCAAAGATGAAGCATACGCCCATCGCAAACAAGATGCTTCCTGCATTTTGTAAAAGAATGCTGACAATGGAAGTAGTCCGTTGGAAGTAGAGGAAAGTCTCCCACCCACTGACGAAGCAGATAATGCCAATGATTCCAATGGGAAGACGGGTCTTTTTAAGGAGTGATTCAATGTGTTTTTGCATGATGCAATACAACATGCCGGCAGGTATACCCAGAAATGTGTTGACCCAATAGGAGCCTTTAAGGTGATAGAGAGGTATGGCACAGATGAAAAGAAGCAGAATACCGCCTATGACGAACAAGATGCCTTTTCGGTAAAGCAGTTTGTAGCTGATGGCAATCAGCAGATAGCTCAAAAGCGTCATGAAGATAAACCAGTTACTGTTGCCTATTCGTTCCCAGCCAGCAAAGGAATACAGGATATGCGACAGAGGGTATGTTTTGCCTATGCAGTATTGCACCAGCAAATAAATCAATACTGCTGAGCAAAAATGGAACCATAATCTCATGAAACGATGAGTTATTAATTGGGTGGCATAGGTGGTGCCCTTACGCAACAAGGACGTCATGATGCCGTACCCGGTGAAAAAGAAAAAGGTGGATACCATGGCTTGTCCCATGCGGCCTGTCAGCCTCAGAATGTATGTATCCGGTCCGTGAAGTGAAGTCCCGTATGATGATAAATGGCTGAGAAATACTATCCATATGAAGATGCCATTGATCATGTTGGTGCGTTCATGGCTGATATATGATCCATCATCCGGCAAATCCTTGCACAGTTTGGGCCTTGCGTAAAGGAGTACGAACAAGATAAAACAAGCAATGATGGTATACATGTAGATGTGGGCCGGTCGGGTTGAGTGTAACATAGTGCAGGAGTTCATGTACAGATTAAAAACTCTTTCTGGGGCTTTAGTATGGCTCATATTCTGCATTTCAGAAAATTTGGTGCTTTCTTGTTCGGCTCTTTTTCAGATTTGCTGATGAATGGAGGCTTCAGTAACAAAGCAAATTTAAACAAAAAACAGTAGTTCAGCCTTGCATTTGCTTGCAACACACGTTACAAGATGTTAATGCTAAATAAAATATTCAAATGCAAAG
>JAFYUJ010000087.1 GCA_017558555.1 Akkermansia sp.
AGGGTGATGTTGCGATTCACGGCGCTGAGGTACGCACGGGCGGAGGCTTCAATCACGTCCGTTGCGGCACCCTTGCCGGAAACGGGCTTGCAATCGCAATCGCCGAACTGCACCTTCACCGATACCTCGCCCAAGGCATCCTGACCGGCAGAGGTAGCGCGCACGTTGTAATCCACCAGCGTGCCCTTGCTCTTGGTAATGCGGTCGATGGCCTTGAAGCAGGCATTCACCGGGCCGTTGCCGATGGCGCAGTCTGTCACCTGCTTGCCATCCTTTTCCAGGGTGACAGTCGCCGTGGGCATGGCAGAAGCGCCGGCCACAAACTGCAGGTTCACCATCTTCCAGGTGCCATGTTCGGTGTCCAGCGAATCATCCACCAGCGAGGCCAGATCATCATCGTACACAAACTTCTTGCTGTCGCCCACCTTCTTGAAGCGCTCAAAGACGGAGGCAATCTCCCCTTCGGAGAGGTTGAAGCCCAGTTTTTCCAGACGGGATTTCACCGCAGCGCGGCCGGAATGCTTGGTGAGCGGGAGCTCCGTCTCGCCCCAGCCCACGATGGCGGGGTCGATGACTTCGTAGGTCTCGCGCTTGGCCAGGATGCCGTGCTGGTGAATGCCGGAGCTGTGGGCAAAGGCATTCTCACCCACGATGGCCTTGGAGCGCTGCACGGGCATGCTGCTCATGCGGGAAACAACGCGGCTGGTCTTCACGATTTCGCGGGTATTGATGTTGTGCGGCGTGGAGCCGGACTCGAAACCAAATGCCTCCGGGCGGGTGGAAAGAGCCATAATCACCTCTTCCAACGCAGCATTACCGGCGCGCTCACCGATGCCGTTGATGGCACCCTCCACCTGGCGGGCACCGTGTGCCACGGCCGTCAGGGAGTTCGCCACAGCCAGGCCGATATCATTGTGGCAATGCACGGAAATGACTGCCTTGTCAATGTTGGGCACATTCGCGCAGATGTAATCCACCATGCGGGCATATTCCACAGGCGTGGTGAAGCCCACGGTATCCGGCAGGTTCACCGTGGTGGCACCGGCCTCAATCACCGCCTCGACCACCTGAGCCAGGTAATCAAGCTCGGTGCGGCTGGCATCTTCTGCAGAAAATTCCACATCATCCACCAGGCTCTTGGCCAGCTTCACACCGGCCACAGCCATCTCGATGATTTCTTCCTTGCTCTTCTTGAGCTTGAACTCGCGGTGCAGCGGGCTCGTCGCAAGGAAGGTATGAATGCGGCCGCGGTCCCCGGCTGGGGCCACTGCGGCGGCGCACTTGCGGATATCATTCTCCACACAGCGTGCCAAGCCGGCAATGCGGCAGTTCTTCACCGTGCGGGCAATCGTCGATACCGCCTCAAAGTCGCCATCAGAGATGCAGGGAAACCCTGCCTCGATGATATCCACACCTAGTTTTTCGAGCTGACGTGCTACCTCCAGCTTCTGCCGGAGATTCATCGAAGCTCCCGGGCACTGCTCACCATCGCGAAGCGTGGTGTCGAAGAATAATACTTTATCGCTCATATCTTGGTGTTGGTTTATGAAAGGGCCTCAATCCTACTCTTATTCCTACTAAATTGCAAGCCTTTTTGCGAAGCATTCTAATTTTATGCCAAAATTTGAAAAAATGAAAAATAATGCTTGACTTTGCCTCCCTCCTACGCTATATTCTGCTCGCACCCCTCTGGGGTTGGTTCAAATCGCGGGATGGAGCAGCCAGGTAGCTCGTCAGGCTCATAACCTGAAGGCCGCAGGTTCAAATCCTGCTCCCGCAACT
>JAFYUJ010000088.1 GCA_017558555.1 Akkermansia sp.
ATTACCTTTGATTACCTCTGATTACCTTACCTTTTCACCCTGGCGCGCAGCGCCTACCTCCTATCCCCCCAACGACTCCGGCCTCGCTCTATGCCGCCCGCCCATAGGCCGGGCTCGTGTTCATTTTGTCATGGAAACGAGCGGAACCCCGTCGCTACGAATATGCCGCCCACTTCGTGGGCTCAAAGCTTGCCGCGCCTGCGGCGCGGGGAACTTTCCAAATGTGAAATTTGAAATTCTAAAATTTGAAATCCGTTGTCGCGCATTCTGCGCGACAAATCTCCATTTGTCGGGGGGGATTATTGGTGTGCATGTGTGCGCTGAGTGCTGTTATGATAGCAGCATAGCGTCAATGCAGCGTTGGGCTACTTGTGCCCAGGAGGGGTAGCTGGGGCATTGGGAGACTGTGGTGGCGGCATAAGCCGCGTTCATGGTGCGGATGAAGGCGGCTTCATCCGCATTGTCGAAGAGGTATGTAGCGGGGATATTTTCGCGGATGGGGGGGATGTCGGACGCGACGCAGGGGAGGCCTGCGCGCAGGCATTCGACCGGGGGCATGCCAAAGCCTTCGTAGGCAGAGAAGTAGACAGCAACGCGGCAGGTGGTGGTCATGAGCGATTGTAATTCCTCCTGGGGGATACGGCCGTGGTGAATCCAGCGAGCATCCGGCAGGGTGGTGTGAGACGGCAGAGCGCCGATGACGTGGATGCGGATGGTGTCTGCATCGGGCTGTTGTTGCAGCCAGGCTTGCATGCGTTGGATGCCCAATCCGGTGAGTTTGTGCGGGAAAGCGGAAGCGAAAAAGAGGATGTCTGTGCCATGCGGGGGCAGGGTGCATGGCTCGGCATCGAACCCAATGCCGACAACGCCCACGTTTGCCTTGGGTGCGTAGGAGAGGTATCGGCTTTTGTTGAATTGGGTAGAAGTGAGCACCAGGTCAGACGCTGTCAGCGCCCGGAGGGACAAGGTGCGGAAGTAGGCCAGTTCATGGGCCGGGAAGGGGCTGTCTGCAGAGCGGCCCAGGCTTTCGTAATGCTCCCAGATGACATCGTGCAGGTAGCAGGCCAACTTTGTTTTGCCCAGGCAGGGAAAGAACGGGGGATACCCCTTGGGCAGGATGGCCCAGTCCGGTTTGATGCGACGAATGGCGGCAGGGAGCCCGAATTGGTCCCAGAAGACGCGGCCAAATCGCCGTGGAACCGGGCGGGTGAGCTCGTGCAGGTGTACATGATCCGGGCAATGTTGGAAGGCTGCGGTGCATTCATTGTTGCCCAGGATGTGAAGTTCTTTGATACCGGGGCAGGTCATCAACCCTCGAGCCAGTCCCATGGATACGTTGAAAATACCTACGGATTTGGTGGCAGCAAAACTTTGGTCGGTGAGGGTCAGCAGCAGCTTCATGTCCGGAGCAATTTGACATATCGGGTGCGGTGCGTCAAGAATAAATAGCATCTTCTCCTTGCGCAGCCGGATTCTATTTGCTATCCTTGCGCTATGCCGGAGGGTGTTGTCAGAAAGCGTTTTGTGGAAAGCATGGCCGGGGAAATGGCCGGTGTGCTGCTGGGGGTGTTGTGGCTGGTCTCCATGTGTACGGTGGATGTTCATGCCTATGCTGCGCTCCCGTATATGATGGGGCTGGGTGTGGTTGTGTTGCTGGGGGTGATGGGGTATGGGTGTGGGTTGAAGTTTGTGCGTCTGCCGTTTTTGGCGTGGTGTTCTCTGGCTGTAGGTGGGTATTTTCTGGTGCGCAGTATGCATAGCTATGCGGTGGTGGAGGCCTGGCGTGAGCAGGCCCTTATCCTGAGCTGTGCTGTTTTTTATGTGGCCGGGATCTACGTTGGGCAGCTTCAGGGGGATAAGGGGACGCTGTGGTGGATTGGTATTGGGGTGCTGGCGAATGTGGTGGCTTTTGTTGTGATGCGCAGTCCCGGTGCGGACGCAACGTGGCTGGGACGCCCGGCCATGAGCCTGACCGGCCCTAATTCGCCGGGGGTGACGTTGTTTGTGTACAAGAATTTTGCTGCCTTATTCCTGAGCTTGGCCGGCTGTGTGCTGGTGTGGCGAGCTTTGTGGATGGGGCAGTGGTCCATTGCTCGTGTGGTGCAGGTGATATGGGGCGTTGTGGCCATAGGTTTTTCTTGTTTTTGCGCTTCTCGTGTGATTTATGTGGTGGTGGCGGCGGCCGTGTTGATGGGGTGGGTGTTGTGGTTGATATTGCGTTTGTATAGCGGGCATCGCGTAGGAGGGTGGACGTTGTTGACAGGTGTTGCTGTGATAACGCTCCTGGGGATAGGACTGTATGATTTGTTTTTCGGGAACTTGTTGTCATTCTTGCTCACAGGTGTGGATACGCACTTGCGCTACCTTATATGGAGCAATTTGTGTGAGGTGATACCCAACGCCCCCGCTTGGGGGTATGGTACCGGGGCCTCGCAGTGGGAAATTGTGCCTGCGTTCAACGAGTGGCATACCCCCAACTACGCCCACAATGAGTATTTGCAGGCTTGGGTGGATTATGGGGGAATCGGGCTGCTCCTTCTTGTACTTGTGTTGTTGGTGCATCTGGGGTGTGGTTTGTTGTCCATTGTATCTGAAAGTGTGGATGCGGCTCGCCGGGGCAAGCTGGCTATGGCATGTCTGGTCCTCGTCGTGATGGCTGTTGCGGCCGGTACGGATTTTGTGTGGCATGATTTTTCACTGGCCGGTATGACGGCCTTTTGTTGTGGGGTGTTGATGACGCCCCGGCCACGTCCTGCATTTTCGCTGAAGAATTGGGGCCGGAAATGGGCGGCCGGACATGGCCCGGGAATGGTGCCGGTTCGTGCTCAGGGTATTGTCGGAAAGTTTCTGCTCATCTTGTTGAGCGGGGGTGTTCTTTTGGGGTGTTGGCAACTGTGGGAGCGCACGCATGCCGCATGGTGGGCTCAGTGGCAGTATGATGCCATGGTGAGCGCCGGTGCATCAGCCGATGATAAACGTGCTTTTTTGGGCCGTGTGATGCAGCACTACCCGGATCCCGGGGTGATGGATTGCTATGCGCGTTTGCCCTATGTTACAGCCCCGGATTGGGCCGGGATGGAGGCTCTGCTGCATCTCGCCCTGAAGGCCAATCCCAAGCAGCTTTTTACGATTGTGATGCTTGCGGATGTGATGGGCCGCCAGGGCAAATGCCAGGAGGTGGAGATGCTTTTGCGCCGCTCTTATGTGGGCGATGGTATGGAGGGTACGATGCTGACGGCCTGGCCTTCGTATTATTCTGTCAATTTGTTGCAATGGGCACAACAAGAAATGAGTAAGGGAAATGTGGCGCGCGCCCGCTCCATGTTCAATTACGCTTTCCGTGTGGGGCAATTCAGGACGTTGACGGTATGGCGCGGAGGTGAGCGTACCTGGACTGAAGGGGGAAGCAAGCAACGACAATCCTTTGTTGAGCTTTGCCGCGCCGATGCCAAGTTGCTGAATGCCATGGGCTGTGCAGAAGATCATTCCTGGCAGGCACCGATGGAACCCGGAGGAAAGCCGGCGCTGTATCGCCGTTGGGGAAACTCGGAGAGAAAAAAGGATTGAGACGCGTGCCATTGGGGGGGACGGCAGGCGCTCCCGGGGAACGCAGAAATCTCCCGTTTCTCTCGTGCGTACGCGCAAAATCGGGTGTGGCGCTCATTATTGTAAAAAAAATGGCTCGCGCAGGCGTTTTCCGCTTGCATTGGACGAAAAAAAATGCAATATAAAGGAAATCCGCTTTTGCGGTTATAGACTTTACTGACGCTATGAGCACACCTCCTCCGCCTCCCGCACCTGTTCGTCCGGTTGCCCCTGCCGCTCCCGTGCCTCCTTCCGTACCTCGTCCTGCAGCACCTGTGCCGCCTCCCGTGCGTCCTTCTGCTCCTGCTGCACCCACGGCGCCTGTGGCTCCGCGTTCCGCTCCGGCTCGTCCCGTCGGCGCTCCTGTGCCTCCCACGGCTCCTGCTACGACTGTGCCGCTGGCTCCTTCTGCCCCGGCTCGCCCCGCAGCTCCTTCCGTGCCGCGTCCTGCTCCCACCGTGCCGCTGAGCATGCCCGCGCGTCCTTCTGCTCCCGGTGCTCCTTCTGCCCCTGTCCCCCCGACCCCGGCTCCTGCGCCCGCTCCGGCTCCGGCCCCGGCTCCGATGCCTGCTTCCAAACCGGCCAAGCCCGAGGCAGACACCCCGGTTCCCACGGTAGCCATGCCCACGGCAACGGCTCCCATTGGCAAGCCTGCCGGTTTTGCCAAGCCCGCCGGATTTACCAAGCCCGCCGGTTTCAGCCGTCCCAAGGATACGGAGGAAGCAGATGAGGAGCCCCAGAAGATGCACCCCGTGCTGCTTGGCTTGGGGATTGTGACTATTCTTCTCATGGCTTTCCTGTGCTGGATGCAGTACAGCATTGATCAGACCCCCGGCCGCGTAACGGAAGGCCTTTTTGGCAAGCCTGCAGCTGGTGCAGCAGCTGATGCCGGCAGCGATTATTCCTCTGATGATTCGGAGGAAGCTGCTGAGGAAGAAGCCCCCGCCGAAGAAGAAGCCGGCGATGAGGAAGAATCTGCAGAAGAGGAAGAATAAAATTCAACAGAATCACGACTGAAGAGTCTTATACATACTATGGCATTACAGATTACAGAAAGCAATTTCGAGGCAGAGGTTCTTTCCTCTCCTGTACCCGTGGTGGTGGATTTCTGGGCTACCTGGTGTGGCCCCTGCAAGATGATTTCCCCCATCGTTGATCAGGTCGCAACTGAGGTCGCCGGTGTGGCCAAAGTGGGCAAGGTGAATGTGGATGAAGCTTCCGCTCTTGCCACGCGCTACAACATCCGCTCCATTCCCACGCTGCTCTTCTTCAAGAATGGCGAAGTGGTGGATACCATCATGGGCGCTACCTCCAAGGATAACATCCTTGCTCGCCTCAAGGCTTGCATGTAAGCTCTGCGATTCGTTAAAAGTCTGAATAAAACGTCTCTGCTCCCAAGAGTAGAGACGTTTTTTCGTGAAATAATGGAGAAAGGCAGTTCGCCTTGAATAGGGAGCAAGAGAATCTCTGATAATAAATGACGATTTGGCGCGCCGGATGCGCGACAAAGGATTTCAAATTTTAGAATTTCAAATTTCACATTTGGAAAGTTCCCCGCGGCTAGCTTTGAGCCCGCTCTGCGGGCGGCAGAAGTTAGCCCGGGGCGTAAGCCCCGGGTAGGGTGAGAAAAATGAATGGGAGCCCGTAACGGTGTCGCGACTGCGACACTGCGGAGGGCGGCAGAAACATAGCAGAGGGCGTTA
>JAFYUJ010000089.1 GCA_017558555.1 Akkermansia sp.
CAGCTGGTAGATAAGGCGCATTCTCCTCCGAATTTTGCTCAAGCATGAGTACAGGGGGGCTTCGAAAAAGCTTCTATTCGGAAAGCCTAGGATTTATCGGTACTTGCGTCTCTCAGAAAAAATCTTTGGGACACATGTGCAAAACACAAAGCACCCGCAGACGAAACTAACTCCGCTGCGGGTGCTGTAAATCAGAAATATCGTTGAGATTATTTCTTCTTCATTTCGATAAAGCCGGAGCATTCCAGCCAATGGTCATTACTCTGGGCGGTCAGCCAAACTTCCACCTTGGCATTGGGAGAAATCCCGGCCGGCACTGTAAGCTCCACGCTCTTAGTATTCACATCTGGTTTAATATTGGCAGTCGATACCACTTTGCCATTCACGGCCAAGCGATAATTACGGGTCACCATCGAACCGTTTTCCATCGGTATAAGGCTAAATACATACACACCAGGCCCCTTGATAGAGGAAGAGACATTCACATGCCAATCCTTCTCAAAGCGCAGCGTTTGATTGCCACGGATGTAGAAGTTGGAATTAATTTCTGTGACTGATTTCGGATCCCAATAGTGGTAGAACTTGGCAGCACCTTTGCCACATTCAGAATCCGGGTTAATCGCGACAATTTCCTTCAGGGTGGCCAGCATAGCAGAGCGGTCCTTCTTTTCGGAATGCTCCATTTGCAAACGCTGCACATAATACAACCCTGCAAGCCATTGCTGGCGGCGTTCACCTTTGAGTTCCTTGTTGGCAAGGGCTTTGCGGACAAACGCTTCGGCGCCAGCAAAATCGCGTTTCGCGCCTTCCAGTTTACCATCGGGGCCACCTTTGAGGATGAGTCCCATCTGGCCGTACATATCCAGGTGATCCATGCCAAACAGCGCGCGATAACCGCTTTCATCATTCGGGTCTTCCTTGTTGATGATTTTGCGAAGCTCCTGGTTGAGCATAGCGTCAGTCACGCGCAACATCGACAAAGCCTGGCCGGCAGCCTTGGCAGCCTCTACACCTTTGCTTGCGCGAGCCTTGGCCGCAAGGCTCATGAACTCGGGAGCTTTGGACACAAGTTTGCTCACGGATTTCTTCAACAATTCTGTATCTCGCGTCACGGTTGGGCCAAATGTGGCCATGAAAGTACCATCCGGAGCCAGCAGAACAGAGGTCGGCAAATTATAGCGTTCCAACGGGAGGATTTTCTTGCGGATTTCACCATCCAGCCCTGTTTTCTCATCAAACTGACCAAACACTACCGGCAGGTCGGACTTGGACAACGCGGACCAATCACGACACAGGATTCCAGCATCGTGCAACCAATCTGAACCATACCAAAGAATCAATGCCGGTTTTCCCGCATCCTTAGCCTGTTGCTTGGCTTGAGGCACATCCGGAAAGTTCACCGTAGCAGCCATACCGGGCAACACGGTAAGAGCCAGAAGAGACAGCGTCAATAATGTTTTCTTCATGTTGATAAAAGATTGAGATTATTTGCTATAAACCACAAAGTGAGAAAGATGAGCAAAATTCGGGGCATCCCCATTATCAAACTCCACCTTGACCCACTTACCTTCCGTACCGGCGGGGAATGTCACACACCATTCTGTCGGCATGTTATCCACACTTTCTTTCTTCATCCATGTCGCACCATCGGCGCTGGTGTACACAGTTGCTTTTTTCATACGGTCAGCATTTCCATTGCTCTTACGAATAATGCACCCGGTCAGTTCAGACTTCTGCGCCAGCTCAACAATGAAGCTCGGCGTCTTTTCCTTGTCGGTGTGGCATTTGCCACCCTCCAGCGTCATCACCGCAGCGTGGGCAGAAGCCGTATCCCATTGGCATGATGTAGAACCACGGAACAACACGGCAGGAGCAGGAGCGCCGGCTGGCGTCGTCGCGAGTTCCAACTTGCCCGCGGGCTGCACCGGGCCGGATGCCTTGATGGCGGCATCCACAAGAGCCTTGAACGCAGGAGCAGAGCGTGCCTGCTCCGCGGCCACTATAGCTTTGCTATAAGCATCGCGCATCTTCTTGGCCTTATCCTTATCGGCCGGGCCCTGGGCAGCAGGTGCAGACTCTGCAGCCAGAGCAAACGCTTTGCCAAAGGCCTCGGCCTTGTCTTTCTGCACAAAAGTCTTCACTGCCCATTCCAGCACCTGCCCAAAGGTGGTGCCATCCCCGGCATTGACATGGGCAGTCAAAGCCATGGCAAGATATTTTTCAGCAGCTTCATCACTGGGCAAGGTTGCAAGCTGCGTATCCAGCAATTCACCGCAGGTAGTAGCCCAAGAGCTCTGAGTATCGGCAATCATGGCGTGCATCTGACCATAAATGGCAAGTTTTTGCTCATCCGTCATGTTAACCATTACCTTGTCCAAATCTTTCGCCACCTCCACCACGGCAAACCCATTGCCCTTGTAGAGCGGAATCATCTCCTGCATATAGGCATAGCAGGTATCAGGCGTCAGGTCCGTAGCCAACATCAAGCGGTGCAGTTCCTTACGGAAGAAGGGATGCAGCGGAGACAACGCCAAAGCGGCTTTCCAAGACTCAACCGCTTCCGGGGTCTTGCCTACAGCTTCCAGAGCACGTGCGCATACACTCATCTTGTATGCATCGCGTATCTTGGCATCGTCGGCATAAACACTCTCCATCAGCAAATAGCCCGTGGGATATCGCGGAATGAAAATGTAATTGTGAGCGCCGCCATCCGGACCACCAAAGCCGCCCACCCATTTACCGCGCTCGGTGCGCACACCATACGCGCAGTGCCCGGGCTGGCCTACCGTGTAGGCAGGTATACCATGCGCCATGGCCGCTACAGCACCCAGGTGAGACATAGCACCGCACACGCCACCATTCTGATGCGTGGTCTCAGCATCGCTCTCTGCAGAATATGGCAAATTATACATGCCGCTCTGCACAGAATCACCAAAGCGCGAGGTCCCCGTGTAAATGGCAGACCAGCATGCCTGGCCGTACTGATCCCACGGTAAGTTAATATGCTTGGCAGCATAGGCGTAAGAAGCATCATCCCAATCCTGCCCGGGAATCCCCACTACGAAGCGCAGCTCCCAAGGCTGAAGATTCTTGTAATTGGGGTGCAAGAGCCCCTTCTCTGCCTGGCTTTGGAAGAACTGGTAACGCCAAACGGGATTAAACCGGTTCGGGTTTTTCTTCTGAATGGCCGGATTGGGCGCCGTCTCGCCACCGCCCCACACAGAGGCCAGAGCTACGGCCAGCGGCTTATTCTTCACAATACCCGGTTCGGCCCGCCAGATGCGATACAGCACATCAATGCCAATATCGGTCTGATACGGCACCAACCCACATCCCAGATACAGCTCTTGCCATCTCGTATCCTTGGCAAACTCCACCAAAAACTTGCGTTTACTGGGATTCTTGGCGTATTCCGTCATTACATTGGCTCCGGTTACGCGAATCACCTCCAGCAAGGTCGCCATGCGCAAGCTCTCTTTGTCGGCAGGTGATATGGCGCGATTTTCAAGCGCCTTCACCAATGCTGCATACACGGCCTGGTAATCCCCCTGCTCTATCGCCTGAGCTTCGCTCAGCACGGGTCCTGCAGTCGTTTTACCGGCGCCTACACCCTCAGCCGACACTGCCGGCATACCTGCCAGCAAGCCAAGCGAAAGTGTCCCAATCGCTAAAATGCCTGTTCTCATAGACATATCTACCTTTTACGCCTGCTCCCCATACAAGTCAAGAATAAAAGAAAAATATTTCTTGGAGGGTGCGCGTTACATCAAACATCCAATCACCGCACTTGCCCCATCTCGCAGACACAAAAAGCGCACCTCAAAACATCGACACCATTCGCTTTGTCGGAACAGGCAGAAAAGCTCATTACGACCTCATGCTCGTTTTTTACGCAAACAAATTGTGGCCAGCCCCAGCAAGGCCAATATCGAAGAGCGAGGCTCAGGCACAGCGTTTCCTACATGTTGCAAGTAAACATTTGTTCCCAAAGCATCGTAAATAAGTAAAGTTTGCTCATTAATCCATGGCCCGCCAAAATAATCTGCGGCGCACAGCGTCAACACCTGTCCGGATAAGGTATCGATGGTCAATGCCTCTTCTTCAAACTCGACCATTTCAACACCACTAAACAACCAGACTTTGTCATCATATCCATATTCCACATCGGACTCCAGAGTAAGTATCACCTTCTGCTCCGCTTCCGTATGGCCTGGCAGAATTAAGCGACCTCCATTCAAACACAAGTGAGTCCCAGCTGCAACATAATAACTACCGGGCATGAGCGTTAAAGAACCACTTTCAACAACTCCCCCCACGACAGTGTTATACTCCATGCCTACCGATTGAGCGTAACGATTGAGAGTATACTCACTCATCGTTTCAGACAGCACCAGCTCAGCCCCCTGCTCCACTACAATATTTTTGGCTTTCAATGTTGCCGACTCCAATGTCATCATTCCCCCATGCTCCAGTATCAAATTGGAGTTGTGCATATCCAACATACCACCCGAAATGCTAATCCGGCCGTCTGTGGCATACGTTCCCTCCGTGACGGAAAGGCTGGCAGCATCACCCAACACGCGAAGATTTCCGGCAAATTCGGAAATATTGGAAAACCTTGCAGAACTATCGAGAACCTCAACAACACCGTTTCCCTTTAACTCTCCCGCACCAGACGCATCGACACCCTCTTGGATGACCAATCGCCCATTGATTTCACTCTTCTCTGCATAGTATTCCCCCTCTTGCACAAACAAGGTTGAATGTGTTTCAACTTTCACCTGACTGCCTATATCAGCCCTTCCTGCCAGAGTAACCTCTCCAGGCGCCTCTATCACCAAAAAACTTCCCTTTACAGTGGTCAGATCAGATGTATTCCCCAGTGCAGCTACATGCCGTACGCGCAGCTCTCCTTCTTGAAGCAACGTTGAGCCACTATAATCATTCTCCATATCCAGAGCAAGGCATCCTGCCCCACTTTTCACCAAACTCGCGTCACCTGTTATTTTACCACCACTTTCATCAGACACAAACACATAGTCATCATCAACTGAATTATCTACAACTATGAGCGAAGGTGATACATTCCCCACCACCATTACCGTACCACTCCCTGCATTTCCAAAGTAAACATCGACACCATCTTTTTGCTGAGAGCTATCCCACACACCTCCCGTCTCTTCGCCATCCCATTCCATGCGATTGACAACGTAGTACAGAGAACTCCCCTCCCACACCAAATCAGAAAAAGAAGCACCAACAGCAGCTCCCTTGCCATGAACAACCACATTGGACTCATTCCACAGCGCTTCGTTCGGGCCACCTGCCCCGCTTGCCAAAGTGATAATTTTATACCGTCCATTGGACCATCCATCCGTTCGATCCAAATATATATTCAGAGCTCCGGTCGCCAAAGAGGCTTGGGTCAGCGTCAAAGCCGCAGTTGTTCTATGCGATTCGTCCAATGATACTTTCAAAAACGAAGAGTCATCTTAACTCACCCTACTGGCAGTAATCACGCTACACCCCTGCAATTCCACTCCACACCCAGCACCAAGCTGCACCTGATAGCCTTCCATGTTCAAAGAAGCATCACGGAGAAACAGCGAGGCTTCACTATCTGCTACAGCAGACACTCCCCGACTTTTCAAAATGGCACCGTCCACTACTTGCAGACTGCCGCCATAAAGATAAAGGTGATTATCGATAACACTTGTCACAGATTGTTGCAGTTCAGCATGTGTTACGGCCTGGCCCTTTATCTCAGCCAGTCTATTTGCTGCATCTTCTCCGCTAAAAATGATATCACCTGTTGCTTGTTGGCTTGCCCCATTTTCATCCATATAAGGAGCATTCAAGCTCACCACGCCCGAGGAATACACCATATTCACAGGATCCTTGAACAGAATGAAGCCCCCATCCGGTGCAGACAACACCATAGATGCCATTTTATCAGGCACATCCATCGCACTTAAACGACACGTCGCCTCCAAGCCATTAACTTGCTCATAATTATTTTCAAAAATGACTCTTTTGTTCCCCGAAATCACCACATCACCCAAGGCATAAATAGCACCACCAAACGCATCAGTTTGAGAAGACCTTGCTGCAACACGATTCCCCGAAAAAGAAACCAGGTCATTATTGCTTATCTCCAACCCATCATTGGCATATATGGCACCACCGTAGGCGGAGGACGTCGCTTCAGCCTCATTGCCTGCAAATATCACCTCACCATTGCGAGCAATGACGAGTCCCCCGCTTGCATAAAAAGCTCCTCCTCGTGCACTGGAAGAGGTCTGTTCCGTTGTGGCTTTATTACCTGTTACATACAGTCGCAGATTTTCATCAAATGTTGCGCGTCCTTTGGCATATAAAGCACCACCTTCGAGCTTAGCGCCATATGAAGTCACCTCCACATCATTATCATGGAACACAACGGCTCGGTTGCGGCAAAACTCAACCACATTTTCTGCATACACGGCACCACCCAAAACCTCTTTATCACTTGCTTTCACCTGCACATAGTTCTCCACAAAAATCACCTCTCCATTATGACAAACATTGACAATAGATTCACTCCCAGTTGAAGCTATTGCCCCACCTTTTCTCGCATCAGTATACACCGATGCACAATTCGAAAACACAACATCGAAGTCAGCTTCGCCCTCCGCGCTTTCCGCGTCCCCTCCATCTATCCCGGACAGTGTCAATCCATCCGCCACATTGATAGCACCGCCACTTACCCTCGTGCTGATATTCTCAAACGACAACCTGTCAAGCTCATAAAAATCCACTTGGCGGGATGTATAAAACACCCCCGAAGCGCCACCAGAATATGACAACATCACACTCCCTTCCGCCCCGGATGCAAACCAATAACTCCCCTTTTTAAATAATTGTTTTGATGCACTCCAGGCCGTATTAGTACCCGGCGTCAGGTCCACATCATTAGATAGCGTAAATGCGTATTTGGCAGAATCATCCTTTCCTGCATATCCGTTGAAATCTGCAGCTTCTGCTATCTCTTCTTTTATATAACCTTCCGGTGCTGATGCTCCCTCTGCCGCACACCCCACACTCCACATACAAAACATTCCACAAACTACTAAACAACAACATTTTCTAAACACACTTTTCCTTTTACGCTTCAACTATAGCAAAGTCAAGAAAAAAACGCTTATTTTTCTAAGATTGGTCTTTCATGCTCTTTTAAATCACAAAATCCTTGCATATTTTCCAAAATCTGCCAGAATCGCCTCATCGGCACATGCATCACCATCCATGAAATCACCCATGATGGTACGTTCGCTGTAACAACTGTACTTTTCCTCTCCCCAATAAGCAACTTTTCAGGATTCCCACAGAACTCTCATTTGCGATGCATCACCCCGTCACCATCTCTGTCACCGTTCCTGTACACAACACGGAAAAATACCTCCCAACATGCCTGGACAGCTTGTTGGCGCAAACATACCCGCACTTGGAAATCATTTGTGTAGATGATGGCTCTACTGATGCCTCCCTGCAAATCTTGCAAGCATACGCAGCCAAAGATGCGCGAATCAAGGTATATCACCAAGAGCCTGCCGGTGTGTCAGCCGCACGTAATACTGCGCTTCTGCACAGCACAGGAGATTTCGTAACAAGCCTGGATTCGGATGATTACATCGCTCCCTATACATACGAAAAAGCAGTTGCATGCATCACAGATGAGGTAGATTGGGTATCATACGGCATCCAACTGGTGGATACAAACGGCAACCCGCTGCCGGACAATGACGGATACTATGCGACGCATTATGAAGGTACGCTGGATTTCACGCCGGACATGGCAAACCGAATGAACGTATGCATCTGGTCCAAGCTCTGGCGCCGCTCCATTATGGTAGAACACAATATGCTCTATCCTCAGGGGCTGGTGCATGAGGATGATGCCATCTTCTACATGTTTGCCCCCTTTGTACGCAAGGCTGCCTTCATTAACGATATTTGCTACTATTATGTACAACGCCGCGGCTCCATCATGCACGATGACCGTAAGACCATAGCAGATGCAGAGCAATACCTGGGCGTCCTGCGCTATGTCTTTGATTTTCACACAAAACAAGGCTTCAATCCCCTGCACAATCATTTCTTCCTCTGCCAATTTGGCAGGGCTTATCACCTGGTAGAGCGTTTCTGCCCCGAACACCAACGCCACCAACTGGCGGCCCTATTCAAAGCTATGGCCCAAGAAACAGGGCTGGCAGCCGCTCACCCAAGAGATTGGCGTATCCGTAGCCTGAATCTTCCGGGCAAAGTACTTTCTTTCTTCATTCGCCGGCGCTCACGCAGAACGCAGTACCGTCTGGGTCCCCTCCCTCTCTTTTCCGTTATCCATAATGCAGGAGGCGAGGCAAAATATCAATTTGATTTCTTGCGCAATATTTTATTGCGACTCAGGAGTTGCTGATTTTCGCCGGAGCGGGAAGCAGAGAACGGAACTTTGCAACCAGTGCTTCTCGTAAAGACCTGGCAGGATAACCGTGTTGCAACGCATACTTGTTGCCAGGCCTCATAGAGCATGCTATGCGCACCCAATACATTGCCTTCTCACATCGAGTCGATACATCGCGCCCCTTTGTCACAGAATCCATATAAATCCTCGCTGCCCACTGCAAACTAAACTTTCGCAATAAGTTTCCACACCCCCGAGACACATCTCTCATCTGGTGTTGTAAGATACGAGAAAACTCTGTTACGTTACCGCCTTTTTCCTTGCGCCATTCAGAGAGTTCCAAACAGCGATCAGTCAACACTCCCATCACCAAATCTCGGTATTCTGCATCAATCTTGCATAACTTCAAGACCAATGACCAATATCGATTTGTTAATTCTATATATTCAGGTAAGTAGTGAAACACGCTATTGCATGAAAACCCATCCGCAGGGTATGCAGCAACAGGATTGCACCACATAAAAGGATACCCCACAGATGCAAATGCTTTACACATGAAATCAGCGTCGGCTATGCAACGATATGTCGCCACGTCATACCCTCCAAGAGAACGATACAAAGCAGCCGTAGCAAAATAACCTTGGTGACAACAAGGTGTACGTAAATACACATACTCGAAACAGGGTAAATCTATTGTTTCCTTCTCATTAAATCGAGTTACAACAGGAGCAACTGCGTGTTCTGCAACACCGCTGAGCAACGGCTCTACACATTTTTCCAAATCTTTAGCATTCAACAGCAAATCCCCAGCATTCAAAAAATAAAGCACTTGCCCCTTGGATAAGCGAATTCCCTTATTCATGGCATCGTAAATACCAGAATCCGGCTCAGAAACAAAATCCTCTATTACCCCCGCATCGTGCCACTGATGCAATAAGTCAGAAGTTCCGTCAGTAGAAGCACCATCAATCAGTAAATGCTGTATGCTCAGTTTTGTATCCGCTTTGATTGACCTGACATTGCTAACCGTATCCATCAATCGCTCTTTGGCGTTACGACATACGGTAATAATGGTCAACTGATAACCATCCTGCATCTCTTCACTCATCATTTTTAAAACCAATGCTTCTCCACACCTTCCAAAGTATACTCAATTCTGAGTACAACCCATTTTCCTAGTTTAAACACTCGTGTCTTCTCATTTCGCCAATAAAACAATGCACGGAGTCTGGAATATCTGCTCAGTTCATGAAAGGGATATACGCCAGGATAGCGTAAATGTAAACCCAACCGCCTCACCATGCTCTTGTAGAGCAATTTTGCCTTTTTTTGCCGAACGGAAGGCAAAAGGGGAACCGTCTGTTCATAGAACAAAAGAAATATCTCTCTGTACAAATCACTCCAACGTTCAATCATTTGACGTTTTTGAAACTCCTTGTATATGACTTCCAAGATTTCACAAAAATCAAATGCTCGATTTTTTGCCGCCTCTCCGTTTGTAAAAGAATCACCACGAATCAAATAAACGTATTTCACATCGGGTACGAAGCAAATGCTTTTGGAATAAATGGCCGCTATATAAAAAAACACCGCATCCTCATATCGCATACCAACAGGAAATAAAACCTTATTTTCTCTGATAAGCTCCATGCGGAACATTTTATTCCACACATAACTATTCGTTCCGGCTATCAAATGAGCATCAACAACATGTTCTCCAACCTCAGGCAAGTTGAAGTATTCGTTTTGTACCGGTTCGCCCGTCTCAGACACACCTGTAATGCCGTAACATACCATATCAATGTTCTTCTGCAACCAAGGAAGGAGCTTCTCGTAAGTACTTGATGGTATCCAATCATCAGAATCAACACAAGTAACGTAATCCCCATTGGCTACGCTCAACGCCGCATTTCTGGCGGCCGACACACCTGCATTTTCTTGATGAATCACTACGACTCTTTCGTCCAGCCGCGCATATTCATTCAATATCTCTCCAGAATGATCAGTAGAACCATCATTCACACAAATAACCTCCAGATTGGTATATGATTGCGCGATGATACTATCTAAGCATTTACGCAACCATTTAGACGTATTGTATACTGGTACAATGATGGATATGGTAATTTCGCTCATGTCGCATGATTCGTTTAATTTTGGCAAAAACACAAATGCCCATGCACCCTTTCTGCAGAAAACAGATTAACTATTTGTTTCATGCGACGAGAAAAACGCCGGTACGCTTATCTCCTTCTGCCAGATGGCGTAACCATCCACTTTTTTTCGAATAAGAGGGATCCCCAAGATGCTATATTCATTCGCTAAATCTGCCATGGCCACAATTCCATCATTTAATCGACGCGGCACACGTATCCTTCTACGCGAAACACACGGAATTCCTAAAATGCTATATTCAGTTCTTTCCTCACTCAAGCGAACACGCATAAAACCACCCATTTTAATTTTTTCCACGTAAGATTTCATCTGTTTATCCTCGTAATCCGAGCCATGCGCCAGCATGTGCTCATATCGGAGTCGGGAAAAAGGTAAAACCTCTTTCAATGACCAATCTTTTATTTTTTCGCAGACAGATCGCAGATAGTCAGGTATTTCGTCTGAAGACAAATTCTCACACACCCACAGTATACCAACGAAACGATTGTTGATAAACTGTTTGTATATTTTAGACCAAAGCGTAGGCTCCGTTTTCAACTTCTCCTCTACATATGCATATTCATCTATCAGCATATATCTCTTCGCCCCCAGATTATTGACAGATGATTTCGGATTGTCCGTTCTGTACACATATACGACACTCTCTGTAATCATATATCGCTCTGCGTAAGCTGCACAGAGAAAATAAAAACCTGTATCCTGATACGAAGCTCCGGGAGATTCATGAAAACGAATCTGACGCTCTCTCAAAAAAGCAAGATTATATAAGCCTGTCCATATGTAGGGGCCAAACTCAAAGACTCCGGGCAAATCGTTCAGGGGAGAAAACACTTCGCTAGGCCGACGTTTTGGAAATATGTAATTGTATACTTTCCGCCCATCCTCATAATAAAAGGACAGGTGCGCACCTCTCACCACATCAAGTTGGTTATCCTCAGCCAACGGGAGTAACACTGAATACGCCTCCCGCGGCAGATAATCATCCGGCTCTAAGATAGCCATATATTTCCCCTTGGCCGCATCCATTCCACGGTTCATTGCCTTCCCATATCCACCATTCGGCCCATCCAATATCCGGATACGCGCATCTTTAGCCGCATATTCCTGCAATATCTCCAAACTATTGTCTGTCGATCCATCATTCACAGCGATGGCTTCAAAATCAGAATACGTCTGAGCCAGCAAACTATCTAAAGCCTCACGCAAAAAGGGAGCCGCATTGTACACAGGGATGACAACAGAAATAGCAGGCATAATCATCGGGTTCATTATACTACTCCTGGGGAAATTATCAAGCGAACTCTTCCACCGGAACTTTTTTGATGACTTTGCCCATCATTCGGTGTACTGTACATTTCTCTCCATAGGTGATGGAATATATCGACCGGCCCAACACACCAAAACATTCACGATTATCTGTATACCAATGAAAAAACTTCTCCATAGTAGGCATGAACATCCCCTTCAGCAGCCGTATCTGCGGCAATCGTTTTTTATGGATGACTCCACTCTTCACAGCCAAAGCATAAGCCATGCGATGAACATCCGTATGCATTTCCTGGGGAGTAAATTGCAAAGAAAGATTGTAATACTCTGCAAACAATTGTTCGTACAATGAACTATACTTATTCAGCAATCCATTTTTCTCATAAAAATCGTATAATGAGTCAACCACGCGTAAATGATCCATCCCAATGAAACTCTTACACGCAGCCTGAGCCATAATAGAATCGCCATGCTGCCAATAATGGTACGCAGGATAAGGATTACAAGCAACTTTCCCCGCAACCCCTGCATAACTGTAATAAAATTTCATATCTTCGAAATACACACCGACAGGGAAGCGGATGCCGAACTTCCGTATAATACTTAGTCTGTATATTTTATTCCAAAAATACACATTCAATTCACGGCAAACTTTGTGACTCAAATCATGCGTTCCTTGCAGTTTCACGCGACAATAATCAATCAGAGGATTAGACTCGTCTGTTGCATTTTCGCTATCAATTCTAGCACCAAAAATCACCATATCCACCTCATCGACAGCATCCCGCATCACCCGTTCATAGGCATCACATTCAAGCCAATCATCAGAATCAACCCCGGTTACCCATTCCCCTGTGGCATGCTCCAAGGCTCTATTACGCGCGGCTGACAGTCCAGAATTTTCCTGAGTAAACACCTTTATTCGAGAATCACGAGTGCTATATTCAGAAAGGATTTCTGCTGAATTATCCGTCGATCCATCATTCACGCACAATATCTCCAACTGACGGTATGTTTGGGAACAAATACTATCCAAGCACCTCCTTAGCCATGGCTCAGCGTTGTACACCGGAACGACTACACTCAATAAAGGCTGAAACATCATCACTTTAATCAGTTACACTGTTCATATATCTTGCACCCCAGAAAGCGATAAACTGTTGAACTTTCATAATGCGAAATAGAAAAAAACGGAAGACCAAACAAACAAAACACATCACGATTATGCACGAACCTGTAGAACTTCCCTCTTCCAAAGCGATGCGAAAGCAACTCTTGAGCCAACCAATGATTTTTCTTCTTTAACATACCTAGTCTCAGCGCAATATTCCACGCTACCTCATACACACCAGCCACCCTATCAGCTGGCACAAAACGTTTAGCTTGCGAATACATATGCATAAAAAAGCCCTGTATTATTTCCGATGGAAGTCTGGCATATTTTTTACGCAGCGCTATGAAATCAACAACATACTTAACCGCAGTCAAGTGATCCACTCCTCGCTCCGTATCTTGCAACAGAGTTCCTATAGCAGAACCACTTCTGTGAACATAATGATATATTTTCGTTTTCAAGGTAAAAACAAGCCTCGCAACGGATGCATAACAATAGTGAAACGCCAAATCCTCTGCGTAAGCCACATTCTCAGGAAACCTAATTACATATTTTTCAATTAATTCCCTTCTATACAGCTTATTCGTAACATTGGAGTTCATTACCCAATAATGAATTGGCAGAGAACTACGCCCCTCAGAAAGCTGGCAAGAAAACCATTTCTCCAAATTTCTGGCTTCTTCCGTGTCTCCCCACGAATCCAAATGCGTTCCAAAATGGATGATATCTACATCCTCTTCTGCTCCGGCCATGGCCGCTTCATACCCACCACAGGCAATCCAGTCATCACCATCCACAAATGTCACATACTCTCCGGTCGCTACATCCAAGCCTCGATTTCGAGCAGATGACACTCCGGCATTTTCTTGATGAATAACCTTAATGCGAGCATCTTTGGCTGCATATTCCCGCAAAATAGATAAAGAACCATCTATAGAACCATCATCCACACAGATAATTTCCAAATTCGAATATGACTGATTGCACAAACTATCCAAACACCGAGGCAAAAAATCTGCCACATTGTATACTGGCACCACTACGGACAACATGCAAGGAAGAAACTAACATGCGAACCATACTCTGTCAACAGAAAAAAGCTGGTCTTAAGAGCTTATTCATGATAAAATGCGCTGTCATCTGCTCCCTTAATATGTACAGAATCCTGTCTCATGCTTTTTTCTCGAACTACGGAGGCATTCTCCAAGCGTTTGCCTTGCAAAAGGCTATATGTGGTCTTGGATGGGCATGTGATACTGTCAACTACACTCCTCATGGGTGGTGTGAATGGCTAACAAAGCAAGGGCTCAGAGCAAAGCTACGATACTGGTGGCGTCTAGCTGCCATCCAGTTCTGCAACAAACATGAATGTATCCCCCGTTACCTAGTACCAGCACGACACGCGCTCTTCAAGAAATGTTTTATGCATCTCTTTCATCTGGATTGGCACTACAGACAAATGAAAAAGCTGACAAAAACAAACGCGTTCATTGTGGGAAGCGACCAAGTCTGGCGATGTGAGTATGTTAGAGAAATGGGCGTTCCTATGTATTTCCTTTCTTTTGCCACGCAGGAGCAGCGGCGGCGCAGCATTGCATATGCTGCATCTTTCGGCTCTGATGAATGGGAGGGCACACCGGAAGAAACCGCAGAATGTGCCAAGCTGATAAAAGATTTCAAAGCCGTCTCCGTTCGCGAACACAGTGGAATCCATATCTGTAAAGAAGTGTTTGGCGTAGATGCTGTGCAAATGCCGGACCCAACCCTGCTGCTGGATGCGGAGGACTATTCCAAAGTCATCCGCCGCTGGTGGACTCGCAAATTACCTCAGCCGTTCATGTCCGTCTACCTGCTAGATGAGACAGAAGAAAAAAAAGAACTCACCCAATCCGTGGCAAAGACCACACAGCTCTATCCGCAGCAACTCACCGCACATGAAGATGCCCCTAAAGCAATGGACCGCATCCCCTTATCCGTCCCCCAGTGGCTTCGCTGCATGTGCGATTGTGAGTGCGTACTCACTGATTCTTTCCACGGCTGCGTGTTCGCCATTATCTTCAACAAGCCTTTCGTCTGCCTTGGCAATGAGGCTCGGGGCTCCGCACGCTTTGATTCCTTGCTGGGTACCTTCAACCTGCAAAACAGACTACTCACAAACCCAACCGCCGAACAGGTATCAGAATGCATGCATACACCCATCGACTGGGAACGCGTCAACGCTATCCGTCACAGTGAAAAACAGAGAGCAATCCAATTTCTGAAACACAATCTCGAATAATCTATGGCCAGCGTACGTGAAGAAACGGTCCGAGGCATCAAGTGGGGGCTCATCCAGAAATGCACCATGCAACCGGTGCAGTTCCTCTTCGGCATTATTCTGGCGCGGCTGATTTCTCCCGATGAAATGGGTATCCTGGGACTTACTAGTATATTCTTTGCCTTTGCGGGACAATTACAAGAATGCGGATTTGGCACAGCCCTCATTCGCAAGCAAGACCGCACAGATGAAGATATCTGCACCGTGTTCTGGTTCAATGTCGCCATGAGCTTTATTTTCTCCTTAGCTCTTTTCTTGGCCGCTCCTTGGTTTGTGTGGTTTTTTGATCAACCTGCCTTGCTGAATCTCACACGAGTTTCCGCGCTTCTCATGTTCCTGGGCTCCACCGGTAGTGTTCACTGGACCCTTTACAACGCCCGTCGTGATTTTAAAACGCCCGCCATTGTCTCCATGTGTACCACCCTAGTAGCCATGCCCTTCACTATCTGGGCCGCCTATGCCGGCTGGAGCTATTGGGCGCCCATGCTCCAAGGAATCATTACAGGTCTCCTTGGACTCATCACGGTGTGGATTATTTCCCCGTGGAAACCTAAATTTAAGTTTTCAAAAGAATCATTCAATGAGTTTTTCAAATTTGGTGTTAATCTTACGTTATCCGGGATAATCAATAAAACATACACAGAAGTTCGCATTTTCATTATTGGAAAGTTTTATTCTCCTACCCAGTTAGCCTATTTTTCCAGAGGCGAACAAACATGTCGCTTGCCATTATCCCTGGCAGACAGCGTCTTAGGTCCTATACTTTTCCCCATACTGGCAACACTTCAGCATGACAAAAACCGGTTATCTTCTGTTTACCGGCGTTATATCAGCCTTTCTGCACTCGTTGTCGAATGGGGAATGATTACTATGGCAGCAAATGCCAATGCTCTCATATTAACACTATACGGAGAAAAATGGGCAACAGCTGCCGTGTACGCACAAATTCTATGTTTAGGATGGATGTTCAATCCCCTACTTTCTATAAATTGCAGCATGTTCGCAGTACTGGGTCGCACAGATATTATGCTCAAATTTGAAACTGTCCTACGCGTATTCAGCATAACCGCAATGATTTTTGCTGCATTCGTCAGTGTCAAAGCGCTATGCTGGGCTGCTGTCTTGTCCGCAATATTTGCCATCATCGTCTCCAGCTTTCTGGTGACAAAGATTTCTGAACTCACGATAATACAATTATGCAAAGCGTTTATCCCCTACTTAGGGATGTCGATTATTGCAAATATACCCAGTATCTTCATTGATTCTCTTACATTCGTCCCTGCATGCAGACTAAGTATAGGAATCGTCAGTTCCCTTGTAATCTATTGTCTGTTATTGTGGTTCAAACGTGATTCCTCAGCGGGAATTCTTATTTCTCTTGCGAAAGAAAAATTCTTAAGAAAAAGCCATGCGTAACAAAAGCAGAGCTATCACGCCTCCTGAAAACTGCACAGGCTGCGGGTTGTGCGCCAACGTGTGCACACACGATGCTATTCGAATGGCATGGAATCGCGATGGATTCTTGGTGCCGGAGGTAAACACAAACACATGTATCAACTGTGGTGCATGTGTCATAGCTTGCCCAGCACAGCCAAAACATTTAGAAAAGCTTCGGCATTCCAATACTGATGTCCAGCCCATCATGAGCGCGGGAGGGTGGAATCATGCACAGGAAACGCTCGCCAGAAGCAGTAGTGGTGGTATCTTTACCGCGCTTGCTGAATACATTTTCAAGCTGGGGGGATGCGTATTTGGCGTTGTTTGGGACAATAAAGACACAGCAGTTTATACGAAAGCCGAAAACATGGAAGACCTGGACGCCATGAGGGGGTCCAAATACGTACAAGCCATTCCAGGATTCGCATATCGGCAAGTAAAGGATGAACTAAAAAAAGGTCGACAGGTTCTTTTTTGTGGAACATCATGCCAAGTGTATGCACTGAAACGCTACCTGAAAAAAGAATATGAAAACTTGTTGTTAGTAGATATTTTGTGTCATGGGGTACCAAGCCGCCATTTGTTGCAATCGTACATCCGAGCATACGAGAAACAGCAAAAAAATGAAATTACAGTTCTTCAATTTCGAGACAAAGCCGGAGACTGGCAAAAATACAGGATAAAGAAATTTTTCAAAAATGGAACCAGCATATCCCACTGCAACTGGGAAGATATGTTCATGCGCCTGTTCATTGGCGATTATGTTTTGAACACCGCGTGCTATAGCTGTCCCCATGCAAAACTCCCCAGAGTGGGCGATATTTCATTAGGGGACTTTTGGGGAAATCTTCAGAAACGCCATTCGGACTGGCCTATTGCTCAAGGCATTGCCTCAATTCTTGGCAATACAGAAAAAGGTTGTACTATTCTTCAAAAACTTCAGAACAACAAAACAATATCGTTGAATGAAGTTCCTTTTAATGAATTATATGAGGGGCAACCATATACTTACTATCGAGACGGCTCCGTTGCAGTACCTCCGGCACGTAAACTTTTACTCAATCAATTAAAAACCAAGCCTCTGGGCCTCATGTATGACCAATTATTTAATCAGGTTAGATTTGGTCCATTCAGGTTCAAGCGGCAGGGGATGCTACATCTCATATTAAAGAAAGTAAAAAGCTTGGTACTCCTCTTTACTTGCAGAAAAACACAGTAAATATACACTAAAAACGAAAAGTCCGTCTCATCCATTCAGGCTTGCGTTGGTGGGGGGGAGATGGTAGAATGGAGGACGTGAAGCTGGGATACAGTCAAAAGGTTTTATTGGGCATAGCAGCAGCTGGGCTGATGTGGTGCACAACGGGTGTTGTTGCGGCGCAGGAAGCGGTGGTGGCAGAGTCTGCGGCAGAGGAAGTAGCCGTAGAGGCTGAGGATGTTGCCGCAGATGAGGTGGAAGAAACGGTAGAGACGGTGAAGCTGGGTGGCGAGGACCGCGTACCTGAGCCGCAGGAAGGTGTGCAGCAGGCAGACAGCTACGAACAGACAGCCGATCCCAATTCTCCCCTCAATGTGGAAATTGCAGATGGCACAGCGGACACGGAGGAAGATTCCACAGTCCCCGTCATTGCAGAGGAAGACCCAACGGTTCACGATCCGTCGCGCGTGGCCTACGCCTCCACGCGGCGAAACGCGCGCACGATGTCGCTGGCTGTACCGGGGCCGCGCGGGCTTATCACAGACCGCAATGGTTTCATCATGGCCTGCTCAGAAATCGCTTATCAGCCTACGATTAATTTTGGGCAGATGAAGGATGAGAGCGAGGAAGCTATCATTGCCACGGCTCGCAAGGTGATGAGCGAATATGAAAAGCTTGGGCTGAAAATCAGCGAGAAGAAAGACAGTCAGTTGGTAGATCATTACCGCAACCGCCGCTGGTTGCCCCTGCCCATCGGCCCCACGGTGCGAGTGGGCGAAATTGCCGCCGTCCGCGCTAAGCTGGATAAGATTGAACACGGGCACATGATGCCCATGTACATCCGCAACTATCCGTCCAAGATGTCGGCCTGTCACATTCTGGGCTACACAGGTGCCAAAGCCAAGTTGCCGACGGGCCCCATCAACCACAACGACCCCATTTTTGAGCGGCAAGAAGGCCGCTCCGGTCTGGAAAAGGAATTCAACAAGCAGCTCACAGGGCACCCCGGCATCTGGCGCCTGATGTTCGATGAACAGGGAAACAAAATTCTTGATGAATTGCAGGTGAAACCGCGCCCGGGCGGCACCTTGGTGACCACGCTGAATCTGGACTGGCAGAAAGCAGCCGAAAAAGCGTTGAGAGAAAACACGAAGGGCCGCGGCGCCTTCGCCATGGTCGATGTACACACGGGTGAGGTGCTTGTGCTGGCATCAGTACCGAATTTCGACCCCAACTGCTTTGTGCCGGCAATTTCGCAGAAGGATTACGATGCGCTGCGCAATGACAAGAACACACCGCTGGTCTCCCGAGCGTTTGCCGGTGTGTACCCCCCTGCCTCGACTTTCAAGACCATCACGGTAGCGGCGGCACTCCGCCACAATGTGATTCAGGAGAGTACTTACATCAACTGCCCGTTCAGCGTGCGCATTGGTGGACACTCCTTCCGCAACCACAGCAAATTCACCGGCTCTATCAACTGCATCACGGCATTGGTGCTTTCCAACAACCCTTTCATGTACCAGGTGGCCGCCACGCGCGAACCGCGCATCGGCGCTGCGAGATTGTGTGATGTGGCGCGCCGATTTGGATTCGGCACAACAGCAGGGCTACCCATTCCCGACAAAGCAGGCAATGTGCCGGATGAGGCCTGGATGTTCCGCAACTACGGCCGTGGCTTCATGGCCGGTGATGCCGCCAACATTGCCATCGGTCAGGGGCCGTTGCTGGCTACCCCCTTGCAGGTAGCCCACGCCATCTCCGGCATTGCTAATGGCCAGTACCTGCCCAAGTTGCAGTTAGTGCGCCAAATGCTGGACAACAACGGCAATGTGGTCTTCCAGTTTGCACCCACGGTACAAAACAACCTCAAGGACATGGCAAGTGCCATGGCATCTGTGCGCAAAGGTATGCGCGCCGTGGTCAACGGCGGTACGGGCCGCCGCGCTGCGCTGAGCTATGTCTCCAACGCCGGTAAGACGGGTACGGCCCAGTGGGGCCGCGCTTCGGATGACTGCCGACTGGCCTGGTTCGCGGGCTTCCTGCCGGCGGATAATCCCCGATATGCCTACGCTGCGCTGTACGAAGGTATGCCGCACCAGCGTATTTCGGGTGGTCACATGGCAGCGGCCATTGTGAAAAATTTCTTTGAGAGCATCAAACCCAGCATGGAAGCTGAGCTGGCCGCCCCCACCAAGGAAGTGCAGCAGGCCACCGGCACCACAGCTGAGGCTACGGCTGAACAGCCCAGCGAGGAAGAAGCCGAAGCCAAGGCTGCAGAGGAAGCACAGGCCCAGCAACAGGCTGCTGAACGCCGCAAAAAGCAAGAGGCTGCCAAACGCCGCCACCAGCAAAGCGGCTGGGATGACGGCCGCTCTCGCCGATAAAAGACAACTTCAGCTCAACGATTTGAGCTTGCGAATCTTATCACGCAGCACGGCAGCGACTTCAAAGTCAAGCCGTGCTGCGGCTTCTTTCATCTCTTTCTCCAATCGGCGGATAGTGGCGGAATAATCCTCTTCTTCCGCAGCCATCAGCACATCTTCCTCCTCCTCTTCATCGGGAGTGTACAGGCGCAATGCCGATTGATCAGCACGGGCAACGGTATGTGGCACAATGCCATGCAATTCATTGTATGCGGATTGTATGCGGCGGCGGCGGTCTGATTCCTCCACCAAGCGGCGGATGGAATCTGTGACCACATCGCAGAAGAGGACACACTCGCCATGTACATGGCGGGCAGCGCGACCGGCCGTCTGCACCAAGCTTGTTTCATTGCGCAGGAAACCTTCCTTATCCGCATCCAGAATGCACACGAGGGACACTTCCGGCAAATCCAGTCCCTCTCGCAGCAGGTTGATGCCTACCAGGATATCCACCTTCCCTGCCCTGAGCTTGCGCAGAATCTCCACACGCTCAATGGCATCCACATCCGCATGAATATACTCCACCTGCAAGCCGACATTGCGGAGGTAATCCGTCAAATCCTCCGCCGTGCGCTTGGTGAGGGTGGTCACCAGCACGCGCTCGCGCACCGATACACGCTGGTGGCAAAGCTCGATGGTCTTATCAATCTGGCCTTCAAGGGGCAAAAGCGTAATCTTGGGCTCGAGCAGTCCTGTGGGACGAATCACCTGCTCTACAATCAAGGGCTGTCCCAACCCGGTGGGGTTAAAACTCGCCACTGAGGCAGATGAAGGGTGCGGCGGCACGCGCAACTCTGAAAGCTGGTGGAAGAAGACGCCGCGGAAGCCCTCCGGGGCTTTGGTGATGGCCTGGCTGGCTTCCTTGCTGCGGGCATGGGTGTTGCCCCGCTTGGCCTTGAGCACGGGAATGTAGGAGCGATTGCCCGGCACGCAGTTCACATATTCAAAGGGGCCGGGAGTGGCGCTCAGATACACGATTTGAGCCTGGCGCTGCATGAACTCATCAAAGCGCAGTGGGCGGTTATCCAGGGCCGAGGGCAAACGGAACCCGTGGTCGATAAGCACTTGCTTGCGCGAGCGGTCGCCCTCGTACATGCCGCCAATCTGAGGCACCGTGGCATGAGATTCATCGATGATGGTGAGGTGGTCCGCCGGGAAATAGTCCTGCAAGGTGGAGGGAGTGGAGCCCGGGGCACGGCCTGCCAGGTGGCGGGAATAGTTCTCAATCCCCTTGCAAAAGCCAATCTCATTGATAAGCTCCAGATCATAATCCGTTCGCATCTTGAGGCGCTGCGCCTCAATCAACTTATTCTGCTTTTCAAACCACTCCACACGCTCTGCCAGCTCCTTGCGGATGGAAGCAATGGCCGGCATGCGCTTTTCCGGAGAGGATACATATTGCTTGACCGGGAAGAAGAGGTAGCTGTTGAGCTTTTCCCGCACGCGCCCGGTGGCGGCATCAATCAGGGAAATTGCATCGATTTCATCGCCGAAAAACTCCACACGGATGGCCTCGCCATCGCTCTGCGCGGGGTAAATCTCCACCACATCGCCGCGCACACGAAAACGCCCGCGCTGAAAATCGTAGTCATTGCGCTCGAAGAGCAATTCTGCCAGGCAGGCCAGCATGGCATCGCGGTCCATCTCCTGCCCCACGTGGATGGAAAGCGTCAGATTGCGATAATCCTCCGGCGCGCCCAAGCCATAGATACAGGAGACGCTCGCCACCACAATCACATCCCGGCGCAGCAGCAACGAGCGCATGGCGTTGAGACACAAGCGGTCAATTTCCTCATTGATGGCACTATCCTTCTCGATGTAGGTATCCGTACTGGCAATGTAGGCCTCGGGCTGGTAATAATCGAAGTAGGAGACAAAGTACTCCACCGCATTGTGGGGGAAAAAGGACTTGAGCTCCGAATACAGCTGCGCGGCCAGGGTCTTGTTGTGAGAAAGCACCAGCACAGGGCGATTTTGAGCCGCGATGATGTTGGCCATGGTAAACGTCTTGCCGCTGCCGGTCACACCCAACAGGCAT
This sequence comes from Akkermansia sp., assembly GCA_017558555.1. Classification (GTDB taxonomy): domain Bacteria; phylum Verrucomicrobiota; class Verrucomicrobiia; order Verrucomicrobiales; family Akkermansiaceae; genus Akkermansia. The sequence continues at coordinate 22,409 of JAFYUJ010000089.1, forward strand.
TGGTGCCTGTTGCCGGCATCAAGAGACTTCAGGAGCTTGCCGATGGCCTGCTCCTGATCGCCCGATGGCTTGTAATCCGTGACCAGCTGAAAAATTGACATATTGCACTTGTGCATTGACAGGGCGCCACAAATGGGGCATCATACCCGCATACTATGTACATCCCGACTCAAAAGGAAAGATACAGCAAAGTGGCGCAAATTACGCTTCTTCTTTGTGTCATGATACCAAGTGGTGTTGTGGCCTGGCTTGGCGGCATGGAAGATTTGTTCAGCTGCTGTGTGGCATTCCTGTGGCCTGTGGCCCAGCCGTTGGTATACGTAGGGTTTACCAAGGCAGCGGCGCTGTGCCTTTCTGCGCTGGTGCAGGCCATCGTGTTTTTCTGGATGGCAAAATCCCGCAAGCTCACGGCGCGCGGCAAGCTCACCATGGCCGTGACCTGGGGGATGTCCTTTGCTCTCATCCTGCGCGTGCTGATAGCCTTTGAACTCTGGCGCACCGTGACCGGGCAGTAAAAAGGCTTGCAACTCATTCCGAGCTGCAAGCCTTGTAAAACGTGGTGGGCCGATTGGAAGCTTATTCTTCCGCAGCGGCGCTCTTGCCATCATCCTCGCCATCCGTCAGCCAATCAATGGTGAACGGTGCAAATTTGATGGTGGTGATGGGGTGCCCATTCACCTCGAAGAGGATACCAGCCATGCCCGGCTTAATCGGGCACAGGGCGGAGTATGCAAAGGGGCCACTGCCCACAGCCTTTTCCACCGGCCAGGTCTTGCCTCCGTCATAGCTCATCTTGATGATGCCATCCGTGCGGTTGCCCTGAGTGGGAGTGGAGAACAGGATGCGGCTGCGGTTGCCCATTTTGGCATCATCTGCATGGGAATAGCGCGTCAGGCCATTCTGGCACCCGGGACTGGGCAGCTCCGGGTGTGTGATGATGGGGCTCCAAGTCTCGCCGGCATCGGCAGAAGTCGTCACGCGACGTCCACCGCCACCCCAGGCGCGAGATACCACCAACACACCGCCGTCTTCTGATTCAACGGAGGAGATTTCGTTGATTCCTTTTCCGGCCTCAGACTTCTGGCCGACCTTCCAAGTCTTGCCATGGTCATCGGAATAGGCAGACGTAGCCACCCAGTTACCGAACCCGGTAGCTTCGTTGAAGGTGACAACCAGGCGGCCCTTGTGCTCACCACGGGTGATTTGCACACCGGGGTTGGGCCCACTGCAGGTGATGGTAGCATCCTTGTGTTTGGTGAACTCGGTCACATCCTTGGGCTCTGTCCACTTCTTGCCATTTTTGGAGAAGCACACAAAGTTGCGGATGCAGCGGTCATCATCCCACCCGGTGGGAATATCATTGGAGCGTTCTTTCACCCCGGCAGGATAGCGCTGGAACATCAGCACAATCTGCTTGGCTTCCGCATCGTAAATCATGCAGGGGTTATTGAACGTCGCCCCCTTGGAAGCGGCTGCAACCACGGGCTTGCTCCACTTGCGGCCATCCTTGCTGGTGGACACAATCAAGTCGTTTTCCCCCTGGTCAGTATCCTTGTAGCGCCCCTCGGCCATGGCCACCAGCATGCCGCCGGCCTTGATGACACAGGGAATGCGGATGCTCACATAGGGATTATCCACCCCGGCTTCAAACACAGGCACGGCATTTTCATAGGGATCGGCCTTGGGGTCGAACTTGCCGGGGCGCGCAGGCTTCTTTTTCTTGACCTTGTCGCGCTGCACGGATTTGTCCTTGCGGCTGTCGCCGTATGCCGGTGGCGCCATGGGGAGCGCCACCAACACAGCAGCAGCACAGAGAATGAATGATGTAAACTTCATCTCAGGCAATCATTTGTCTCAGGCATTCTCCTTCTTGGGAAGGCAGAAGAGGATGATACCGCAAAGCACCATGGCAACGCCGCCCATGGCAAGCAATGTGGTGAGCGCAATACCTTCATCCTTCATCCAACCGCCCAACCAGGCCACTAGAGCACCGGCACCCACAGATGTGAGATTCAAGAAGCCATAGCCGGTAGCAGAGAAGCGTTCATCAATCGTGTTGCGCAGCACAGGCATGAGCGTAGCATCCATTGCACCTTGAGCAATGCCCTGCATAGCCACAAGGGCAACCACGGCATAGAAACCAAGTTGAACATCGAAGCAAGCAGCAATCAGCACGCAGGGGCCAGCCACGAGGAAAGCGATGCCGGGCACATAGGCGCGGGCATTCTTATTGCGCATATACCACAGGTCAGCAAGGACAGCACAACCAAGAACGGAGATATACTTCGTCAAGCTGAGCCAGGATGTGGAGTGCACAGCTGCATCCTCGTCCGTGATATCGAGATTAAGACCAAGAGAATGCAGATTTGCGAGGAAATCCTGAAGCAAGCGGGGATACCAGTTAAGCAAGAACCAGTTAGTATAACCGGCAAAAGCAATCATGAGCAGCAGCAGGTACATACCTCGGCCGGAAAAGACGCCTTTGAGCATCTGCCCCATTGTGAATCCAGGCACAGCCTCAGCAACAGTCTCCTTGACGGATTCCACTGCTGCAGCCACGGGAGACTGCTCGGCCTTCGGGTCACGCAGGAAGAAGAGAACGATGAGGCCGTATGCCACACCGATGAAACCGAACACCTCAAAGGTGAGACGCCAGCCCAGCTGGCAGGGGTCACCGGCCATCAAAGCACCGCAACCAGCCAAAGCCTGACCAGCGTAAATACCGCTCATGTGCAAGCCTGTAGCCAGGGAGCGTGTGCCACCGCGATGGTAGTCGGTGATAAGAGCCAGAGCAGCGGGGATGTAGAAAGCCTCGCTCACGCCCATCATGGCACGCCAGAACAGCAATTCTTCGTAGGTTTCGGACTTACCGGTCATCCATGTCACCACAGACCACACCACCAGGGAGCACATGATGATGAAGGAGCGGCTGAAGCGGTCTGCCAGGTAACCACCCACCGGAGAAAGGGCAGCGTATACAATGAGGAAGGCAGAGGTCACCATACCGAACTGAGCCTGCGTCATCTCGATGCAACCAGGGCCTTCGGTCATGGATTTATTGAGCACGCCAAGAAGCTGGCGGTCAAAGTAATTGAGCATCACCACCACCCACAGGATAGCTACGGCAATCCAAGCCCACTTGCCGGGCTTGGTCACAGGGGCATTGGGCGAAATGGCAGACTTGGAAAGCCCTTTCTTCATCACAGAAAGGACGGCGAGAACAGCGATACCAAGCGCGACCCAAGGAGTGAGGTCTGCCAGGAACGACAGTATTGGATTAGGTTCGGACATAATGTGTATTGTAGTTATTGGGAGATATTCAGGGTAGAGATGATGGGGGTACGGATGCCGGGATGAGTCTCGCCGGAGATGACGATGATAGCATCATCCGTGGCCACAGCGGGGCAAGTGGCCACGCCGATGGAGTTGTTGCCTTCCTTGCTCCACTCGCCGGTGGCGGGGGTGAAGGAATAGACAGTTTTGTTTTGCCCGGGGTGCTTTGAGGGAGCTTTGCCGGCCAGCGATGCGCGGTAGTAGTTACCGGGGTCACCGCAGACCACATAGAGGCTACCGGCAATGGAAGGCAGCGGATTGGCTGCACCGACGATAGTCTCGGGCATTTCGGGCAAATCTGTTGACCATGTGTTGGTGGCGGGGTCATAGCAAAGCACGCTTTTCAGGTAGGTGCGCTCGGCCTGGCCCTTGGCATCGGGATGCAGGGAGCAGCCGCCGGCCACGTAGATTTTGCCATCCACCGTGCCGGCACCGGCCAGCATGCGACCATCGCCCGGCATGGGTGCCAATTCTTTCCACCCGGCGTTGGTGTCCTCCAAATCCAGCACAAAGCTGCGGGAGAGGCAGGTGACGGAGTCGGCCTTTTCCTGCCCGCCAAACACATAGAGCTTGCCATCTGCCACGGCAAAGGCGGGATAAGCCACCGTCACGGGCAAATCAGGCAGCGCTTCTGTGCGCACTTGCGAACCGACCACGTTCACACGTGTCACATCGGCCAAGTGGCCCTGGGCATTGCAGCCACCGGCCACCACCATGCCCTTTTCAGAAGGCGCAAAGGCTGCGTAGCCCACGGCATACGGCATACGACCGGCCTTCATGGGGCGGGATTCGCAAGCATCGCAAGAGCCGGGGGTAAACATGACGGCCACATCTGCGTGGAACATCTTTTCACCACGCTCTGCCGGGGTCTTGGCACCGGGAATAGCAAAGGGGAAATTGGCACCACCCGTCATCACGATGACGGGCATTGTTCTGTCTGCACCGGGCTCCAGTGCGACGGCGGCCATACCGGCAAGGCCAATCTTATCCGGGATGCGCAAGTCGCCACCAGCCGGGGTCACAGCTGACCACGCAGGGGCCAAGCTGCAAGCCAGAGCCGCGGCAAGGATTGTTTTCTTCATCATAGCATCAAGAGGTTATCAGCGAATTTTGGCACCCCACACCTCGTTGGAGCGCTTGCCGGGACGCTGCTCGCCATTCACGATGACAGCCAGGCCATTCCACTCGGCGCAAGGCAGCACGGCACGGGCCACAGCAATCTCGCCAGCTTCTGCCCAGGTATCCGTAGCGGGACAATAGCACAGACTTGCATTGTGGAAACCTGGGTGATTCTGCGGGGTAAAGCCCTTCACTGTGGCATCATCGCCACCCAGGAGGTAAATCTTGCCACCAATGACGGGTGCGGGCGTGGGAGCCGCAGCACAGAAGCGAGGCAGATAGGAAAGGCGGCGCCAACCGGTTGCCTCAGAGTAGCTCCAGGCTTCTGTCAGCATATCACGCACTTTGCGCCCATCCTCACCATCCTGCAAGCCAATACCACCAAGCACGTAAATCGTGTTGCCCACGGTAGCCATCTGCTGCAGGAAGCGTCCGCGTGCCGGCATGGCAGGGCCTTCCGTCCAGGTCTCAGCCACGGGGTCAAAAATCCACAGGCGGCTTTCTGCATCCTGCTCACCCACGGCAATGCTGCCACCCTGCACATAAACTTTACCCCCCATCACAGCAGCGGCATGGCCGGTCAAGGTAACAGGAAGAGCGGGCAATTCGCGACACTTCACTTCGCCATCTTCCCAGGTGAGCATGTAGCAATCAGCCACCGCACCGCCCACATTGCTACCGCCAATCAACATCATGCCCTGGGGCAACGAAGCTGTGGCACCATAGCCAAGCGGCTTGGGCAGCGGCGTTCCATCCTGCCAACCTTCGCCATGGGGCGGCATCACGAAGACTCGATCCGTCCAGCGCTTGGGACCACCTTCCCACAGAGGTTTCTCCGGGAAATTGGCACCACCGGCCACGATGAGAGCGCCATTGCTAACACCAGCATACGACCCCGCAAAGCCCTCTGCATCAGGCAGATTGGCCAACGGCTTCCATTCGAGAGATAAATTGGAGCAGTCCATTACATTGCAGTCTACCATTTTCCCCCACGGAAAGCAAGCGGATTCTACACTCGTCTCCAGCTTTTCAGGCTCAATGGTTGCAATCGTGGTGCCCGCAAGAACAACCATGCCCGTGTTCATGCTCGCCGCAACGGCATTCATGCTCCTCTTCAGGCACATAATCAGCATCTTCGATCTCGGGAGGCAGCGGCATTTCGCCATCCATAGGCGGCATCAGCAGTTCTGCCAGTTCAGCATCCTGAGTTTCATCCACTGCAAGCTTTCCCTGGCTGTTGTGAAGGGTTTTCCGGGCACCGGATGCCAGCAGCATTTCCACAATGCGTTTATAACCATATTTGGCAGCCAGATGCAGAGGTGGCTGTCCATACGCATTGCGGGCATTCACATCTGCCCCTACAGCCAGAAGCAATGCAATCAAGCCCTCATCCGGTTCAATCCCCAAGGCTGCCATGTCGGGCGAAAAATCAATTTCATCCTGAAGCAACATGGTGGCAGCTTGCTTCAACTCCTCGCAGTTCTCCGCACCCGCCAGTTCATCGAGAAAACGCTGCACGGGCTCATCAAAATCATCAGGGTCCAAATCTGCCATCATCTCCCGCAAATCGTCCATCGATACACGGGGTTGCTCCTCTTCACTCACCGTTACGCTATTCCAACCAAGGTCACTCATGCCGCGCATTATACACCACAGCCACCCCTTTGGCGAGGTTAATCTTTTTCCTTGCATTAGCAGTACAATTTGCTAGACTGACATTCAGTAGAAATCACCCCTCTTATTGCTATGCGTCTTCGTAACCTTCTCTGCTCCGCACTCGCCCTTTGCTGCACCCCTGCCCTCTGGGCAGAACAATTCTATCAAGTATGGGCTCCAGGTGTTTCTGAGGAAGGGGGATGGTACGACTACAATAAAACAACCATCAATGAAGGATACAGAGCCGACACAGGCATGTGCTGGGCCTATTCTGCCAGCAATGTCATTGCTTGGTGGCAAAATCACAATGCAGACACCCTCACGGCCAACGGCATTACCGCTCCACAAAACGAACAAATCGTAAACACCTTTGTCGGGGTCTACAAAAACATCGGCTTCTGGCCCAGCGCTGCTTATGAGTGGTGGATTAAAGGCACGGGTGATTTGGTAACAGGCAACGTCAACGAGTACGGTTTCTCCAATTACGTAGACTGGGAAACCATCGAACCAAAGGATAAAGACACCTCCGCAGTAGAAATGGAGCTGGGGCTCACTGGATTTAATATCAACACCCTGGCAAGTGGCGGCATTTTAAAAGACGCCTACAAAGACAGCATGACCATCATATTCGGAGTAAACTACAACAACAATCCTTTTGCTTTTGCAGAAGCAATCATTCAGGCTATTAAAGATGGCTACGCGCTCAGCTTGTCTGTCGACCAGGCACACGCCTACACCCTCTGGGGCGTTGAGTACAAAGAAACGGACCAAGGCTTAATGATTACAAAGGCATGGATTACCGATTCCGATGACCTCAACAACACCGGAAGTGGACTTGTCCCGAAAGATGTGGCTTATCAAGTCAAAGAAGGCACCCCAGGTCTATACTTCGCCGAAAACGCCGGCGCTGTATGGGCAAACCTCGCAGGTATCCGCACGACACAAATCATGCCTGAACCCAGCACATCCATCCTTACGCTCATGGCTCTGGCCGGCCTGGCGCTGCGCCGCCGCCGAAGCTGAAGCCCCTTCTCCGCTGCCATGAGGAGCATCGTTATCGTTGCTCTTTCAAATCGTATAATACGCCGCCACGATATGGTATAAGCTTACCTTTCCTCTGCATTTCGTGCAATGAAACAAAACTGTATCCCTGCTGATACAGCACGGGAAGAGCCAACTCCAAAGCCTCGACCGTGCGATGGGAAGCATCGTGAAGACAAACAATAGCTCCGGGCTTGATGAATTGACAGAAAAAATCTGCCATCGTTGATGCCGAGATATTTGTCCAATCCATGGGCGTGATATTAGCCTGCACAATAAGTTGGCGGCAACAAAGCCAGATAATCAACGATTGCCACTGGGTAAATCGGTGACCGGGTGGGCGCAAAAACTTCACTTTCTCACCCGTGAGCTGCTCCAGAATATCATTCGTTTTGCGGATTTGGCGCAGCATTTCTCGCGTAGTAATCTGATTATACAGCGGGTGATCATAACTATGATTGCACACACTACACCCCGCTGCGTGCGCGTATTTCACGATATCCGGATACTGCTCTGCATGATTTCCCTGAAAGAAAAAACTGGCATGCCCCTGATACGTGGCAAATAAATCAACCAATCGGCGAGTTGTGTCGGGCGAAGGGCCATCATCAAAGGTAAAAGCCACCAACTTTTCGCTCACCTTCGCAGAAAAAACATGATTTCTCAATATAAAACGTGAAAGAATCTGCTTTGTTCGGATTTTTTCTATGATTTTTATCATGAGCGTATATAGAAAGCAATGCTAACTACATGAGTCAGTTTCCATTACCAAGACGCGGTTATTGTATCATATTTTCCGCATATTGTACAGTTTTTTTACTGACTTCTCACTTTCCGTTGCAGAATGAGAACCAATGCATCACCCCACTCGCCACTGGATGATGAGATAGAGGTCATCTGGCAGCTGTGCACATGCCAGCCTTGACGGGAATATGTGTTGAGTGCATAGGTGAGCGCGTCCGCGTCGAAGCGACCCTCAGCACACACATCTTGCAAGTTAAGCACCTTGTATTCCAATGACAGAGAATCATTCGCCGATACCTTGTCGGAAGTCTGAGGCACAACCTTGCCGGGCGAAGTTTTTGGCACGCTATGCTTCAGCAGAGAGTGCTCCGGTGCTGTGAGAACCAATTTACGGCCAGTGCTACTGCGAGCCTGCGCCACCGTCAGCACCTGATTGCTTGTGGCATCGGCCAGCAAACGCTCATCTGTTACACCGGGTTTGGCAAGGATGGCGAACAAAGGCCATGCCTGCTGACTCCAAGTGTTACTGTCGGGGTTCCAAAGATAATAACTTTTCATAGAAATGAGATTGCTGCAACGCAATCTCATTCTTCATCTACCAGAAAGACTATGCAAGATTGTTCTCAAACTATTAGAAAAGCATCATGCAACATCCCCGACAAGCTTCATTTGCCGGGGATGTTGTCATCCAGCCAGATTATTGGATGGTCCACCGAATGGAGCGCCGGTAAGTCTCGCCGGGTTTGAGTTCGATGGAGGGGAAATGAGGGTGGTGGGGGGAGTCCGGGAAGTGTTGCGCTTCCAGCGCGACGCCACCGCGTTTCAGGGGGAGGTAATCGCCGGTGTATACCTGCAAACCGGGAGCATCTGTGGTGAGCGTGAGGGTGCGGGTTCCATCAGAGAGGACGGCAGCGCACTTTTCACCGGGAGTGGCGGGGAGGACGTAGTTGTCATCATAGCCACCGGAGATGGCTGCAGCGGCATTGCGCTCGCCAAGAATGGCAGGAGCAGTAAGGTCATACAAGGTGCCAGCCACAGGCGCAATGACACCGGTGGGGATGTTTGCCACCATAGGTGTGTAGGCCGAGGAGTTCACCTGGAGCTGGTGATCATCCATCGTTCCGGTACCGGAAAGGTTCCAGTATGCGTGATTGGTAAGATTGAGCAGCGTGGGAGCGCTGGTAGTGGCTTCCATTTGCAAGCTGAGGGTGGAGCCCTCCAGTGTGTAGATTGCCTTCACACGAACCTCTCCGGGGTATCCTTCATCGCCGTCAGGGGAGATGAGGGTGAGAATCACGCGCGTTGGGGTATAGTCCTCCACGCTCCAGAGCACATCACTGAACCCGAGAAGCCCACCATGCAGGTGGTTGGGGCCGTTGTTGACAGCAAGAGCGTATTCCCTGCCCCCCAAAACGAAGCTACCACCGGCAATACGATTGGCTACGCGACCACAGATGGCGCCGCAGTAGCAAGTATCCGTCTTGAGCTCCTCAGGCGTCTTGGGTCCGTACAAACAATCAACCCCCTGGTGCACCACAGAGAGTACGCGAGCACCGTAGTTGGTGATAAGGACTGAGAGTTCGGACGAAACGAGGGAGAAGGTGATAACACCTTCTCCCCAGTTGTTGGTTCCATTCTGCATATAAGACAGATTGGATGAATGTTAAAGATTAATAGCCATCCGGAACGAACTTGCTACCGGCACCACCGTACTGCAAAGAACCGTGGGTACCAACGGGAATGGGCCCCAACTGTTCGTAGATGGGCTGAGTGACGCGATACTGAGCCTTGGAGCCATCAGCCTGAATGACGAGTTCCTGAGCATCGGACTGGTTAGCATATTTACCCACACCACGTCCGGCCATGGCACCGAGGACACCGAAACCAACGGCGGACACAACCTGGCCGGAACCTTTACCCAGCAAAGAGCCGGCGCCGGCACCAAGAGCAGCACCGATACCGGTACCAAGGTTCTTATCGGTAGAAGAGGCATCTGCACGCACCGTGCGGGCGGAGATAACCGTACCGGGAATCACCTGAGCCACGGAGCCGATTTCATTTGCACCAACAGCATTGAAATTGGCGAGATTGGCGCAGGAGGGCACGAGCACAACGCTGAGTGCCAACAGGGAGGTAATGATGTTTTTTTTCATGATATATGTGTTTGGTTAGAAGATTTGCGATATCCTGACAGGCTTGCGACCAGCCCTTCTTTAGAACAGGCGCATGAGATGGAGATATTTATTTACGACATTCCCAGGAAACGACTTTATTATTTTCAAAGAGGACAGTTGCGGCCGTGCGCGGCACATAAACTGTGGTGGGGCCATAGACGGCAGGGTCGTACCACCCATACGGGGTCCAATAAACCGGGCCCATAGAGGGTGCCGTCATAACAGGCTGCTGGTACGTATAGACCCAACGGACAAGATTCTTGCCATTTTGCTGGCCAACGTAAGGCTCATTATTGGGAGCCCCCCAAGCCAGGAAAACAGCATCCTGTGACATACCTTCGCTGATACGCCCTTGCTGAACCAGCGCTTGCTGTTGAGCAGGTAAGGACTGGAACATGACGGGATTTTCAGCGATACGAGAAGCGGGAGTGGCAGACTGGCAGGCGGCAAGGGAGAGAACAAGCACCGCAGCCGCGATGTACCCGAGAACCTTTCTTTCAGACATAACTCTCATCTGTGCATGACAATACCATCTCATTTCTTGCTTGCCAAGAAAAAAAAATAATGATAGATTGAAGGGCACAGACATGAAAGCATTTTCTCCCATTTTTGCCATGTTGGCCGCACCTGCCATGCTGAGCATCGCCGTGTGTGCCGAGAGTCCCGGAGCCCTCGAGGGCTATCTTCCCACCAACGGCACCTTGAAGCAGGGTGCTGCCGTGCGCCCCGTATTCACCAAAGAGTTTGCCGAATTGCAGCGTTCCTTTGTGACCAAACTTGCAGCTCAGAGCGAGGAGAAGCGCAAGGCCTTCCTGGAGGGGCTGGACCCCAACGCCGTGCCTGATTACGATGCCGACATCTGGCCGGATAAGGCAGAGTATGACAAATTTGTGGCAGAATGGAAGAAATCCGTCATCCAGCCGGTGACGGAAGTGGCCGTGGGTCTGCAATCCGCCGGCAAGGGTGAGTGGAAGATTCTCTCCGCCACGGTGGATGCCCGCACCCGCCGCACAGTTCCGCTGACTATCAGCGCCCTGAAGTATGATGCTTCCAAAAACGTGTGGATTTCCAACAACGGAGAACTGAGCGCAACGAAATACAGCTCCACGGATGCCAACATTTATGGTGCCCAGACCGGCACAGAATGGAATCTGGCCAAGGAGGACGCACTCTCCCGCACCCGAGAGGTAGTGCGCGTGACAAAAACCACCGATGGCAAGTTTGTGTACGTGTCCTACTCCTTCACGGAGCAGTCTGCCATTACCGGTGCCAGCATTGCGCAGGGTTCCTACGTGCTGCAATTCCCCATCGTAACCGCAGCTGCCAACATGGGCACTCCCGGGCGCAGATAAACCTGTTCTCAAGCCTGCACAGAAGCAGGCGGTGAGACATTCAACCTTTACCACAAGCGGGAGTTCGATTACCACAGCGAGCTCCCGCTTCTTTCTTTTCCATGAGAATCATAGCAGGCAAGGCCAAGGGCTACAACATCAAAGTGCCGCAGGGTGAGGTTCGCCCCACCCAAGACCGCGTGCGCGAAGCTCTCTTCAACATTCTGGGGAATCTGGTGGAAAACGCCAGCATTCTTGACTTGTTCTGTGGCTCCGGCTCAGTGGGGCTGGAAGCGCTGAGCCGCGGAGCAGCTCGCGTGCGCATGGTAGATGCCTCGCACGCCTCATGCACCATGGCCAGGCAGAATATGGAGCGCAGCAAACTGACAGGCGGCAGCGTGGTGCAGAGTGATTGCCTGCAATTTGTGCGCCGGGATGCCGGTCAATACGACATTATTTTTGCAGACCCTCCCTACTGCAAAGCAGCAGGTGATCGAGACATGATAGCAGAGCTGATGACAGACCGTCTGCACGAGCTGATGGCACCGGGAGCCTACTTCATTGCAGAAGCGCAGCTGGGCTACGGCGTGGGCGATGCACACACGCGCGACTTTCCCGGCTGGAAGCTTGTGGATGAACGCACTTACGGCAAAAATACGATACTTTTCTACCAAACAGACGTATGAAACGCTTTATCTTTCTTCTCATCTACAACCTGATTTTTCCGGTTTTTCTCCTGCTCTCTCTGCCGGGATACCTCATCAAGATGAAGCGGCGTGGCGGCTTCGGCACTGGGTTGCTGGAGCGATTTGGCATCTACCGATGCCCGGCTGCGTCCGAACCCAAAGGCGGTCTGTATGTGCATGCCGTAAGCGTGGGCGAAGTATTTATTGCGTTAAAATTCATCCGCGAATGGGTGAAAACACATCCGGAACCGGTGATATTGGCAACATCTACAGCGACAGGACACCAGGTGGTAGTGGATGCCGCTCTGCCCGGCGTGCGCCCACTGTACTCTCCGTTGGATGTACCGGGTCTTTCCGGCAGGTGTTTGTCTCGCTTTGAACCGAAAGCCGTGGTGCTGATAGAGGCTGAGCTGTGGCCCAATTTTGCAGAAGTGTGCCACCGCCGAAAGATACCGATGCTGATGCTCAATGCGCGTCTTTCCCCCCGCAGCGAGGGTCGCTACAAGAAGGTACGCGGCATTACTTCCTTGCTTTTCTCCAGGCTGACAGCACTGGCGGCCCAAAACGAAAATGATGCGGAGCGTTTTGCCGGCATCGGGGTGAATAAAGATATCATCCGCGTGACGGGCAGCATCAAGTTCGATGTGATGGGAGATAAGCCTGCGGCTAAGCGTGCGGATTTTCAACAAATTCTGGATACACTGCGCGGAGGCAAACCCGTGGTCCTGGCTGCCTCTACCCACGCCGGAGAAGAGGCCGAGCTGGCCATGGCTATGCGAGAGGCCGGAACATTCCCGCTGATTGTGCCACGCCATGCAGAGCGACGCGCCGAGGTGGTGAAAGACTTGCAGGCTGTAGGGTTCAATCCCATCCTGCGCACCGCCGGGGAGTTGCCCACAGATATCCCTGATGACGTGTGCTACATTGCCGATACAACAGGAGAGCTGAGGGATTGGACCGCTCTGGCGGACGTGGCCATCATCGGCAAGAGTTTCCTGGCGAGGGGAGGCCAAAACCCCGTAGAGGCCATTGCAGCCAAAGTGCCGGTGGTCGTAGGACCTGATATGACGAATTTTGCAGACTTGGTAACACTGCTGCGGCAAGATAAAGCCATTTGGCGATGTGCTGCCGATAAGTTAACCCACACAATCAATAAGATATTGAGCAACGGTGACGAGCGCACAGCAAGAACAGAACGAGCCTATGCTGCACTGAAATCACACTCCGGCGCAACGCAACGCAGCGTGCAATTGGTACACAGCTACTTCGAAAGCTGACCCAAGGGGAGCCAAGGCCAAATGGCTGCATGCTTCTGAACCATGCCGAGGGGTCGCCCTCGGCATGTCTCATATCTGCCAGATGCCGCCTTGCTGCAAAGCGCTCAGCAGTGACAGCCGAATCATATCGGGGGTGTACCCGGCCTGGCGCAGAGAAAGAAGAGAGCGGGCGCCATCTCGCTTCGCCAAACGCTTGCCAAAGTTATCACGCAGAAGAGCATGGTGGCAATAAATGGGGCTGGGAAGCCCCAATACAGATTGCAGAGCGCGATGAATATGAGTCGCCTCGAAGAGGTCTTCACCGCGAGAAACCACGTTAACCCCCTGCTCCGCATCGTCAATCACCACAGATAAGTGATAGCTGGAGGGCATATCCTTGCGGGCCAGCACCACATCTCCCCACATAGTAGGCACGCAGCGCTGCACGCCACGGCGCAGGTCTTCCCAGCATGGGCACCCCACCCAATCCTGCACTCGCTCCATGTTGATACGCCAGGCATGCGGAATACCGGCGGCCATTTTTTCTTCGATTTGCTCCGGGGTGAGGTGGCGGCACGTGCCCGGGTACAAATATCCCAGAGCCGAGTGGGGCGCACGCCCCATTTCTGCAATCTGGGCTTTGATTTCACCTCGGGTGCAAAAGCATGGATAAAGGAGGCCCAAGCTGCGCAACTGCTCCAACGCGCGGGCATATACCTCCCAGCGTTGGCTCTGCACCATCACCTCGCCATCAAACTCAATTCCCAGCCAAGCCAGGTCTTCATACATGAGCTCCACCCACTGCGCCGAGCAGGTACGCTGGTCGATATCCTCAATGCGCAGCAAACAGCGACCGCCATTGACATCTGCCAAATGGCGAGCTTGCAACGCAGCCAACACATGCCCCACGTGCATGGGACCACTGGGCGACGGGGCAAAACGTGTGGTTATCTCCCTGAACGGAGGCATCAATACTGTGCTTTGACGATGATTTCCGACACCTTAGCTGCGCCTTGCCCAGCCAAGGTGGACTTGGGATACAAGCACTGGGCGCGGTAATAGTTCGACAAGGCAGAGCCATACTCGCGACGAGATTCGCAATCCTCTGCATCTCGCAGAGCCTGCACAAAATCATGAGCCTTGCCTGCGTAGTGATTGAGAGAATCCTTATATGCGGGGTCATTGGCTGCACGAGGCTCCGAGGTTCGGTATTCCACCAATTTTTCGTAGGCGATACACGGTCCCATTACTTTATCCTGATCCGCAACGGATTCCAGCTGTTTGAGCATAGCATCGATGGTGCTGACAAGGAGGATAACTTCCTTGTACTGCGTTTTCAGCGTGGGATCCACAGCGACGCATTCAAATCGCTCCTGCTCCTTGAAAATGGTGCGGAACTCACCACGAGCAAAGAGGGTGCGGAACTCACTGAGTTCCTTCTCCTTGTTGTCAAACTGCTCCAAGTGCTTGGCGCTGGCATCCAGATTCGGATTAAGCGGCCAAATGGTCCCGGCTTCTGTGATGTGTTTATTGAACTCCTCATCCTTACCTTCCAGCAAGGCCTTGCGTGCGTTGCGTATGCACAAATCACTTTGCCGCTTGCGGCCGGCACTGTAACTCAACAGCATGGAATCATCGAAATCAACGTCCATTTCTTTCATCTTACGGGCAATCTCATCCACAGTACCATAATCGCGGGCATTAAGTGCTGTGAGCGCGCGTTTACGAAGAGTCCAATACGCAGCCACGCGGCGACGCCCCTCCACCGGGAAGGTGAAGACACTCTTCATGTGCTCGCCGATGGCAACGGCCTCGATGAGGTGCTGGGTGGCCTCGCCTAATTTATTCTGAGCCAGCATGGAATGCACGGCTTCCATGTGCTTATCCACGCTGGAGCGAGCCTCGCTGGCCATGGAGTCCACGGTGTTTACCGTGGGAGGCACGCCAGCCACGCCGGACAGCATCTCATTGGCCTGAGATTTTTCATCTATCTGCATCTTGTTGTCGCCATCCTTGAAGATGTGGCGGTATATGCGCGCAGCAATCACGGCGTGGTCAAACCGGCGCATCATCAGGAAGGTGACCAGATTACTCTGATAGGTAATCTTGGCGGCAATTTCTTTCTCCACATTGGTGGCACTGTTTTTGACCTTAGCCGCCTGTTTTTCAGCAATGCTCTTCGTGTTGTGAGCAATAACGAACGTGTTGGACACAGAAGTGGAGTTCTGAGCCGGGCCTTTGATATCCCCAATCTGAGCCTGCGCCCCCTTATTGCCTACGGTATTACGATTGACATAGTTGTTGGTCTTTTTCACCAAATCATCAATGTCGCGATCAAGCGCAGCACTCTCTTCGTCGCGTGCGCGGTTGCCTCTCTGCGCATCAAGTGCGCTCACGATGGAACTGGCCAACACACCGGATTGTCCACCGTCTCTCGGCAAATCAGCAAGCTTGTAGAGCGTTTTACCCATACGCACCATGGCTGCGCTGCCAATAGCTTTGCGGTTGCGAGAGTATTTCTTCGTATCAGCCAAAATGGCATCAATCTTTTTGCTGTAAAGGGCGGCCTGCTCCGATGTATCAGGTGTACCGTGCAGGAAGGTCTCGAACTTGGCACGCACGGCGGCATTGTTGCCCACATCGAACTTACCTCCATTGTACGAAACAGTATCCGTGGCGGGATCCAGCAAAGGAATCTCCACCCCCATAATTTGCGGATTAGTGGGTTCCGCTGCGCCGGGGGGCTGAGCGCCCCGCTGCTGTTGCGGTTGCTGCTGGGGCTGCCCCTGCGCATTCTGCTGGGCCGGCACCTGCTGCACCTGAACGGTAGGTGTAGGCAGAGGCATCTGCGCCTGAGCAATCCCGCACAGGCCTGATACCATCATCAAAAGAAGTTCTTTTTTCATGTCATTGAACAGTTTTTGCATTCTTCACCACCAAAATACCCTTCACTTCATTGCCGGAAGCATCTCGGCCTGTGCGGCACTCTACATTGAATAAAAAGATGTCCTTACGCGTCAGATTCACATCCAATGTGGTATCTTTTGTCACCAGCAGGGGCAAGCGCTCATTACGATTATTTTTCAACGAAACGGAGATGAGACGATTATTGCCGATGGTCTCAATGTTTTCAATACGGCCTTCCAACAAGTAATGATTGCCGGGCACAGCCATGCGAGAACCATCATTGCGGTACTCGCGAATGGAAAAGTTCTGTGGTTTGGCAAGAGCGGTGCCTCCCGACTGGGATTTCACAAAATAAGCACCTCCCAGCACAACAACCAAGGCCACAATGGTGATGAGCAACCATGTTGTGTTGCCCCCTTTGCTTTTGCGTGAACGTCTTCTGGACATAATTAAAGGTTGAAAATGAAACGTAAATCTTAATTCCAACGGGAACGGCGAATACCCACATAGGCCAGTATCAGGCCTACCAATACATGTGCCAACAGCACCATGTGGCACAGATTAGCTGAAGAGAATGAAGTCTGCACAATGCTCTTGACCGCCTTAATCACATCCGGCAGCAAGCCACCCTCAATACTGCCACTCCATGCCCAATAAGCAGAAATGAACGGACGAACAACCACGCCAATCATTTCCGGCAGAGCCAACACGGCCCCGGAAAGCGGGAGCTGGAAGCCCACCAGGTAGATACTGAGCAGGGACGCCTGATCGGCAGTGCGACTGTTGGCAGAAATGCCCAGGCAGACACTGGTCATCGCAGCGTTGGCAAGGATCAGGAACACCAAATGATTGATTTCATCCCCGCGGAAAGGCCAGAAAAATTGCACAAAGGCGAACATCCACAAACTTTGCACCAGTAGCAACACACTCAGGTAAATGGCTTTGGATGCCAGATAAGCTCCTTCCCCCATGCCGGCGAAACGCTCTTTCTCCATGATGAGGCGCTCACCCGCAATTTCACGCGCAGCATTGTTGGCCCCCATGAGCCCCAGCAACACCACCTCGAACATGATGATACCGGACACAGCCGACCCCACCTGCGCACGCACTTCCACCTGCGCCTGCTGAGCCTGAATCTCCATAGCAATGTCGTTGCTCTGGGTATCCGCCAGGATGAGAAGCTGCTCCTGCCCCTTGCTGGAGAAAAGCGCCACCATGATAGGGAAGATGATAATCATGGCCAGCTGAAGAATAAGCTGCGAACGATCGCGCATCAGCAACGCAAAACGGCGACGCAACAAGGTAAAAAGCTGGGAGAAGAAGCCCGGCTGAGGCAGGGCTTCCTGCGTTTGCTCAGCATCGGCCTGCATATCCTCGCCATTTCTCAACATGCGTATTTTCTGCTCAGACTCCATGCGGTGGTAATACTCCTCGCCATGTTTCTGCCAGCTCTGGGCCCACTCCACAGGCTCGCGCAACGCCAGGCGGGGGTATACATCCTCCGGACTGCCGACACCAAAGTAGTGCCCCATGGCCTGTGGCACGCCGTGATAGGCGAGATGACCACGCACCAGCACCATGATGCTGTCATACACATCCAGCTGGGACAGGCTGTGCGTCACCGAGATAACGATACGCCCCCCTTTGAGACTCAAATCCCGCAGCAACTGCACAATTTCATTCTCCGAGCGGGGATCCAGACCGCTGGTCACTTCATCGCAAAGCAGGATGCGAGGGTTGCACACCAACTCCATGGCCAATGCCAGACGGCGTTTCTGCCCGCCGGAAAGAAGTTTCACCTTGCGGTCACCAATTTCGGAAAGCCCGGTTTCAAGAAGCACGCGGTCAACAATCGCATCCAGTTCATCGCCGGAGGCACACACACGCATGCGCGCGGCGTTTTCCACACACTCATCCACACACAATTCATCATGCGCGATACTGAACTGCGGCACGTAGCCAATTTCCGAGGGGTCAAAATCGCCCTCTTCCATCAGATTGCGGCCATCCCACACAAAAGCACCATCTGTTGCATCGGCAATACCGGCAATCGTTTTGAGCAACGTCGTCTTACCACAACCGGAAGGGCCGACAATCGCCATAAAGTGCCCCTTGGGCACACAAAAACTAACCCCTGACAGCAAAGAAATGGTATCCTCCCCATCATCAACCTCCAACGTGATATTTCGTGCTTCGAGCATAGGTAGTATCGCTCGTTTCATGGTAGCAAAGCCTACCTGTTTCTGCAAGCAGAAAATCTGCGCAGGAAGGGATTTTTGGCAGCATGAAAAGCTCTGCACTTGCACGGGCTTACACGGTGTGATATTGTAGCTGTGATGAGACACATGCTACAGCCTGATTTTTACCCTTCTCTTGTGGTGGGTTCCGTATCGGGATGGGAGGCCTGGCAGCAGGCCATCGCCGATGAACAAACCACCGCCGCATGTGATGTGCTGGAGCTGCGTGCCGACTCCCTGCCGGAGGCTCTCGACCCGGAGGCCGTGCTGGCGCAGCCTCGCCCCAAGCCGATTTTGCTGACCACCCGCCACGCCGATGAAGGAGGCTTGCGCCACATGAGCAACGAGGAACGCATGGCTCTGGCCATGAGTCTGTTGCCGCTGGCGAGCGCCATCGATTGGGAAATTGCGCATCTGGAAACAGCCGGACTGCTGCTTAAAGCTGCCCGCAAGCAGGGCTGCATCATCATTGCCTCTGCACACGATTTTGACAAAACACCCACCTTGGAGTACCTGTGCGAACAGGCCGATAAAGCCATCGCTCTCGGTGCCGATGTGGTGAAGTTTGCATTCCGTCTGCACACGATGCAGGATATGCTTGTGGGCACAGAATTACTGGCCCGCTATCAGCATCCCATGGCAGTCATGGGTATGGGACCGCTGGGGGCCACCAGCCGCCTGATATACAGCCAGCATGGCTCCGTGTTGACATACGGCTATCTGGGTAACACCCCTACTGCCCCCGGCCAATGGTCTGCCGCCCTGTGCAAGGCTACGGTGGGCCAATTATTGCCGGCCAAGGGCTGATTATTGCTCAAAGCGGTGCTGAATCAGCACATTGAAATGATCCCCCGCACCGGGAACGGCTATCAGGTGTGCATCTGCGGCGTTGCCGGGAATGGCGTAGTCCTTCAGATAATCGCGTTGGGACATGTATTGCACCACATCGCCGCTGCATCGGGAAGCCAGCTCGTGCAAGTCGGTGAAATTCACATCGGCCGTGATATCACAGCGACCGGCAAGCGGAGGCAGTTCATCCGGACCAAGCAGACAATGAGCCTTGTAGCCACGCAGCGTACCGGCCGGGCGGCGATGATACAAGGTATCATTCAGCTCGCCATAATCAATGGTGATAAATGAGCCGCTCTTCCAGTAGGGTTGCCATTCAGCGTACCACTTATGGTAACTTTCGTGCACCTCCACTACCTGGCCTTCCACGGCCCATTTTTCGAAGACAGATGAGGCCGGCAGCGGCTGTTTCCACGCCTGGCGGATGATGCGCCCCTGCTCTACGGCGAGCCCCAGCTCCAGCCATTCACCGCCCTGAAAGACAAATTGGCGGGCCGGGAAGGCATCCGGCAATTCGTTGGAAAAGATGAAAGCCCTTCCCCCTGCATGCTTGAGAGCAGCAATCACATTATCGTACACACGTACAAAATTGCCACCCACCATCCCCTGCAAATTACGCAGAGTTGCGGAGCGGTCCACCATGAGGTAGCGCGCGCGCAGTCGCCCGAAAAAGCCGAGTTCACGCGCAATCCCCATGGACAAATCACCATTGCCACCGCCAATTTCAATGAAAGGCAAGCGGCGACCGCAAGCCTGGCAGGCCTGCTTCCACTGCGCCACCAAGCGACGTGCCAGCAAATCGCTGAGCGTAGCCGTGGTAGAAAAATCCCCACGATACCCGATACCGGCGATATTGGTGCTGTAATACCCGCCGTCGGGGTCATACAGCGCGATTTCCATGAACTTTTCCATGGAAAGCCAATTCCCGTTGGCCAGGATGTGGGGAGCAAGATTCATGGCTCAGCGGGAGAGCTCAAGCATGCGTTCCAGCGGAGCCGCGGCCCGCAAGCGCAAGTCCTCCGGCACTTTCACCTCGGGAGCCATATCGCGCAAACAGTTGCGGAGCTTCTCCATCGTGTTGAGCTTCATGTACTCACACTCGGCACAAGAGCATTGGTCTGCAGCAACGGGAATGAACTCCTTGCCGGGCACCAGCTTGCGGAGGCGATGCAAAATGCCGCTCTCCGTCACAATAATGAACTGCTGTGCCTCGCTCTCCCGGCAGTACGGAATCATCTTTTCCGTAGAGCAAATATGGTCTGAAAGCAAGCGGATAATCTCCTGGCACTCGGGGTGGCACACCACCTTGGCTTCGGGATATTTTTCCTTGAGGGAGAGCACCTGATCACGGGTAAAACGCTGGTGCACATGGCAAGCGCCGTTCCACATCGTCATCTCGCGCCCAGTGCGCTGGGCCGTCCAGGCACCCAGGTTCTGGTCAGGCACGAAGAGGATGGGACGGTCTGCGGGTGCGGTCTCAATGATACGCTGAGAGTTACCGCTGGTCACGATGACATCTGCCAGGGCTTTCACCCCGATAGAGCAGTTCACATAGGCCACCACGTAGTAGTTCTTCTCCTTGTTCTCCTCCAGGAAGGCAGCCAACTCCTCTGCCGGGCAAGAGGCCTCCAGCGAACAGGCAGCATCCATATCCGGCAACAACACCGTGCGTGTTGGGTTCAGAATGCAAGCCGTCTCAGCCATGAAATGCACACCGCAGAACACAATCACATCGCATTGCGTCTCCTGTGCATAGCGGGCCAAGGCCAGCGAATCACCCACAAAGTCGGCAATATCCTGAATTTCGGGGCGCTGGTAGCTATGAGCCAGAATCACAGCATTGCGCTCCTGCTTCAAACGAAGAATCTCATCCTTCAAATCTGTATCAGCCATAGTTTTGTTTGTAAAAATGATATTACAGAGGCAAATCACCCAGCGGGGCCTGCCAGGGGTCTACTTCCTCCTGCTGCGGGGCAGATGCATCGCCGGCATCATTCGTGGTCGTGCGGTTAGCTTCGGTATCTACCACCGGCGCGCCCGGTGCAGCTTCATAATCTTTTTCAGCATCGGCGGGAGCAGCAGCGGGAGCTTTTTCCGCAGGTTGGCTGCGTTTTCCTGTTCGCTGACGTGCCGCTGCGGCATCCATCGGCGAGGCCTCAAAATCTGACATATCAACCAAGTCTTCCTTATTAAAGGCATAGCGGGCAAGCGTGGGGAGAGAATCCTTCACCAGCTGATTGGCGGGGAATCTCACCTGCCCCTCCGGGGAACGCAGCGTAATCAGCTTACCCTCCATGCGGTAAATCACAGCATCGCGATAAGCACGACCGGAAGTTGTGGTCACATTGCCCACGGGCATGCCCGGCAGCAAACTGCGAGCCACACTGCGGGCTTCTTTATCAGCCTGGCGGATTTCGTGCTGCAAGGCCAACACGCGATTATGCTCCTCGGTAATATCAGCTTCCTTATCAGCAATCTTGCGGGAAAAATCCCCCAGCTGGCGTTCCAGGCGCGCCAGTAGCTTGCGCATGTGAATCTGTTCATCTGCATGGTATGCCTGCGTCTGCAAGGATTCTCGCTGCATACAAAGCTCCAGATTCTCGCGCATGGTGATTTCCATGAGCGAGGGCACGCGGTATTTATCCAATTCCTGCTTCAGGTAATAGCCACCGCCTCCCAGGGTGCCCAGCAACGCAATCACCAGGAACGAATCCAGCACAAAACCACCCCAGCCGCCTTTCTTGGCCGGCTCTGCAGGTTTCGTTTTCTCGGTCGTTTCGTCCTTTGTCTCGGTCTCAGGTGCGGATTTCGCTGCTTCAGATGGCGTTTCAGTCGGGGCGGGAGTCTCCTCCGGGCGAGCGGTTTCAAGCGGAGCGTCTTCCTTCTTTGTCTCCTCGGGTTTCATCTCAGGCTGTTCACTCATGGCTTGACGTTCTGTACAGCAATTTCATTCTGAAGTCGGGCAAACGTATCGCGGAACGAATCCAGGCGAGACTCCAACTCAATGCGGCGCATTTTCAGCTCGGTTTCTTTTTCGCGCAGGGCTTCCATCTGTTTGTAGGCAGCCACCACTTCGCTGTTACGGCGTTCAATCTGCTGCTGCAATTCCGGGGTATCTTCCCCGGCCTGCCGAATCAACGCCTGCATGCGGGCTATCTCCATGCGGAGCTCTGCATTGTTGCGCTGCAAGGCGCTCAATCGCTCCATGTCAGGAGCCTGCGGCTTGCACGCCGTCATCGTGGCAAGCATTGCAGCACCCGCTACCAACCATACTGAAAATTGTCTTTTCACGCGTCTATATTAGCGACAGCATGCTTTCCGTCAAGCTTCTTTTGTGTCAAACACCCGGTGAGAAAGTTTATGCTGATACCTGCTTTGCTCGTAAGCCTCATAAATGGCAGGTATCGAAAAATCGAATTCTTTGCGTCTGACATCGGTTTAAATTGTGCTTGCATTGGAGAGCGCGGCCTGTTACTATGGCGCAGCGCATTGTGTTGCTCCGGTAGCTCAGTTGGATAGAGCACGAGCCTTCTAAGCTTGGGGTCCCGCGTTCGAGCCGCGGCCGGAGCGCTCTGCAAATAAGCACGCTTTCTACACCGAAAGCGTGCTTTTCTTTACTCTACTTTTTAATAATTTTAAAATACAGACCTGATTTATCCTTGAAATCAGCAAAATGGGGCGATATAATTCGCGCACGGACAACAACTACCCCCATTATCCGGCATGAAAAACACAACTACCACCTCTGAACCACCCCGTTCCATGCAGACAGCCAGCGTTGTCAAGCGTGCGGGACTCCGCATGACCAAACAGCGCCGCGCAGTCGTGGACGCTATCCTGGCCTCGAAAGACCACCCGACAGCCGGTGTCATCTATGAGCGAGCCAAGGAGATTGAACCCGGCATTTCACTGGCAACGATTTACAACTGTCTGGAAACCATGGCTAAAGCCGGTGTCATCAACCACCTGCACTTCGACAACGGGCCTTCCCGCTTCTGCCCCAATTTTGTGCCCCATGTGCACGTGTTGGATGACAGCAACAACAAGGTTATCGATGTGCAACTGAAACCCGGCCTGTGCCCGGAAGACATTTTCGACCTCCCGGAGGGGGTCTCCATCACCAGCATGGAAGCATGCCTGCGCGGCTCCATTCCCGCGCAATACCACTCACACGAACACCAATGAGCCTGATTATCAAAAACCTGTGCGCCCGAGTCAAGGACGGGGCAGACATTCTCAATGGCATCGACCTGGAAATTCCGACCGGGGAGGTGCACGCCATCATGGGGCCCAATGGCTCCGGCAAATCCACGCTTTCCAAAGTACTCTGCGGGCACCCGGACTATGAAGTGACGGGCGGCAGCGTCACCATGGATGGGCAGGATTTGCTGGCGATGAGCGTAGATGAACGCAGCCGCGCAGGTCTTTTTCTGGCATTCCAATACCCGGTGGAAGTACCGGGCGTGAGCAATGCCAACTTCATGCGCGCCGCCATGCAGGCGCGCTTGCCCAAGGGCGAGGATGTGGATGCCGTAGCCTTCTACAAGCAGTTGCGTGGCCACATGAAAGAACTGGGGATGGACACCAAGTTCACCGCTCGCGCAGTGAATGAAGGCTTCTCCGGCGGCGAAAAGAAGCGCAACGACATTCTGCAAATGATGATGCTGCAACCCAGCTATGCCATTTTGGATGAAACGGACAGCGGCTTGGATGTGGATGCCCTGCGCATCGTGTCCGAGGGCGTCAACGCCATGCGTGCGCCCTTCCGCAGCTTCATCGTCATCACGCACTACAAGCGCCTGCTTGATTACATTCGCCCGGATGTGGTGCATGTACTTTCCAAGGGTAAGATTGTGAAGACCGGTGGATTTGAACTAGTTGATCACATTGAGGCTCATGGCTTTGATTTCCTGAAAAACACGGAGGCATAATGGACGAAACACCGTTCCAGATGGACACGCGCGGTGCGTTCTCCTTCCCGGAGAACCACAAGTATGATGCAGGTTTCGGGCTTACCGAAGAAACCATCGACTACATTTGCGATGTAAAGGGCGAGCCGGATTGGCTGCGCCAGTTCCGCAAGGAAGCCCTGCGCAAGTTCAACGAGATGCCCATGCCCACCCACTGGGCTCCGGCCGAGATATCGGGGGTGGATTTTGAATCATTCCGCTACTACCTGTCGCATGGTGCCACCCCCAGCCGCAGTTGGGAAGAAGTGCCGGATGACATGAAGCGCACCTTCGAGCGCTTGGGTGTGCCTGAACAGGAGCGAGCCTTCCTGGCCGGCGTGGATGCCCAGTACGACTCGGAAACGGCCTACACCAACATGCGCGAAGAGCTCACGAAAAAGGGCGTCATCTTCGTGAACTCGACCGAGGGGCTCAAGGAATACGAGCATATTTTCCGCCCGTGGTTTGGTAAGGTTATCCCCGTGGGCGACAACAAATTCTCTGCTCTGAACCACGCCGCTTTCTCCGGTGGTTCATTCATCTATGTACCCAAGGGTGTTAAACTGGCACAACCCTTGCAGGCCTACTTCCGCATCAACTCCGAAAGCATGGGGCAGTTTGAGCGCACCCTCATCATTGCAGATGAAGGGGCCGAGCTCATGTACATGGAGGGCTGCACAGCTCCGCAATATGACAGCGCCACCCTGCACTCCGGCGTTGTGGAGCTCGTCGCGCTCAAGGGTGCCAAGATTCAGTATGTAACCGTGCAGAACTGGTCCACCAACGTGTACAACCTGGTGATTCAGCGCGGGCTGGCCATGGAAGATGCAGAAATACGCTGGATTGACTGCAACCTGGGCTCCGGGCTCACCATGAAATACCCCGCCGTGGTGCTGCAAGGGCCGCGCGCCAAGGGCGAGGTTGTGAGCATCTCGCTCGCACACAGCGGGCAGCTGCAAGACACGGGCGCTCGCATGATTCATGCCGCACCCCATACCACCTCCAATATCGTGGCCAAGTCCATCTCGATTGGTGAGGGGCGTGCCAGCTACCGCGGCGAAGTGAACGTGCTCAAGGGCATGAAAGGCTGCAAGAACAACACCGAGTGTGATGCTCTGCTCATCAACGCCACCAGCCGCACCGATACCTACCCCGCCATCACCGTGAATGGCAATGCCAGCGCCGTGCAGCACGAGGCATCCGTCTCCCAGGTGGATGAAGAGATGCTCTTCTACATGCAGCAGCGCGGTCTCACCCGCGCCCAGGCCATGAGCTTGGCTGTGAATGGATTCATCAACGATTTGGTCAAAGAATTCCCCATGGAATACTCCGTGGAACTGCGCCGTCTCATTGATTTGGAGATGGAAGATTCCATCGGCTAACCCCTCCCCTGTTTACTATGGATTTCCCCGCAAGCATGAGCATGGAAGAAGCGTTCGCCCTGGCAGAAGCCGAGGCTAAGTTGAACGCAGCCCTCCAGGAAAGCAAAGCCCGTTTCGAGCAAGCCGTGTTGCCCAACCGCCTGAATGAAGACTGGCGTTTTGGCCGCCCGCACAAGTATGCCACGGCTCTGGCTGAGCTGTTGCAGAGTGATACTCACACTCAGGGCGAAGCAAATGTACAGCACGGAGGGGATGCCGCGGTGCGTCTTACGGCAGAGGATGAAGACCTGCGCCAGACAGAGCTGCTCATGCCCACCATCGGCTCCGATGCCCTGCTGGGGCTGCATCTGGAGCGTTTCGGCAGCGGCTATGCCCTTTACATCGAAGAGAATACAGCTGAGCCTATCCATATTCATTACAGCACGGCCGGACTGTACACTCCCTCCACCTTCATCATGGTGGCCCCCGGGGTGAAAGCAGAAGTGGTGGAACACCACGAAGGCTTGGGAGAAGATGCCGGCATGTTCGTGACACGCAACATCCAGGTAGCCGAGGGCGCAGAACTGAAAATCTCTCTGAGCAGCAACAACATGGCCCGCTACATGTGCATCACCAACATCCAGAACATGGGTGGCGCCGTCAAGCATCTGACCCGCCATGAAGGCCACGCCTGGGCTCGCGAAGAAACGGTGGCTGAGACCTACACCGAAGGCTCCGACACGCGCCTGTTCTCCGCCAACAGTCTGAGTGGAGACAACATACTGGACCAGCACACCCGCCAGATACATCACGTAGGCGGCGCCACCAGCGACCTGCTCTACAAGAACGTGTTGGATGATAAATCAACCGCCATTTTCGCAGGCAATATCTACGTGGCACCCGGGGCTCACCGCACAGATGCCTACCAGAGCAACCGCAACATGCTGCTCAGCGAAAAAGCTACGGTCAACTCCCTGCCCGGTCTGGAAATCCTTGCAGACAAGGTGAGATGCTCCCACGGCAGTGCCTCGGCCCCCATGGATGAAGAGCAACTCTTCTACCTGCTCTCTCGCGGCATCCCGCAATATGAAGCCCAAAAGCTCGTGGCCCGGGGATTTATGGATGATGTGCTCGCCCGTTTCAATGGCGAGGCATAAGCATCACTCCTCGTGCTCCAATGCCTTTTGCAGGGCGGATGATCCATAATAGGGTTGAGACAAGGCCTCAAACCAATGAGAGACGCGGTCTGTGGCCATCATGAGGATTTGCAGACGGGGGCTCACATTGGCCAGCTGCTTTTCGTACCCGCAGCCCAGCTTATCAACACTGGCAGCCCGGATGGCCTGAGCCAGAGCCGTTAAACGCGGGGCTGCCGCATTGGCCGTGGTTTCATCCTTGATACCCTTGGCAATCTGCAGCCATTCCACCATCAGCGGCTCCATCTTCTCGGCAGCCTCCACCAACTGCGGCAACACCGCGGGATCAGCAGCCAGCCCCAGATTCTCCAGCACTTCATTCACCTGTGGCATGGCGGTCTCCAGCCGGGCAGAGCCATACAGATCCGCATCGCGTGCCAACAGCTTGCCCCAGGCACGCAATAATCGCCCGCCACCGGGGCGCACCGTTGCATGGTAGCGGCGCACCAGGGCGCGCTGCACCACCCCGGCTTCCTGAGCCGGGAGCGTCTGCAATTTATCGCGCAAAGAGCCCATATATCCGGGCACATTCAGGGCCATCTCTGCGGCAGCATCAGCGCTGCGCTTGTTGTTCACCTGCTCCAGCATTTCAGCCATATCCTCCAGCAGGAGGCCAAGCTCCATTTGCAACTCCAGATAGGGAGCCAGCTGTGCATAGTATTGGCTGTCGGACACAAGCAACGATGACAACGCCTCCGCCAAGGCAGATGAACCAAAGCAGGACGTGGCAGCCAACAGCGAGCGGTCATACTCAGAAAGCAGCAACTCCCGCGGCATCTGCACCGCAGCGCATTCTTTCAAGCGCTGCGCCACCTGCGGCGCTGCCTCATCAGCAGAGCGCGTATCGACCACAAACAACAGGGTTTTATCAAGCGCGCCTTTCTCCGTAATGCTCACCCCGGATGTTTCCACAGCCGCCACCTGCATCTCCTCCGGCTGTGCCGACTGGGCAACCACAGCAGGTATCATAGCACTCAACACAGCGCAACCGGAGCTCAATAAACGTAGATTTTTCATCGTATGGCCTTGGGGTATATCGAAAAAGAGTAGCAGCAAACCCACTACCATTTTCGTGCATTCTAGCAAGACAACACTTGCT
The DNA here is from genome assembly GCA_017558555.1 of Akkermansia sp. GTDB lineage: Bacteria > Verrucomicrobiota > Verrucomicrobiia > Verrucomicrobiales > Akkermansiaceae > Akkermansia. The sequence goes on from JAFYUJ010000089.1 coordinate 50,347, forward strand.
TGGCAAGCATGCTTTCCTGCTTTCCGGCGGATTTTTCTCATTTTCCGCCTTGCGAAGCAAGAGCTGCCAGAGAATTGTCTTTACAAAAAGCGCCTTGTCAGGCATCCTTTGCCGCGTCTATGTCATTCTCCGACCTTGGTATCTGCCCGGAAATCCTCGAAGCCATTGAAGTGTTGGGCTTCGAAACCCCTTCCCTCATTCAAGAGAAATCCATCCCCCCCGCGCTGGATGGCAGCGATATTGTAGGCCTGTCTCACACGGGCTCCGGCAAAACGCTCGCGTTCAGCATTCCTGCGCTGGAGTGCATTGATCCCTCCATTCGCGGCGTACAGGTACTTTGCCTGGCTCCCACCCGCGAGTTGGCCGTGCAAATTTGCCGCGAGGTAGAGAAACTGGCTCTCTTCCTGGATGGTATCTCGGCTGTACCGATTTATGGTGGCACCTCCTTTGGCCCCCAGCTGGCAGCGTTGAAGCGCGGTGTGCAGTTTGTGGTGGGCACCCCCGGCCGCATCATCGACCTCATGGAACAAGGTGAGCTGCGCACGGATAACATCTCCATGCTTATCCTGGACGAGGCTGACGAAATGCTCGACATGGGCTTCCAGGAAGACATCGACCGCGTTGTGGCCATGCTGCCCGAAGAACGCCAGACGCTCTTCTTCTCGGCCACCATGTCCCCGGCCATTCGCGCCCTCATCAACCGCCTTTCCAACGACCCGCTGGAAATCACCATCGAGCGCCCCGTGCTCACAGTGCCCACCTGTGAACAGTCCGTGTACGAGGTGGTCTTCTCTTCCCGTATCGAGGTGCTCAGCCGCCTGATTGAAATGGGCAAGATGAAGCGCGGTCTCGTCTTTGCCAATACCAAGCGTGTGGTGGATGACATTGTGGACGGCCTGCTGGCACGCGGCTATTCTGTGGATCGTCTCCACGGCGATATGCCCCAGACCCTCCGCGAGCGCGTCATGGATTCCTTCCGCAAAGGCAACCTCAACGTGCTGGTGGCTACCGACATCGCCGCCCGCGGGCTGGATATTGATGATGTGGACATCGTGGTGAACTTTGAGCTTCCCCGTGACCCGGAGGACTACGTGCACCGCATTGGCCGCACAGCCCGTGCCGGCCGCAAGGGTAAGGCCGTCACCTTCATTGGCCGCCGCGATTTCTCTCTGCTCGCCCGTATCGAACGCTTCATCGGCACCCGCATGCAGCGCGAAAAGGTGATGACGGGCGAACAAGTGGCCCAGGCCCGCAAGGAAGCCCTGGTGGATGATATTCTGGAAATGGCAGCCACCGCCCACGAGCTGCCGGAGGAACTGCGCGATATCGACATGCCCGCAGAGCACCTCATGACCGCCATGTTCAACCTGCTCCTGGCCCGCAACGGCGGCGAGTTGCAGGACATCCCCGAAGACCGCCCCAGCCGCCACCCCCGCAGCATGGAGGCCGGTGCTGATGGCGATTCCCGCGATTGGACCAAGCTGGAAGACTCCGTCACTCTCTTCATGAACGGTGGCAAGCTCCTCGGCATCAAGCCCAAGGACATCGCAGGTCTCTTCTACAACGAAGCCGAAGCACCCAAGGGCAGCGTGGGCGACATCAAGATTTTCCTCAAGCATTCCCTCATCGAAGTCTCCCCCGAAATTGCCCCGCAGATTGTGGAAAAACTCTCCACCTGCATGATTTGTGGCTACGAGGTCAACGTGCGCGAAGACAAGGGCCGCCCCGAAGGCGCCCCCGGCGACCGCCCCAACTTCCGCGTACGCGACCGCCGTACGGATTCCTACTCCGGCCGGGATAAAGGAGGCTACCGAGACCGCGATGATTTCCGCAGCCGTGACCGTGATCGCGGTTTTGGCGGAGCCCCCCGCTTCCGCGACCGCGAGCGCGACGACTTCCGTGGCCGTGGTGACCGCGGCGACCGCAAGCCCTTCCACCGCCGCGCCGATGGTCCCTCCGGGCGCAACGAAAAAGGCGGCGATGGCTTCTACAAGAAGTTCAGCAAGAGCTACAAAGGCCGCGCATAACCAGCTTTAACAAACCACTTAAAAAGCCATTCCTCAAGTGAAGGAATGGCTTTTTTCTTTAAGCTTTCTGGCTCACTCAATCATCCTGCAAGAGGGCGCGCATGGTGGCGAAGAAGTTGACATTTTCTTCCTCGCTGGCGGGGGTGTTCATGAGTTCATCATAATCCACAAACTCGTAGAGGCGGTTGGGGATTTCCATGATGAACGATGACGGGGCACAGCGTTCTTCCTTGCCGTATTTGGAGCGCTTGGCGCAGTAGGTCATAGTCAGGCGCTCGCGAGCGCGGGTAATACCCACGTAGAACAGGCGGCGTTCTTCGTCCAGGCTACCCTCATCCACCGAGCGGGTATGGGGCAAGAGCCCGTTTTCCACACCGACGATGTAGACATGGGGGAACTCCAGCCCCTTGGCGGCATGCATGGTAATGAGACACACGCCGCTTTTGCTCTCGATATCATCCTCCTTGCGGTCTTCATCCAGACCGATACCGGCGAGGAAATCGGTGAGCTTGTGCCCCGGGAGCCAGAATTGACGCAGGGCGGATTTGATGTCATCTATCGCGGACTGGCGGCGGTCTTTTTCCTCATCAGTCTTGCAGTTGCGGGCGATGTACTCTTCGTACCCCGTCTCGTTGAGGAAATCCTGCAAAATATCCACAAAGGGACGCTCGCTCTGAGCAAACTCCGTGCCGTAGCGGGTGACCAAATCCGTGAACTCATTGATGCAGTTCTGTGAGCGGGTTGAACACTCGGCCAGGAAGGAAATATCACGCAGCGTGGCCCACAGGCTCTTCTTGTTGTCGCGGCTCCAGTCAATCGCGAAGGAAGCGGTAACATCGCTGATGCCGCGCGGGGGTGTATTGAGGACGCGCAGCACATGCAGGTCCGCATCGGGGTTATCCATCATCTGCAAGTAGCTGATGAGGTCCTTCACCTCGCGGCGGTCGAAGAAGCTCTTGGTACCCACCATACGGTAGGGGATGTGGTGCTCGCGCATGGCCATTTCCAGGGCGCGGCTTTGGGCATTGGCTCGGAAAAGGACGGCAAAATCCTCCCACGCCAGCTTTTCAGTCATGCGCAGGCGCTCAATTTCCTCCGCAATGAAACCGGCTTCATCCTCTGCGCCGGGCATAGCCATGAGACGCACGGGATATTTGCCCTCCTTATTCGTGCGCAGGGTCTTTTCGCGACGGCCAGCATTGTTGCGGATGAGGGTATTGGCGCAATCCAGCACTTGCTTGGTGCAGCGGTAGTTCTCCTCCAGCTTGATGACGGTGGGATTGGGGAAAAAGCTCTCAAAATCCAGGATATTGGAAATCTGCGCGCCACGCCAGCCGTAGATGGACTGGTCATCATCCCCCACCACGCAGACATTGTGCTCCGGACCCACCAGCTGATTGAGCAAGCTCATCTGCAGGGAGTTGGTGTCCTGGAACTCATCCACCGTGATATAGGAAAAACGCTTGTTCCACTTGTCGTGCACATCCGGGTAGCAGCGCAGCAAACGCTCCGTCAGAATCAGCAAATCATCAAAATCCACTGCATTCTGAGCCTTCAGCTGGCGTTGGTATGCCCCGGCCACAGCAGAAATGAGCGTATCTTCAATTTCCTTGTAGCTCAGCCCCTGGTTGCGCACACGGGAAAGTTCGTTGATGACCTGAGCTGGCTCCAGCTTCTCGCGGCGGGCGCCATATTCCATAATGAGGCGCTTGAGCATGCCTGTCTGGTCCGCTCCGGTATAGATGGAGAAGTTCTCCTTGTACCCCAGCCGGCCAATATCCTGGCGCAGAATACGCACGCAGAGGGAGTGGAAGGTGCACACCGTCATCTGGCGGGCAGCTTTGCGCTCCACCAGCCCTGCTACACGCTCCGCCATTTCGTTTGCAGCCTTGTTGGTGAAGGTGAGGGCAAGAATACCTCGGGGATTAATCCCCTTCTCAATCATATTGGCAATGCGGCAGGTGACGGTGCGCGTCTTACCCGTGCCGGCTCCGGCGAGAATAAGCACAGGGCCACACAGAGTCTGCACGGCCTGGCGCTGAGCAGCATTCAGGCTGTTGATATCAAACTTTTCAGCCATGGTGTATCAGGATTCCTCTTTTTCGTAGAGTACCAAATCAAATCCATCAAAGGACTCTATCACCGTGCGCTTGGCAAACTTGTCTGCAAAGGGCGGGAACCACGTATCAGCCTCATACGCCCCCTGCACTTCAGATACATACAGGCGCTGCATCTTATCAAGCATCATGGCGTAGATTTGAGCCCCGCCTATCACCATCACTTCCTCATCCTGCAAGCTCATGCTCTCCAGTGCTTCCGGGCGGCAAATGACCTCTGCACCCTCGGCGGTGTAGGCAGCATCGCGGGTGAGCACAATGTTCTGACGCCCCGGAAGCGGGCGCCCCAGGCTCTCCCACGTCTTGCGCCCCATAAGGATGGGGTGCCCCATGGTGAGACGCTTGAACACGCGCATATCCTCCGGCAAGCGCCAGGGGATGGCATTACCGATGCCGATGGCGCGGTCTGCGGCCATGGCTACCACACCTGTATAGCGGATACTCATACGGAAATAGGAGCCTTGATGTGCGGATGCGGGTCGTAATTTTCCAGCGTGAAGTCTGCGTAATCAAAACCGTCAATCGCGGAGATATCGGGGTTGATACGCATAGTGGGCAGCGGTCGGGGCTCGCGGGAAAGCTGCAATTTGGCCTGTTCGATGTGGTTGCGATACAGGTGCAAATCACCAAAGGTATGCACAAACTCGCGGGCTTCATAGCCACAAACCTGGGCCATCATCATCAGGAGCAACGAGTAGCTGGCGATGTTGAAGGGAACGCCAAGGAACAAATCGCAGCTGCGCTGGTAAAGTTGCAGACTCAGGCCATGCTTCTCGCCCTCTTTCTGTGCAGGAATCACGCAGAATTGGAACAGGCAGTGACAGGGAGGCAGAGCCATGTTGTCCACCTCGGCCACATTCCAGGCAGAAACAATGTGGCGGCGGCTCCAGGGATTATGCTTCAGCGAATCAACCAGCTTGGCTATCTGGTCGATGCTGCCGCCCTGCCCATCCGGCCACTTGCGCCACTGGGAGCCATATACGGGGCCCAAATCGCCGTTTTCATCGGCCCATTCGTCCCAGATAGTCACTCCATTCTCTTGCAAATAGCGCACATTGGTGCTGCCTTTCAGGAACCACAGCAGCTCGTAGATGATGGAGCGCAGGTGCAGTTTCTTGGTCGTCAGGCAGGGGAACCCCTCCCGCAAATCAAAGCGGGTCTGGCGGCCAAACACACCTATCGTGCCGGTGCCGGTGCGGTCCTCGCGGCCCACACCATTCGTCAGCACGTCATCCAACAGCTCAAGATACTGCTTCATGGCTCAATTACAAGGCAAGCGCTTCGCGAATCTGCAGAGCATACATCTCCGCCTTCTGAGCAAAGCTCATCTCGGGGTCCTTGTAGAGGATACCTCGGGAAACATTAATCACGGGCGGTGCCACGCGGGTACCTCCCGTCAGGGCAGACAAATCACCACCCTGCGCCCCCAGACCGGGGATGAGCAACGGGGCATCCGGCAGCTCGGAAAGCAGCTCGCCGCTGGCATTCGTGAGCCCCACCACCATGCCTACCTCGGTGGCAGCACCTTCCTCGCGAGCGCGGGTCACCATATCGCCCACCAGCTGGTACACCTTGCGTCCGTTGGCAAGCACCTGGCGCTCAATGTCGGCAGAACCTGCATTGGAGGTCACGGCCAGCAGATACACAGCCTTGCCGGGGCGATCCAGGAAGGGCTCCAGAATATCATAGCCCATGAAGGGGTTGAGCGTCACGGCGTCCACATTGACCATGTGCTCGAAATAGGCCTGAGCGTAGTACTTCTGCGTTTCGCCGATGTCGCCGCGCTTGGCATCCAGAATCACGGGAATGTCCGTGGGCATGTCGGGCAGCAAATCTTCCAACACCTTGAGACCGGGCAAACCCATGGCTTCAAAATAGGCGATATTCGGCTTGTAGGCCGCTGCATAAGGAGCCGTTTCCTCCACCACGCGGCGCAGCCAGGCGGCCAATTCACTCATATTGGAGCTCTGGGGGCGCGGATCCAAGCCTACGCACAGCGCAGAACGCGTTGCATTGATTCTTGCCTGCAGTTTTTCAGAAAATTTCATCGTGGAGCCATCCTATCATATTCATGAGCCCATGCCAAGCTTGAACTCGGTACTTTTTGTGCAAAAGTAAGAGCGGTCTAATGTACGCACACGATAGGAGGCGAATTTAAATCCTCAGCAAGACGAAACAGCTCTACAAGTTGAGGATAGAGAGCGTAAGATTCTAAAGGAACACCCCTGTTGGTACCAGTAGGTACAATGACGGGCTTCAGCCATTTTTTTAACGCCCCGGGAAACACCATCCAGCGGTAGGGCCGAGCATCCTTCACAAACATATTGCCCTCATTGCGCATATTGGGAGTTGCGTTTCTCTTATCTATCAAATCAGCTTTGATATATTTCTTCCCGTTGGCATCAATACTACAGATGACCAAGTAATCATCCTTATCACACACGAACGCTCGCACCAATTTGCGGTCATCTTTCATACAATACCCATTCTTTTTAAATCCCTTTGCTTTCAACTTGTCCTTAAAAATTTCTTTGATATCAAGCACATTCACACGTCCATTATCATAGCATAACAACAGGCGACCTTGTTTATTCTGATACAGCGGATGAATGGGGATATTGAACAATACATTCAAGTATTCCACCGCCTGAGTCTCCCTCGATACACGACCATCATCATACAACACAATCCAGCGAATGGTCTTGCGATTCATGAGATCCATCCGCTCTGCACGCTCGACATACAAGCCCAGCGCTTGCTCCATGGTCATTTCCCTTTGCATCATCTTTTCCCGGTAAAAAAGTTCTTGATTTTGTTCCACCCTCTGCGGAGTATACCCTCTTTCTCTACAGGTTCAGCCACATGATGCTCCTCGGTCTCCGCCGTCGGGCAATGTCCACTTTCTGCCGTGTAATCAGCTTCCAACGGCAGCACATTCTGCTCCCATACCTTGTATGTAGCGACTTCCTCGACCTCATTAGGCGCACACGCCACAGTATCCCAAGCAATCAGCTCATTCGCACTGTTTCCCACCTCCGTCGCAGCCTCCACATCCGCATTCCACGCCATATCCTCCGACTGCGCATATATCACTGCATGCGCTTTCTGGCATTCTACACGCACCTCCTGTATCACAGGTTCCGCATCCATGCGTGCTAATAGTTCCACAGCCTTGCGATGATTCTTCGCGGCTGCTGCAGCCAGACAATACTTTGCTATTTGCCATTGCTCAAATGGAGCCAACGCACTCACTTCTTCCTTAATCCGGTCGACTCTGCTACCACAAACAGGATCAACGCCTTGCAATCCTTGAGTATCTTCTTCTGTGGAGACCTTCTTCTTTTTCTTCTTCTTGGACTGTCCTTGCGTAACTTGTTCTTCCGGCGCTGATAAAACATCTTTGCACTTATCGAATAAAGCTTTCGCCGTTTCATGCCCACCTTGGGCAGCTTGCTCCAAAAGCTTCAAAGCTCTTAATAAAAGAATTCTACCCCGTTCATACGGATTCTTTTTCTCCGTATGAAGCGATTGCTCCTTGGCCTCGGTCTTCACATTCTTGCTCATCGTTGCGGCAGATTTTTCTACTTTCGCATGTTTAGCAGGCGTCTCTTTTTGGACTTCATAAAGCACGGCCACCAATTCCCGTTTATTTTCTCTCGGTATCGCTATGCTTGGAGCTATTTTTGGAGTATCGCTTAAATGGGATTGAGTAGCCAAGCTAAGAACAGATTGTGGTAGACTCTGATTTGGGTATGAATGTGATATTTCCTTATTTTGAAACTTTCCCATACTCTCCGCCAAAGCCTGCATAGGATTGATACAAGGCTCTGCCGGGGTGGGCGGATTGCGGTCTATCAACAATAAGTCGCCTTTTTCATCAAATCCTTGAACTTCTAACCTCAATTTTTCTCGTTGTTTGTAGAGATGGCTATTGTTTGCTCTAAGATGATGATTTTTACCAATTTGTGTATCACAAACGACGTAGCGGCCATTTTCTTTTTGGTAAGAGATAACCTCAAACTCATACTCCTCACCTTTTATAAAGATTTCATCGTATCGTTCTATGATAGAAGGCTCAAACTCAAGTCGTCCGTTACTTATTTTCCTAACGCGCAATAAAATTTCCTGTTTTGGTTCAAAACATGTACAATCACAATAGTAAGGATGTGTACACTCGCGCTTATCTTTTACAACATACCTTGTATGCTGGGAGCCATCTGCCTTTTGATCAGAAAAACATCCACTTACTGTAAAGGCATATACCTGGCCAACTTGGTAATATAGGTGAAGTTGGGCCTCCTGCTTAAAAACAGCATTCTTCGAAGCTTCTTCATTTCTCTCTTTCTGGGGAGTTTTCTGCCCCATAATTCGCACACCTCGACTTTTTCTTTGTGTTTCAGTCTCTTTTACTTCACGATGTAACTTCATAGCAGCAGAGTTCTAAATTAATCGTTCATCTACAGCAAGCAAGGCCCCGCTCTCCACTTCTTCAAAAGTGAGAGTCCCTTCCTTTCCGCTTATGGGGCTTTTTCGAAACTTGGAGAACCAAACGATACATTTATCTCCTTTTGAGATACTCATATTATTCTCTCTTGTCAAGCATTATGCCTTATTTACCCATTTTTTGCGGCAGCATTACTCTAGTGTCACATCAACTTGAACCACACACCCGGTCAAAAGGAGCAGGCTCATACATTCTCCATATTAAAGCCCCAGCAGCTCTTTTTTCTTGCGCTTAAATTCGACCTCATCAATTATACCCTTATCCAAAAGCTCTTTGTATTTGATAATTTGTTCCATAGGGTCTTGTTGGGTATCGGTCGAGCTCAACGGAGAAGACGGAGGATTAGGAGGTTGCGGAGTGCTGTCATTAGACTTAACAATAGCCTCGAGGAACGCACCTAATTCTTTTGCTGCATTCATACAGATATTATAAGTCATATCGCCGGATTTACATTTTCCGAACGTTAAAAGTTTTACAACTAAACTGTTACAATAAGCATTCCTCAATGTTATGATAATATCTAATGAGAAAATCTCTTTCTTTGAGGTTTTACTGCTCGTAAGCCCTCCGGCGATGGCTCCGGCTCCACCAAATAGTAAGCCTCCTACTACGCTGCGACCTATTCCTCCTCCATTTGTTACGGTATTTCCATCTTCCTTTAATTCAACGTTCACTATTTCATCGAATCGAAACAATACCGGATGTTTAGGCTTTTTTTCTTTTGAGGCATACCACATTTTCAGCTTATCATCGGCACGAAAATACATTCCACCCGCCACAGCTTCTCGATAAGCATTGAATGACTGAAACACTTCAAGATGCATCATTCGTTCTTTCCACCGTTCAGCTAGGCAATTGATGGTTTGCTGCGGTATAACATTATGATTAACAGCTAGCGTTTTGGCACATATCGGACAAATAGCTATATTTTCCTTCGTCCTATACTTTCCTAAGCCCAATTTCACGCCACAGAAAGGGCAAAACTCTTTATTTCCAAACATAGTCCTATATATTTATCGTTTTTCTTGAATATCCTGATATACAATTTCGCTCTGCTCATTTACACGAAATATTGCCACGTACTTTATTTCCAAATTAAAAGAATTCTTTGCAGAAAACGCGATGCGGATAACATTCGTATAATCTTGAGTTTCCGAAGCAGAATCAAAGAATGATTTCTTATATGTCGAGGGATGTGCAAGCTGATTTTTTATTATCTGTTCACACATATCCACATGCTGCTGTAACAATGACTTTAATTTTTCTTGATTACTTAATACTTTTTTATCGCTCTTAATTTCTTCCTCGGTAAGGTATATACGGTTGTGATTCTTTGCATCAACATAAAATACTAACTTATTCTTTGTACTTCTATTGTTGGAAACATCCACATGAACAATTTCATCCATCGAAGGATTCATTGCAGCTTTTTCTGCAGCCAACGGCAACAATTTGTTTATTTCCTTTATTTTCTTAACTCCAAATTTCTTCAACATTTTGGGATACCCAGACTTCCGCAACTCCTGCGCAGTTTCCGGATATTTATACACAGCACCATCAGCAATAGGGGCACGCCTAGGCTCGGGTGTTTCTTTGCGCCCAATGGCTAATTTTTCCAGTGAGGTCTTGAGTGCTGATTCTTCTACTGAATTATCACTTTGCTGTTCCTGTGCAGGGATAGCAACAGCTTCCGTCGTGCTACTTTTATCTAATTTCTTCTCTTCGGAAATTTGTGAGGTAGCCTCAGCCTGTAAAGAAAAATTATTAACTGCTGTTCCTGTCGTTTGACTTTGTGTATTTTCTACCTTCTCGGGCTGGGCTGTAGAGTTATCAGACGGAGAACTTTGCACTATTACAAAGAAAAAAGCAAATACAGAAACCAACAATGATACTATACCAAACCCCAAATTATAATCAGAAAGTTTTTTACCCTTATTGTCCGTATAAGAATTTGTCAATATAAGAATAACATCAACAAATTGCCATATTGCACCTACAAATACGGTCCAAAGTAAAATCTGTGCTATTGCTGATCCGATTCGACCGGAATAGAATCTATGCAAAGCCAATCCTGGCACATAGCTCAAAACTTGTGTTATCCTATATGAACAAGAGCCTACGTCTTGAACTATCGGCAAAGCTGGATTAGGTACAACACTTACCACTTTTTGCGGGGTTGATGCACACACATTATTACCACAATATATACAAAAGTAGACCACATCGGGTATCTGTTTTCCACAGGCTGGACAGTTCATAACAAAGCAAAGTGTTCCGAGACCATGCTACATCATTGTGAATACTTATCTCCTTGCTAAGTAATAGATTACAGTCATCTACCTTTTAAGAAGGGGGCATTATATGCGGCGGTCAGACTATTCTTGCCCCATTCCTCATAATGGTTTATCGTTGATTTTACACAATTTCGAGCAAAACGTATAGTTTTAGCTTGCTACATCTTTCACAAAGATGAACACACACAAAACCATGAGAGAAAAACGATTAGCAAAGGAGCTGCTGAGCAGCACGGGGTTAACGCCGCTGGATGCAGCGCGGTTGGTATTGGAGACGGTGGAGACACTGGGGGAGAGGGCCAAGGGGATGGGGAGAGAGGAGTTGATGAAGCAGCTGCGGCGAGTGATGCAAGAAGGGGTGCGAGCGGTAGAGGCGGCAGAGCACACGGTGACGCTGCGCGAGGCGGTGTGGGCGAGTGTGGAGGCGCGCAAGGGTTTGCGACCGGTGAGCAGGCGCGATTTGAGGAACTATGCGCGGCGGTTGTTGCGGGTGGAGGGAGCGGGCGACATGCTGCTGCGCACGATGCGGGTGGCGGATTGCAAGCGGCTGCTGGCGGCAGCCTTTGGGAGCTCGGCCAGCAGCTACAAGAAGGGGCGCGCGGTGCTGAGCAGCGTGTTTTCGTATGGCCGCCGGCAGGAGTGGTGCGATGAGAATCCGGTATCGCGCATAGAGGTCCCGCGACTGGCGGAGAAAGCGATAGCGCCCCTGACCCCGGAGGAGGTGCAGCGCCTGAAGGAGGCAGCGCAAAAGCCGCAGCACCGGGCGATGCGTTTTTCGCTGCGCCTGATGCTCTATGGCGGGATACGCCCCACAGAGGTGAGCCGGTTGCGGCCGGAGGATATACACTGGGAGGAGGGGCAAGTCATCATCCGCCCCACGGCGAGCAAAACGGGCGGTGGCAGAGCGGTACCGCTGTGCAGCATGCACGGGCTGAGGCAAAGCGAACGCAGCATTCCCCGCAATTGGCAGCGGCGGTGGCAGGCCCTGCGCCGCGCGGCAGGATTCCGCCACGGCAGCTGGGTGCCGGATGTATGCCGCCACACCTTTGCCACCTACCACGCCGCCGCCCACCGCGATTTGCCACAGTTGCAACTGATTATGGGGCACAGGGATGTGAGCTTACTGCGATCCCGTTATGTGGTTCCAGCCTTGCGGAAAGATGCCGAAGTTTTTTGGAAATCCGCGGGGAGAGAATGAAGTGCACACATGCTGCGCTATCACAAGCCACAACAATTAGACTTTGCGCAGAAAATACGGGCTTGCCTTTTGGGGGTGTTTCGTGTATAATGCGGGCGCATTACGCGACTTCAATCTTATGTCCGGCAACCTCACTTACAAGCAATCCGGCGTCGATACTATCGAGGCACAATCTTTTGTTCACGACATCAGCTCGCATGTCAAGCGCACCCAGAAGAACCGCCAGCTCTGCAATGCATTTGGTTTGTTCGCAGCCGCTTATGACCTGTCAGCCTACAAGGAACCCGTCATCGTGACCGGTACCGACGGCGTGGGCACCAAGACCGAAATCCTCTTTGACATGGACATGCTGGAGACCGCCGGCAAGGACCTGGTAGCCATGAATGTGAACGACATCCTCACCACGGGCGGCGACCCCCTCGTGTTCTTGGATTACCTTGGCATCTCCAACCTGGAAGTGGAGCGTCCCCGCATTACGCGTCTGGTAGCCGGCATGTGCGACTACCTGGAAAGCTGCAACTGCATTCTGGCAGGTGGCGAAACGGCAGAAATGCCCGGCGTGGTGCCCGAAAATCTTGTTGAAATGGCCGGTTTCAGCATCGGCTGCGTAGAAAAGAGCCAGATGATTGACCCCTCCACCCTGGAAAACGGCGATGTCTTCATCGGCTACCCCAGCGATGGTTTCCACGCCAATGGATGGAGCCTGGTGCGCCGCGTGCTCAAGCAGAATCCTGATTTGCTGAGCGAGGAAGAGCTGCGCGACCTGCTGGCTCCCACCCGCTTGTACCACGATGTGGTGTACGACATGCGCAAGCTGGGCATCACCCCCAAGGCCTACGCCCACATCACGGGTGGTGGTCTGCCCGAAAACCTGGAGCGTTTCCTGGGCGACAAGGGTGCTGACCTGGAAATCCCCTACTGGGACAACAAGCCTGCCCAGAAGGTGCTGCAGTTTGTGGATGCTGAGGACAAGTTCCACACCTTCAACATGGGCATTGGCTGGGTAGCCATTGTGAAGCCCGAGGATGTTGAAAAAGCCATGACTGCCGGCCCTGGTGGCACAGTCATCGGTACTCTGCGCGACGGCAAGGGCATCAAGGTCAGCGTGCGCAAGTAAAACTCAAACACCGCTCCGAATATGTCCGCAGCAATTCGACTGCTCAAGCCGCTCTCCTATTTCGCGGAGAAGTACGGCTCGCCTGAGTGGGCCTTCAACAAGCTTTTCCTGCTCATGGAAAAGCAGCACAACCGCGGTCAAGATGGTGCCGGTATCGGTTGCATCAAGCTCAATGTGCCGTTGGGTGAGCCCTATATCTTCCGTGCTCGCGATGCTTCCAGCTCGGCCATCACCAAGATTTTCTCCGCACAGCACAAGACCCTGCGCAGTCTGCGTGAGTCTGGCGACGTGCGTGGGCACGATGCCAAGACCTTCAAGCAACACTTCAACTTCGGTGGTGAGGTGCTGATGGGGCACATGCTCTACGGAGCCAGCGGCACAAACTACGACGAAGGCAGCTGCCACCCGTTCATGCGCCGCACGAACTGGACCACCCGTACGCTGATGTTGCAGGGTGACTTCGGTATCACCAACATCTCCGAACTGCACGACAAGCTGATTTCCCGTGGCCAGCACCCTGTGTTCGGCACAGATACGCAGACGCTGCTGGAAGAGGTAGGTTACTACCTGGATGAAGCCCATACGGATTTGTACCGCCAACTTCGCGATGCCAAGGTGGACGGCAAGGAAATCCCCAACATCATCTCGGAAAACCTGAACCTCTTCGACATCATCAGCAAGGCATCCCGCAACTGGGATGGCGGATTCACCGTAATGGGTGCTATCGGCAATGGCGACTTCTTCTGCCTGCGAGATCCGCACAGCATCCGCCACTGCTACTACGTACACACGGATGAGTACGTGGCTATTGCCAGCGAACGCGTGCCGCTGATGAGTGTGATGGAAGTGGACAGCGACAGCGTGAAAGAGCTGCCCGGTGGTCACATGATTGCCGTGAAGTACGATGGCAAGGTCACCATCGGCGAATACACCACGCCCGCCAAGCCCACGCCCTGCTGCTTCGAGGATATCTACACCTCCCGCGGCAATGACCCCGTCATTTACCGCGAGCGTAAGGCTCTGGGTGCCAACCTGACGGAAAAGGTGGTGGCCAGTCTGGATGAAAACTTCTCCAAGGCCGCTATCACGTTCATTCCCAACACAGCAGAAGTATCCTACTACGGTCTGTTGGAAGGTCTGCGTGCCTACCGCCGTAACAAGGTGAACGATGCCATGATTCAAGCTTTCCGCGATGGAACGATGAGCGAAGAACTCATCAACGAGCTTATTCTGCGCCGTTGGCCCCGCGCGGAAAAGATTGCCCACAAAGACATCAAACTGCGTACCTTCATTTCCGAAGAAAGCAGCCGCAAGCAGATGGCGGCACAGGTGTACGACTTGACCTATGGAGCTGTGAGCAGCGATGAAGTACTCGTCGCCATCGACGACTCCATTGTGCGCGGTACCACACTCAAGATGAGCTTGCTGCGCCTGCTTTCCCGCACCAAGGCCCGCAAGATTGTCATCGCCTCCTCCGCGCCGCAGGTCCGCTACCCGGACTGCTACGGCATCGATATGAGCGAAATGGGCAAGTTCATCGCGTTCCAGGCAGCGGTATCGCTGCTCAAGCGCCGCGGCATGGCCTATCGTCTGGGTGATGTGTACGTGGAATGCAACCGCCAGCTCACCCTGCCCCCGGCAGAGCGTACCAACCCCGTCAAGAAGATTTACGAGAGCTTCACCGAGGATGAAATCACGGATGAAATCTCCCGCATGGTCACGCCGGACAACTGCCCGAGCGAAATCCAGGTGATTTATCAGAGCATGAAGGGTCTGCACGATGCCATCGAAGGCCCCTGCGGCGACTGGTACTTCAGCGGTGATTATCCCACCCCTGGTGGTTTCACAACCGTCTGCAAAGCCTACATCAACTGGTTTGAAGGCAAGGACGGCTGCCTGCACGGCCTCAATCTCTAACTTATCCGGAGGGGGCTGGCCAACACCAGCCCCCTTCGTTTTTCCCCTGCCCTCTACCCACCCCCTCCCCTATGTCCCCTTCGCCCACATCCAGCTACCCGGATTTGCCGGATGAGGAGCTCATCAAGATTACACTCGATGGGCAAACGAAGGCTTTTGATGAATTGGTGCGCCGCCACAGCCGCAAACTGCACGCCATGCTCCTGCAAATGCTGGGGTCGGAGGCAGATGCGTATGATGTGGCTCAGGAAGCCTTCATGAAAGCCTATCGCTCGCTGCGCTATTTCAACGGCGCCAGCGCGTTTTACACCTGGTTGTACACCATTGCTGCCAATCAGGCACGCAACTTGCTGCGCACCCGCAAGCGCAAGGCTTATCCGGCCTACAGCATTGATAATGCGGAAAATGGAGACCCTCTCGAAAAAAATGCAGAGCTTGCGGATAACAGTCTGGCCTCCGACCCCGTGCGCGGAGCCCACGTCAAGGATTTGAAAACGCGTCTGCAAGCCGCGCTCAACCAGCTCTCCCCTGCCCATCGCGAAATTGTCACCCTCTGCGATATCATGGGCATGAGCTCCCCTGAAATCTCAAAAATGCTCAATATTTCTGAGGGCACCTTGCGTTCCCGTCTCTTCTATGCCCACCGCCAGCTGCAAGGCATCCTGGCCGGCGAAGAACAATAGCCGATGTTGATTTCAAATTGGGTAATTTCATCTGTCTTCGCCCGTGGGGCTACGCCGAGACAGGCATTTCACATTTGGAAAGTTCCCCGCGGCGCAGCCGCGACGCGGAGTCCCAAGGGTGTTAACCCGGAGCCGGTAGCGTATGGATATTCAAGGGCGTGTTTTGTATATCAAGGCATGTGATACCACGAGCATTCTGCCACCCACTCCGCTTCGCTCCGGGGTTCCAATTTGTTGGCGTTACAACCCAGGGTTCCGTCACTGCGTGACTTCACCCTGGGCTACTTTCTGTCGCCCCTGCCGGGGCTCAAATAGAGGCGGGCTTTGCCCGCAACCATTCGGCTCGCCCTGCGAGCAGAGCGAGCCGAACTTTGCAATTTGCAATTTGAAATTCTAAATTTGCAATTCCTTTATTTTCTGCGGCGGCGGGCAACGAGGGAAGCCAACGCAAGCAGACTGAGCGTGGTGGTGGCAGGTTCGGGGATGGTTTCCGTGTGCAGGTAGACCACCGCCGCGTGAGAGTCATACACCAGCAGGGTGTGGCCGTCTATATAATCACACCCGGTAAGGTAACGATCTGCGCGGGTGTAGTAGATGCCCGAGTCGGCCTTGGCCAGCTCACCATCCAGCCCGAAGAAGACGCTGCCGACCTCACTGAAAAGAACCAGCTGGGTATCACCGGTAATGGAGGTCAGGAGACTGTCCGGGGTGGTGTGGAACGTGAGCAGATTGTTTTCCTGCGTATCGAGGGTCAGGCTGCCACCCAACAAGCTGGTGTGCCCACCGATGGTTTCATAAGTGGCGCCGCCGTCGAGGGTGAGGCCGCCACCGGCCTGCACAGTGCCAACTACTTTGTTATTAACGGCCAGCGAAGCATCGAAAGCACCATCATAGAGCATGTGGCAATTGCCCATCTCTGTGTAGGACAAATCGCTGCGGGTGTTCTGAGCCGGAGTCTGCATCTGCACGGCTTCAGTCACAGCCAGGCTGACGTTTTCCTGCAATGTGCTTAGATTGTATTCGTATGCCGTTTCTTGATTACTCACGGAGAAAACAGCACCGGACGTCACGCTCACCGCCCCACCGGTGATGATGGCTGCGCTCGATCCCGGCGCATCGCCGGTGGAGCTCAGGCGCAGAGATTCGCCATCCACGATGGTGACATCGCCGCCAAACTGAGCGGAGGCCTGATTACCGGCCACAGAAATGCTGCCGTCGGTGTACGAACCGGTTGAAACCTTGATGGAAGCACGATCGCCCTCCACGCGGAAATCGCCGGTATAATCAATCATGGTATCAAATGTGGCAGAGGCACCGGAGCCGGATGCATCCGACACCACCACAGCGCCATCGCCGGTCAACTTGCCGGAATGTGCGCTCACCGCCAAGCCATCAATAGCCGCGCCATTAAGCAAGAAGGTACCATTCTGCTGCAAGGTGGTAGAGGCGGCATTGTAGCCGTTGCCATCCATGTGCAAGATACGCTCAGTCGTTTCCGTACCGGCAATCAGCACATCACCTTCAATAACATTCTTAT
Organism: Akkermansia sp.; assembly: GCA_017558555.1. GTDB lineage: Bacteria > Verrucomicrobiota > Verrucomicrobiia > Verrucomicrobiales > Akkermansiaceae > Akkermansia. The sequence continues at coordinate 67,741 of JAFYUJ010000089.1, forward strand.
CTGCCGCCAGCTTCGTCATCATCGTCGGGGCTGTGTAGCCGGATTCTACAGTAAACCACAAATCGGCATCGGCCTCAACGGTGACAGAGCCCAGCCCATCAGCCGTAGAGCCCAGACCGGTGGCACTCTGCACTTTTACCACACCGCGGGAAACGTATGTGCCGCCGGTGTATGAGGAATCGCCGCTCAGCTCAAGCACGCCCTCACCGGCATGCAGTACATTGCCATCGCCCTTGATATCACCGCTCAGCGTGAAGGTGACAGCAGGCCCCACGGCAGAGATAAGAGCCGCGCTTTGTTCATCCGTGGCAGCGTGCCCCAGCCAATGATCATGCCCGGTACCGGTAATGGTGATATCGTTGGCCAGCTCGGAAGGCTCATTCCCGTAGCCGGTGTTATAGGTAAACATGAGTGTGGAACCCGCCGTATCCTGAACAACGGCGTTGTCCTTCTCGTTCTTGCCCAGGGTCGCCCAGCCGCGCAAGCGCAGCGTACCGCCGGAAATCACAGTGCCGCCGGAATACGTATTGGTTTGGTCCATCACGAGGATGCCGGCATCCACCTTGTGCAGAGAGGCCACCATATCCTCATTATCCCCCAGCGAACCGGAGAAAACAGCCTCGTTGTATCGGGTGTCTGAAAGACCGGTCACAGTAGTGGACTGAGCCGTGGCCCATGCCGCTTTACTGACCAGGAGCATCAGGTTGCGGTTAATGTCGGAGCCGGCCACATAATCCGTGCCATCGGCATATTTTGCGTTCACGGCAATGGACTTCAGGTTGTGGGTATCAATCTCCACATACTCCTCACCGCCCATCTTGACATATGCCAGTTTCCCATCCGCCCCCTTGCTGTGGAGTCCCACGTAGTTGACCAATGTGCCGGAGGCAGACGCCTCGACACCAATAGTCATCACACCGCCATCCACACTCACGGTGCCGTTGTTGTAAATGCGGGTATTGTGGCTCAGGTACAGCTCAGAACCGGCATCGGACCACATCACAGCCCCGGTACCTATCACGCCGGCAGCCACAGTGGAAGTAAGCTTGTCGAACGTATCACCCACGGTGCTGGAGCCCAGCAGGTACAAGCGCCCACCCTTCAAGCTGGTGCCACCGGTATAGGTACTCTCACTGCCGGAGAGGTAGTGCACCCCCGCGCCGTCTTTGATAAGGCCGCCGCTGGCTTTATTACCATCGCTAATGACACCACTGAACACAGCATAGGCAAAGCCCGTCGTGTCCAGGAACTGGCTGTAGGACTGCGCGTCATTCATGTACTGCGCATGATAGCGGGCGTCGTTGGTGGTTTGCAGAGTCAACGGGCTGTTGTTGAGCTCGATGGAGCCGGCGCCACTCAGCGTGCGCACACACAGGCTGGTAGCGTCCTTCACCCCCGTGGCGTTCAGGTACAGGGACGTTCCGTCGGCCAGTACCATATCGGTCTTTGCCCCACCGCTTTTCTTATCGATGTAGAAATCGCCCTGGTGTACCAACACCGTACCCTCCGTCATCTGCACGTGTCGGGCAACGAATGCGCCCAAGCCCTGCTTGGTAAACGTGAAAGTCGCTAAATCAAGCGTCGTTTCCCCCAGACCATAGCTGTTCATGTGCAAGACCTCATTATCCATCACCCCGGCAGAGGCATTGCCCTTGAGCGTAACATGGGGAAGAGACACCTTGTCGAGGGCGAGCTCTGTCGCATCAGCCGTTTCGTGGGTTGTTCCCTTGTAGATGGCGCCCTTATTGTTCACACCATCACCGGCAATTTCCGTCTTGAAGCTCAAGCCATCGCTCAGCGTGGCCGCCACAAAACCAGACTCTACCGGGTACCCGGTGAGGTCCAGTGTCGTGCCGGACGTCATGCTGATGGTGCGGTCATCGCTGGCATCATCGGCCAAGCCGATATCACTGGTAGAGACCTTCAGCGTTGCCCCTTCCCGAAGCTCGATATTGCGCCCGAAGTTCTCACCGTGACCAATCACCTCTACCACGCCCTTGCCGATGATATAGAGCGTCTTTCCAGGATCCATATCAATATCAAAATACCCGAGAGCCAGCACGACATGAGCGTCCTCTTCTAGGGTAAAGCGGTCGAAACCGGTCACGATGATGGACTCATCAGAAGACGAGTAGTCGTCATCCGCAAGGAACCCCAGCTCATAGGTGTCGCTCTCCGCAAAATGAAGTGTACTAGTACAATCAGTCTTTGTAATCTCGACATAATTCGTACTCTCCATACCGCCATAAATACCGCAGGCAAGGTCACGATCAGCGCCTATACCGAGTTCGAAAGCACTGTACAAATTGACCAGAACATCACCATCAATATAGGCATGGTCCTCCTGTCTGACAAGCACACCATTTTCTTCCCACTCATATTCCCAACCCAAACCGGAAGCATCTACTCTGTATGCCGAACCGCTGATAAGATCCAGCGTGATATTACCTATCACCGTGCCGGCATTCGAGCCGCCTACGAGTCGGGAGAGAATCTGGGCATCGCCATCCATGCATACATAAATATCACCATCGACATAGCCATGGTCCGAACCGCCGAACACGCGCGATTCCGTACCGCCAATAATACCGCCGGAAAGCCTCATTTCCACGGCAAGTTTGTTGTCCGAGTTCTCCTGCGCCGTGGTACCTATGAGGGTGGACCAATAGCCGCCGGCAAAGATTTCGCCAATTCTCCCGCCCTCTACAAAAACATGGGAGGTGCCGGTCTGCGTCACTTTTACCACGGGGGCGTTCCATCCATCATCACCATAAAGACCGCCACACGATGCGCCGAAAACATTGTAAATCTCACCTTGCTGCACCGTCACAAAACTCTCGCCCGTTTGATTACACCAGCGGGAACCAGCAATGACGAACTCTTTCTCCCAGGTGCCCCAATTATTAAGAATGGGAGAGACTTCGTCTTTTTCGACGGTTGAGTTCACCAAAATATGAGTTGAGCCAGACTGCGTATGAATGGCATCAGCCCACGGGATCAAAGTAGAGGGCTTTGACGTATAGGCCATACCACCGACAATGTTGCTGACGCCGGAGCTGTCATATATCCACACCTCTTGGTCTGATGTAGTAACAGCATCACCACCCGCAACGAGACTGCCGGCGACAAGCTCGCCTCTTGATACAGAGGACAGAGTCGCCACGATAGCCTTGCCATCATTCACATGGCCAGGGTCAGCGACAACGGAGCCATACAGGTAATATTGCCTTTCCTCTTCCTGCGTGCTCCCTTCCTGCGTGCTCCCTTCCTGCGTGCTCCCTTCCTGCGTGACCGTCTCCATAACGGCAGCCAACCCAACAGTGGCAGCTGCATCTTTCCCGATAAACTGGCGGGAGAGTGCGGGGGCAATTTCCTGTTTACACCAGCGTTCATCCCACTGTGGCATACCAACTGAGCCATCGGAAGTACCATCTGCCGTCTCTTTACCGATACTCAGTGTAAAGGAGCCTTTGCCGTTGTCCGTGAAATGAGCCACGATGCCGGAAGCCAACCCACTGTCCAGGTTTAACCCATTGATGAAAACCTGTTTGGTTTGGAACAGGACCTCTCCTGTCGACAAGGAGGCACCGGTCCCTTCCGTGCTAATCAATTCATAAGTGTATGTGGTCTTGTCGGACGCATCTACCGTACAATCATATTTGAACTTACCAATCTCAACATTAATATAGGGCACCGAGAGCGTGAGCTGGCCATGATTGGTGAGCGTATCCTCAAACGCAATGTTTCCGGAGAGAGTGTAGGCAGCAGATGAATCCACCACAACTCCCTCGCCTATGGTTACATTCTCCAAAACATGAGATTGCGACTTATCAGTTGAAGCTAATGTCACGTCAGACAATGTCACGTTGTCCTTTGCTTCAAAATCAGTAAGAGTCAGATAGGACAAATGCGCATGGCCGTTTATCAGCAAGTTTGTGGCTTCGCCGTATGCTTCCTCCGTGCCTCTGATACCGGCAGCATCCATCGTTACACCGCTGAGCGTAGCGTTTACGGACGCCCCGATAGAAGAAGCCGTATAGTTAAACGAGTCATCAGGGTTAGCACCCACTTGCAGCTCAACAAGCGCTTCAGAAACGCCGCTGCCATTCAGCACAAGGTAAGCACCTTTTTCAATAGTCACAATATCGGCATCAGTACCCAACACCGCAAGAGATGATCCCAAAATCAGATTGCCAGCCTGAATATCCACGGCGCCCAGAGCGGTTGCCGCATCAGCGTTGCCCTGCAATTGCAAGGTCACATCAGCGTCATCCTCCTTGTGAATCTTCGTGCCGGAGGCGAGACGCCCCCATCCTTCCGCATCCTCCATGGAGGAAATGGTATAGGAGGTTGTCTCAGCTACAAAATAAACTTCACCAGGGCTGACAAGCCCCTGCACAGAAAGCGACTGGGGGTCCGCCTTCACGTCGCCGAAAATAGCCGTCTTGTACTGGGTCTTTTCATTATAATTGCTTTTTCCGCTCCAGTTGCCGTCTGTGTTCGACGTAGACCAAATCTTGCTCGACCCTTGGCCCTGGCCCTCCCACACATTACCCATGAAAGTCTGCATGTAGAGCAGGCCACTTGCAGCATCGAACTCCACATTGTACTGGGAGGCATGCAGAACGCTCCCCTTGTGCAGGACACTGAGCGTGATGCCTTCCAAAGAGGAAAGCCCGGTCAGGATGTTGTAGGTACACAGATTATACAGTTCCTCAGCGAAAGAGACCGTCAGCGTGCCGGAACCGCTGGCTGAATTGACTTGCAAAGCAGCATTTTTGGTGGAGAACTTATCCGTACCGGTGATTGTTGAGATAGAAAGCGTTGAGCCATCTCCGAAGGAGAACGATTTGAGATACACGGCTGTATCCGTATCCAACGCCAGGGTACCGCCACCCTCGAGGATAACGCCGGCCGAGCCCAGCGTCTTCGCCTGCTGAAGCGCCAACGTAGAGCCCAGCCCCACCTCAACCGAGCCGGTAAAGGTTTGCGCGCCGGAAAGCGCCACCTTGCCGGGACCGGTGAGCTGCACCACACCGCTGCCCCTGAGCGCGCCGCTGATATTCAGAACGCTGCCACTCTGGGCAGTTTTCAGGGTCAGCTCGTTGGTGGCGGTGAGGTTGGCCTTGATGGCGTTGCCCTTATTGGCGTAGGTGATGATGGCACCATCTGCCAACTGCAGGCCGGCGCCATCTGCCGCACCATTGATAGAGCTGCCGACGGAAAGAGAAATCTTGTTATTGGCAGAGAGCGCCTGTGTGGTAGAGCCCACATCCAGACGGGCACTATTCTTCAATACGATAGCCCCGGAATCTGCCGCCATGAAGTTATCTGCCCCCGCGCCCAGTTGCATCTTGGCGTTATCCAGCGTGAGTTCGCCATGAACAGCCCCGGAGGAGGTGGTTTCCGAGTCCGCCTCCTCTTGAATGGTCAGAGAGCCCATGTTCACCGAGAGGTTGCCCAATTTCTCCATGTGGGTCACTGTGGCGTTGGCAGATTGTGCTACAATACTCAGGTTGGTATAACCGTCATGGTCCTCGCAGCCGATGACGGACAGGTTATCAATCGTGCAACCGGAACCAAATTGCAACTGGGCTTTATCCCCCTGCACCCGCACTTCATACCCGCGGTCATAGGTGGTGCCGCGGGCGTCCAGCGCCAGCGTGCCGGCAAGGTTAATCACATCAAAGGTAGAAGAAGACAGCGTGATAGAGGGCGAAGCGGTTTTCACGTGCACATAAGCCCCCTCGGCCACCGTGAGGGTACTCACATGGAGGTGGTCGAAATACACCCCATGCTTCTGTGTGTTGATTTTCAGCTCACCGGCCGAGATCACGCCTCGATAATACTGCTTTGCCGTGCCACCAATGGTGATGACACCGGATTCGCCCACGGAAAGATTGCCCGACACGCTGACCAGCTCATCGTCGTAGGTTTGAACATCCTCACGACGCCCGGCGCTCACGTCAATGGTGATTGCCTGCGCCGTCACATTACCGGAAATATTCAATGTGCCCGCAGTGGTATCAGAACCGGCCTCTACGGACAATGTACCGCCAACGGTGATATCACCGGAAAGAGTTGTATGGGCCGAGGCAATAGCCGCATCGAGGCCCACGGTGGTGGCGTCCAGCAGTTCGACATGCCCTGCACCGGCGGTATCCAGATTACCCTGCACCACAAGCTGGTCATGGAAAGTCACTTTCCCCGTGGCAGGGGCAAAGCTGGCATCATTGAGCACCGCCACACGCGCACCGCTGAAGCTGTAGCCGCCTTCGGTGACACTCAGATTCATCACCACGCTGTCCTGCATGACGAGAATATCGTGGCGAGCCACATCGACACCGCCAAAGTGAACATTGGAAAGAGCGGTGAAGGCAGATGGTACATTCTCGCCAGTTTGGTCATCCCCGTCTGGTGGACTCATCCAGTTGACAGAGGTAGGATTCCACATGCTGTCTTGAGCGCCGGTCCAATACAAATTGCCGTCATGCTTGTCGAGCAGCGTCACAGTACCATCCACGGTAGAATTGATAGCAGCATTATTCACCGCCACACCGCTGTACACAAACTTCACGGTATTCCAGCCGCTGATGGTACCGGACAACCCGCCGACATTCCCCGGCACCTTCATGCCACTCAGCAGACCTTTGTCCCAATCGTCCACCGCGCCGTTCACAACAAGCACTTTTGTGCCGGCCGCAATGCCGCGAAGCTCAAAGGTCACATTTTCAACCGATAAGGAGCCACCAGTAGCCACACCCATTTCACGCTGGGCATGGGTCTCCTCAAAGGTGATATAGCCTGTCAGCTTGCTTTGACCGGCAAAGACCACGTTCTGCAGGGTGACATATTCGGTGGAAGTACCGGCATGCAGCGCCACATCCGTCAGCAAGGCGGCACGTTCTCCGTCCGCAGACTTGATGACATTGTGGGCTGTCACCGTTGCACCTGTGAGGGTGCGGGTAATATCACCGGTGACAAGCATCTGCACATTTTCCAGAGTACCGCCAATGATTTCGTTGCCACCGACGTCCAGCGACACGCCCTCTCCCAGCTCTACCAAGCCGCCCTGAAGCGTGACCGCCGTGATAGAACCATGGGTAGCCTGAGTGATACGAAGCGTGCCGGCTCCTGATTTGACAAAAGAGCCGTGCGCATAGTTGTGGTGTTCGTGCGAGCCTGTGAAGAAAGTTTCGATGCAAGAGGCCGTCAGCGTTTTATCAGCAGCTACATGAATATCCAGAGATGTTGAGGCTGAGCCAATCACCAGCACACTATCAATCGTCGCAGATTCCTCGGCTACCAGGCTATCCGTCACGACCATATCCCCTCCGCTGAAATGGTAGCCGCTGCCGCTGATTTCAACGGCCGAAGGGGCCACCCCATCCTCCGCAATCTGCACATCCTTGTTCAGTTCTTCACCCTCGCCAAAGACCACAAGGGAACCATTCGTGAATGTGGCATCCCCTGCACCGGTGCTACCATCAACCCAGGACGCCGTCTGTTCAGTATCCCACACTGCCGCATCGTCACCCGTTGAGTTCCAGCGGAGCTCCGCTGCTTCCTCCACAGCCGCCATGGCGAAGGAAGCTGCATCTCCTGATGTCACTTCGGAGGCATTGACATACAAAAATGTATCGTTCTCTGACGACGTGGCACCTGCCATATCAGAGGCAAGGGTCGTCCCCGGGACACAGACCACAGCCATCAGCGATTTGAATAAAATGTTCGGAAGGTGAAATTTCATGAGTTGTCGTGTTGAACGCTGGTTCAACCCGGTGTCGAAAGCAGACATTCAAAGAGAGTCCGGCGCCGAATTATAACCGCGGGCAAAACTACTCCACAAGCCCAAAAAAATCAAGACTTTTTCACATCATAACTGCTTTTTTTTTGTGAGTTACGTCTATTTTTGTTGCGTTGATTTTATAACACGAAAACATAACACAACAAAAGAGCATGACTGTCAATCGGTGTATATAAAAAGCGTCCGTCCCATCTGCAAAACGGATGACAAAAAAGTGCTCTCTGAATCCTGTCGGGAGGGAGGGTCAGAGAGCACTTGGGGGTAGCTCAGGCAGCCGGGCATTAGCAAGCACGGGGCTTGTGGCTGGCTCAATGTCAGAATCTTCTGTCATAGCTCCGTCAATGGCAACCGAAGAAGAAGCACAAGATACCATGATTGTGACGGCAGTTGTGTCTGTCCTTGCGCACAACGACCTTCTTGTGGTGGTGTTTATCGACGCGGTGAACCTTGGCACCACCATGATGCGCTACGGCAACGGCTGCTTCGGATTGGGCGGAAAGCACGCCCACCAGGGCGACTGCTACGACGGCGAGTTTTGCGAGATGTTTTTTCATAGTGCTTGATTGAGGTTGATGGTTAGTGGATACGGGAATCAGCGGCGGTGTTTGCGGTCGCGGCGGTCGGCTTCGTGTTTGCAGGCGCAGCAGCAGGAGCGTTCAAACTTGTGGTGGCGCTTGCACTCATGCTTATCCTTGCGGAAGTTCATGTTGCGATGATCGTGCTTGGCTTTTTCCACATGCTGTACCTTGGCTCCACCATGGTGGGCAACAACGACTGCGGCTTCGGACTGGGCGGAAAGCACACCCGCTAGGGCGACTGCTACGACGGCGAGTTTAGCGAGATGTTTTTTCATATTGCTTGTTTGGGGTTAGAGGTTAAAGATGGGGGGCTGATCTTAATGATGGCGGTGGCGGCGCTGAGCATCACACCCGAAGAAGAAGCAACGCGCACCATGCTTGTGGTGGTGGTGGCATACGCGAGCATGCTTATCGCGGCGAACCTTGACTTTCTTGTGATGATGTTTCTCTTTCACAACGCGATGGACTTTGGCGCCATGTTGATGATGCGCTACGGCAACGGCTGCTTCGGATTGGGCGGAAAGCACGCCCACCAGGGCGACTGCTACGACGGCTAATTTAGCGAGATGTTTTTTCATATTGCTTGTTTTGGATTCGGGCTGCATCGCCCGTTCAATTGGTAAAGCGCATGAGTAAACTCTTTTTGTTTAATTTTGGTAATTATTTTTATAAAAAAACTTTCTGCACCCACCTGACGGCGGATGCAGAAAGAGCGTAGAAATCTGGTTATTAATCAATCAGCCAAGCTGAGAGAGGACATTCTTCAGAATATTCAGACCTTCGGCCAGCACCTCTTCGGGCACGGTAAGGGCGGGGATAAGGCGCAAGGTATCCGGCCCGGCGGGGCAAGCCAGCAAGCCGGCCTGCATGCAAAGGCTGTTGACATACCCGGCGGGGGTGGTACCCTCCGGCACAGTGAAAGAGCCGGCACGCAGGCCGACACCACGCAGCAGTCCATGGCCGCGCACGCATTCCACCACGGGCAGGTTCCAGGATTCCACCTCGGCTTTCACCTTCTCGCCCAGAGCGGCAGCGCGGGCGGGCAAATCGGCAGCCAGAATCTCCTTGACCACAGCCAGGCCAGCGGAGCAAGCCAGAGGCGTACCACCGAAGGTAGAGCCATGGGAGCCAGGCCCCATAATGGAAGAAAGCTCCGTGCCGGCCTCATCCATGGCGCGGTTGCTCACCCAGAAGCAGCCCATGGGGAAGCCGCCGCCAATACCCTTGGCGCAGGAAATCAAATCCGGCTGCACGGTGGGGCATACAGCCTGCCAGCCCATGGGGGCACCGCAGCGGCCAAAACCACACTGCACTTCGTCCACCATGAAGAGCAAATCATGCTCGCGACAAAGCTCTGCCACCGTCTGCATGAACTCGGGTGTAGCGGGATTCACGCCACCTTCGCCCTGGATGGCCTCCAGCATGATACCGCAGGTTTCCTTGGAGATAGCAGCGCGCAGAGCCTCAGCATCATTGAAATCCACATATTTGAAGCCCACCAGCAAGGGGTCGAACTCCACCTGAATCTTGGCCTGCCCAGTGGCGGCCATAGAACCGAGCGTGCGGCCATGGAAGCTCTTGTTGAAGGTAATCACCTCGTATCGGGGAGAGCCATCGGCTGCGGGGCGGCGGTGGCCGAATCGACGAGCCACTTTGATGATGCCATCATTGGCCTCTGCACCGGAATTGCAGAAGAACACACGCCCGGGAATCCCCACAATCTTCTCCACAATGAGAGCAGCCAGCTCCTCCTGCTGCGGGATGGCGTAGAGGTTGGAGCAATGCATCAGCTCATGAGCCTGCTTGCAAAGGGCTTCCACCAGCACCGGGTGACAATGACCCAGACTGCATGTGGCGATACCGGCGCAGAAATCCACATAGCGACGCCCCTCCGTATCATACAGGTAAGAGCCTTCACCCCTGGCTGCGGAAATGGGCGCGCGCCCATACGTCGGAAGTACGTGTGCTTGTGTGTTCATAACGGGGAGAAATTTACACCCGCACCGCCGCTTTTGTCAACTCTTTTTGCCCATTTCAGCTTCCTGCTTGTCATGAGAGTTCATCTATGTTAATGTTTTGGTGATGAAACGGAGTTCTTGAATGGAATAATACCCTGTTTTTGGCTTCAGTATCTGAAATTAACCGAAGAATACCACCTATGAACCGCCACTGTATCGCCGCTTTCTTCCTTGCTTTGTTTGTCTTTGGTGCAATGTCCCAACCCTGCCAGGCCGCCAGGGACAATGCTCCTGCCAAGCAAAAACAAGAAAAGATGAAGCCCTTGATGCAACTGGATTTGAGAAAACTCTGGAAAGAAGCCAAAAGTATCTCCCGGGAAAAAGTCGATACCCGGGCCAAGCGTTACATGATGCTCATCTATTCCAGCGCCGAGCGAAATGAATTGGGAATCACGTGGAATGAGCTCGAAAAAACGCGCGAAGACATGCTCGCGGAGCAGCAGATGGAGCTGGTACTTTTGGGATGCCGCTATATTTTCAATGGAGCAGAAGCGAAAAACGCAAATCTGCCCGTGCTGCTCGAAGAAAACCTCTCCGAGGCACTCTCAAAAGAATTAAAAGTCAGCCGCAGGACGGTCGTCCTTTTCAACAGCAAGGGTAAGATTCTGAAAGTCGCAGATCTTGACATGCTTCGAGATTGGCAACAATGCCTCAAGGGCTCAAAAGAAGGAACACCGACTTCAGACAATAAAAAGCAGAAACCTGTCAGCAAACTCTCCAAGATTGTCAATAAATTGATTTATCAAACGAAGAAGCGTCCCAACCTGAATGCAGAGAACTATGTTTTCCTGATATCTCACCGCACTTGTGGCATCTGCTGTGCAGAGATGCCGAATGTTGTTCGCGAATATGAAAACATGCGAAAAGATAACCGTCTTGAAATCATCTTATTAGCCGGATTTTCCCCGCTTGATGCCAAATTTTATGCAGAAACGTATCAGGCTCCCTTCCCGGTTTGCCATGGAGCCACACCGGAACTCGGTGAGCAATTTGCAGAAATGAGACAAGCTGCAGGTAAAGAAAACATGCGCATCAGCGCGCCGCACGCCATTTTTATGACAGCAGATGGCAAATTGCTGCAGGAAGGTCCAGCCGGCCAACTCATCCCCCAATGGGAAACGATCATCGGCGAAGCGAAATAACACCTGTTCCCCTGCTCGGTAAATGGAGATTTGTCGAACTGTTCCGGGCGCAAGCCCGCCTCTATTTGAGCCCCTTCTAGGGGCGGCAGAAGGTAGCCCAGGGTGAAGTCACGTAATGACGGAACCCTGGGTTGTAATGCCAACAAATCGGAACCCCGGAGCGAAGCGGAGTGGGTGGCAGAATG